>CAZXNA010000020.1:0-35875 GCA_964641295.1 uncultured Thermoanaerobaculia bacterium
GGGCCGTGGCAGCCGCGGGGGGCGGGGCGGACCGGGAGAAGCGGCTCGCCCTGGGGACCGGGCGACGCGCCGTGGCCGTCCGGGCCGGGGCCGCCGTCGGCAAGCCCGTGGCCGTGATGACGGGGCTGGTGGCCGTCGTGCTGACCGTGGAGGGGCTGTCTCCAGGTGAGAAACCCGAGCGGCCCGCGGTGCTCCTGGCCGCCCTGGGCCTGTTTCTGTTCTTTGTCCCGGAGGTTGTTTTCGTCCGAGATCCGTACGGCGCCGATCTCCACCGGATGAACACGATCTTCAAGTCGTGGTTCCAGGGGTGGGTTCTCCTGGCCCTGGCCTTCCCGGTCCTTCTGCGGCGGTGGACACCGCCGGGCAGGAGACGGTGGGCCGTGGCCGCGCTGCTGCTGGCGCCGGGCCTGGTTCACCTGGCGGGCATGGCCAGCGGTCTCGTGACCCACAGGCCGCTGGGGCTGGACGGCTTCGGCTGGATGACCCCCGGAGACCGTGCAGCGATTCACGAGCTCCGCAAGCAGCCCCCTGGAACGGTGCTCGTGGAGGCCATCGGTGGGGCGTACACGGACTATGCCCGGCTCTCTGCAGGTTCCGGGGTGCCGGCGGTGCTCGGTTGGGGCAACCACGAGCTGGTCTGGCGGGGGAACGGGTTCCTTCCGGAGGTCGATCGCCGCCGGAAGTTGGTCCGGGAGATCTATGCATCCGGGGACGTGGCGGCCATTCGCAGGGCCGTGGAGCAGGCGGGCGCGGACCTGGTGGCCGTGGGGCCCTTCGAACGGCAGAGCTTTCCGGAGGAGGGCCTCGAGACCGTGGCCCGCGCCGGGAAGGCCGTTTTCGGACAGAAGGACGGCACGGTGCTCTACCGGTTCGGAGGTGAGGCCGGGGGGGGAGACGGGGCGCGGTGAGAAGTGCCGGTGAACCTTCCAGCGCCGGAGGGGCCCGCGGCTTCTTCCGGAGGTGGCCGTGGGTGGCGCTGCTCCTGCTGTCGGTCGTCCTGCATCTGGCAGTGCTGGGTCAGCGGTCCTTCCACCACGACGAGTCGATCCACGCCAAGCTGTCCTGGGACCTGCTCCACTCGGGAACCTACCGTTACGACCCGACCTACCACGGGCCGCTGCTCTACTACCTGACGGCGGTGTCCTACGCCGTGTTCGGGGACTCGGACTTCACGGCACGTCTGCCCATCGCCCTGGCCGGCATCGCCCTGGTGTTTGTGGCGTGGGGGCTCCGGCGGCGGTTGGGCGAGTCCGGCGCCTGGTGGACCGGCCTGCTCTTCACCATCTCGCCGCTCTTCCTCTACTACGGCCGCTTCCTGAGGATGGATGTGCTGGAGGCGGCCCTGGCCTCGGCGGCGGCGCTCGCCTTTCTGGGCGTGCTCCGGCGCCGGCGCGGCGCCTGGTGGCAGCTTGGCCTGTGGGCGGGCCTGGCCCTGGCGACCAAGGAGAACGCCTACGTGACGGCCGCCCTGGCTGCCTTCTCGGCAGGTGTGGTCGCCCTGTATCTCGGGCCCATGTCCAGTCTGCGCCGTGCGGTGAGCTGGGTCCGGGCGCACCTGACCGGTCTCGGCCTGGCGGCCGCCGTCGTGGTTCTCGTCACGATTCCCATCTACACCGTCGGTTTCAGCTTCCCCTCGGACTGGTGTTATCCGGCCAAGGCCGTCACCTACTGGTGGCACCAGCACAACATCCACAGGGTCGGCGGACCCTGGTGGTACCACCTTCCCAGGTTGGCCATTTACGGCTTCCTTCCCATTGGGGCGGCCCTGGTCTGGGGCGTGCGCCGGAGGGGCCGGATGCGCCCCCTGGAGGTCTTCCTCCTCAGCTTCTCCCTGGGCTCGGTGGGTCTCTACTGCTACCTGGGCGAGAAAACGCCGTGGCTGGGGGTGCACCAGGTGTGGGCCTTCATCCCACTGGCCGGCCTTCAGCTGGCCCACACCTTCGGTCCCCGGGGCTCTCGCCGGGGGCGCGTGGTGGCGGGCCTGGCCCTGGCGGCCACGGCCGTCACCTCCCTGACGGCCTCCTTCGTCCTCGACGAGATCTCGCCGGCGCGGCGTCGCGTCGAGGCCCTGATCTTCGTCCAGACGACGCCGGAGACCCGCGCCGTGGCACGGGAGGGCGTCGCCCTGGAGGTGGGGGAGGAGAAGGGGCCGGTGGCCGCCGTTTCGGGGCAGGCCGTCTGGCCATTCATGTGGTATTGGCGTGACCTTGCGGTTCGCTGGAGCCGCCCGGTGCCGGGTGTGCGGCCGGCCCTGGTGGTCTGCGATCCCGAGGAGGAGGCCGGCATCCGGAAGCTCCTCGGTCCGGGGTACAGCCGGGAGCGGATTCCCCTCCGGGCGTGGTGGTTGATGTACCAGCGCCCGCCGACGGTACTGGAGGCCGTGCGCTACGCCCTGACCAGGGTGCCGTGGGGCGGGCTGGGCTCGACGGACGTCATCGTCTTCCACCGTGGCCCACCACCGCCGCCCTCGAAGGAGGTGCCCGTCCCCGGAGCGCTGGCTGGGAAGCTGGGATGCACGCGGGCTCGCCTCATCGGCGGGGGCGAGATCGGGGAGCCGCGGGGCGTGGCCCTTCGTGGCGATCTCCTTGCCGTCTCCGACACGGCCCTCTCGCGGCTGACCGTCCTCGACACGAAGACGGGGAAGGTGGTCCTGCGGCCGTCGCCGTCGCTGGACCGGCCGGAAAGCGTCTCCTGGATGCAATCGGGATGGCTGGTCGTGACGGACACCTGGCATCATCGGGTCCTGGAGCTCGATCCGGAAACGGCCGCCATGACCGAGCTGCCGCCGCCGCCCGGAGGCTGGTACGGCCCCCGGGGGGTCGCGGTCCGGCGGGACGGCGCCGTCGCCGTCAGCGACACGGGCAACAAGCGTCTCGTGCTCTACGGCCCCCGCCACGGGAAGCCCACCGTCGTCGGGAGTGCCGGAAACGGCCCGGGACAGTTCAACGAACCGGTGGGCGTCGCCTGGGTCGGGGACGACGCCCTGGCCGTCTGCGACACGGGGAACCGCAGGGTCCAGCTATTGGGGACCGACGGACGGGTGCTCCGGATCGTTCCGCTTCCCGGAGCGTGGCGGGAGTTCTACTCGCGGCCCCAGATCGCCGTGCTGGGGTCCGAAGACTGGCTGGTCAGTGACACGCCGGGGCGGTGTCTCTGGAGGATCCGGGGGGAGCGTACCGACCGCATCGCCCTGGATTCCCCGGAGATCGAGCCGACGGGGCTGGCGTGGGACGGGCGAACGCGTACACTGGTGGTGGGAGATCTTTCCGGGAAGCTCTGGGTGATGGAGGTGCCGAATGAGTGACGGGCCCGAGCTCAGCGTCGTCGTTCCCGCCTTCAACGAGGAGGAGAACGTCGAGCCCATGTTCGAGCGCCTGAAGGTTGTGCTGGATGGGGTGGTCGACGGCTTCGAGGTGCTCTTCGTCGACGACGGTTCCCGCGACGCCACCTGGGAAGTCATCGCGCGGATGGCGGAGCAGGACCCGCGGGTGCGGGGCGTGCGCTTCGCCCGGAACTTCGGGCACCAGGCGGCCCTCACCGCCGGGGTGGATGCCGCCCGGGGCCGGGCCGTCGTCATCATCGATGCCGATCTCCAGGACCCCCCGGAGGTCATTCCCGAGATGATCGCCAGGTGGCGCGAAGGGTGGGAGGTCGTCTACGCCCAGCGAGAGAAGCGCGAGGGAGAGACCGTCTTCAAGAGGGCCACGGCCGCAGGCTTCTACCGGCTGCTCCACGCCATTACAAACGTCGACATTCCCGTGGACACGGGTGACTTCCGGTTGATGGGGCCGCGGGCCGTGGCCGCCTTCCGCGCGCTGCCCGAGAGGAACCGCTTCATCCGGGGCCTGGTGGCCTGGGCCGGCTTTCCTCAGACCCCGGTGCTGTACCGGCGCCACCCCCGCCACGCCGGGGAGACCAAGTACCCCCTTCGCAAGATGTTCCGCTTTGCCCTGGACGGCATCACCTCCTTCTCCATGCTTCCCCTGCGCCTGGCGACATGGACCGGATTCCTCGTGTCCTTCCTGGCCTTCTGCTACATCGTCGTCGTCATCGTGCTCAAGCTCATGGGGATCAACTGGCCCGGCTATACCTCCATCATGGCCTCCCTGCTTTTCCTCGGCGGCGTCCAGCTGATCATGATCGGGATTCTCGGTGAATACATCGGCCGGGTGTTCGACGAGGTCAAGCGCCGGCCCCTCTACCTGGTGCAGGAGTCGACGGACGGGAGTGTCCCCGTCGTGCCGCCGGATCGGTGAGGGGGCGTGGAAAGATGAACCCCACGTCGTCCGGCCGCGTGCAAGGGATCGGGAGGGCGTCGCCATGGCCCTGACCCCGGAACGCTGGGACGTCGTCATCGTTGGCGCCGGACCTGCCGGCTGCCATGCCGCCTGGACGCTGGGGAAGCTGGGCCGTCGTGTCCTGCTGCTGGACCGGGCCCGCTTTCCCCGCTGGAAGCCCTGCGCCGGCGGGATCACGGTCAAGGCGGCGCCGTACATCCCGGAGGAGCTGCGGGAGCTCTTCGAGCTGACCATCGATCGCGCCCTGCTGGCCTACGGTCCCGAGCAGCGGACCCTGATCCGGACCCGCCGGCCCGTCGCCTGGACCGTTCACCGGGAGAGCTTCGACGCAGCCCATCTGGAGCTGGTCGGGGGCCTGGAAAGCGTGACGGTTCAGCAGGGCTGCGGCGTGAGCGGGGTGGTGGAGGACGTCGCCCACGTGCGGGTCCTGACGGACAGCGGTCCCGTGCTGGCCTCGGCCGTCATCGGGGCGGACGGTGTCGGGAGCGTGGTCACCCGCGGCATCCCCGGCTGGGAGGATCGCGAGTTCATCACGGCCTACGAGGGTGAGGCATGGCTCGACGGTGGAGAGGAGGAGCCTCCGGCCCTCTTCGACCTCCGGCCCTTTCCCGGCGGCTACGGGTGGATTTTCCCCAAGCGGGGGCGGTGCTCCATCGGAGGTTTCGTCGAGCAGGACCCCGGGTGGCACCCGAGGGACGCCTACGCCTCCTTCGTCGGCGAGTGGCCTGAGCTGGCCGGTAGCGAGACCTACCGGCAGCGTGGGTTCCGCCTACCCCTGGGCGGCACGCGGCGTTCGCTGGCCAGGGGGCGCATCATCCTGGCCGGCGACGCGGCGGACGCCGTCGATCCCATCACCGGCGAGGGGATCGCCTTCGCCTTCATGACGGGCCACATGGCCGCCGAGACCGTCCAGCGCTTCCTGGAACGGGGGGAGGAGATGGAGGGTTACACCCGGAAGGTGTGGCGGCGGCTCCACGGGCCCTTCCGCCTGGCCCGGAAACTGGCCGAGCTCCTCTACAAGCACCCGAAAACGGGCTTTTCGATCATCTTCCGGAACCGGATCCTCTGCGCCCTCTTCGTCCGCGTCGTCCGGGGGGAGCTGAGCTACGCGGGAATGCTCGTTCGGGCGGCCCTGTCGGGGCCGCTTCTCCCCCTGTTTCATCGTCGGGGCGATCGGATCGTTGTCGATCTCCCTTGAGGAACGTTGCGGGAGCCACTGCAAACAACTCCAACAGCTATCGCCGGGGTTTGCGGGCGGAGAAGAGCAGGCCGACGCCGCCGGGGACGCCGAGGAAGAGGCGGTCCAGGGACAGGAAGCCTTTGACCGCTCGGACGAGCCGTTGGGAGCGACCCATTCGCTCGACGGTCCGCAGGGCGGGATCGTTCCCGGGAGGGCCGTCGGTCTCGAGACGGCGCCGGTTGATCCGTTTGAGGAAGAGCCCGTCGTAGAGGCGGGTCATGGGCCATCCCCATGGGCTGACGTGGGGTTCGAGACCTGCGCCCCGGAGCAGGGCCTCCATGGACTCCCGCGTGTAGCGTCGGAGGTGGCCGGCCCAGTCGTCCCAGGCGGACCATTGCCTGGGTCCGGCCGGTACGGTGCCGGCAAGGCATCCGCCCGGTCCAAGGACACGGGCCAGCTCTCCGGTCGCCGCTCCATGGTCCGGAATGTGTTCCAGGGTCTCTGCCGTCGTCGCCGAGCCGAAGGTGCCGTCCCGGAAGGGGAGGCGGGTGATGTCCGCGGCCACGGGATGAACCCTGCCGGCTAGATCCGAGGCCGCGGCCCGGCCGGCGAGGACCGCCAGGGAGCGGAGGGAGGCATCGGCCGCCACGACCCGGTATCCCGATCGGGCCAGGGAGAGGGAGAGGGAGCCGACGCCGGCGGCGCACTCCAGGTGGAGGCCGCCGGGCTCGACGAGCCGCCGGAGCTCCCGCAGGAGGAGCTCTTCCCGGAAGGCATGGCGCGGCCCGAAGAACTCGGGATCCGCCCCCCACTCTGCCCTGCCCACCTAGGACCTCGTGGCCCGGACCACCGATTCCTGCCTCAAGGGCCGTAGAGCAGCAGGTCGAAGCCCTTGGTCAGGAAGACGGCCATCTCGGCCCGTGACACCTGGTCGTCTGGACAGTAGTTGCCTCCGCCGCATCCGACGGTCACCCCCTGAGCTGCGATGTAGTGGATGGAAGGGCAACCGTCGTCCGTCGGCGGAACATCGCCGAAGACGCTCTGGCCGCCCTCGCTGCAGTCGTAATCGCCCATTCCGGGAACCGTCCCTGAGGTTGGGATGGGGTTGTCCCCGACCATGGCCTTGGCCATGAAGACGGCCATCTGCCAACGGGAGACATTGTCCCAGGGGCAGTAGTCGCCGTTGCCGCATCCAGCGGTGACGCCCTTGGCTGCGATGTAGTGGATGAACTTGCAGCCGGAGTCGGTTGGCGGGACGTCGCCGAAGACGCTCTGGCCGCCCTCGCTGCAATCGTACGGACCCATGTCCGGAACCGTGCCGACGGAGGGAACCGTGGCATCACCGGCCATGGACGTGGCGATGAAGACGGCCATCTGCCACCGGCTCACATGGGCGTCGGGGCAGTAGAGATCGGTTTCGCAGCCGGCCGTGATGCCGTTGTGGAAGAGTGTCTCGATGAAATCGTAAGCCCATGCACCGACCGGCACGTCGGTGAAGCTCTCTCCGATGTGAAGTGTCCACGTGTGGGTTTCGCCGCTCGAGAGGGTCTCGACCACCGTTCGGTCCAGGTGGCCGGGGGGGCGAGTCGAGGCCACCCTCGCGGAGTAACAGTCGTTCAGCTCGGTGCAGGAAACCGTGGTGCCGCCGGCGATGGAGCCGTAGCCGGCGGTGGTCTTGGCCGGGAGGATTCCGGTCTCCATGGAGGCGCTGCCCGTCACGCTGGGAACGGGGAGGGTCCCCGGGTTGTGCCAGCTGGGGGAGAGGCTGAAGACCTCTCCCGCTTCCAGCACGCCGTTACCGTTCCCGCTGGTCTCGGTGACGGCGAGGTCCGTCGCCTCAAGGGTAATGTCCTCGGTCAGGGCTTCCTTGACGTCCACCAGCCCATAGCCCCAGGAGTTGTTGGGCCCGTTGACGTAGTCGCCGCCGCAGCCCTCGACGATGCCGGGGAGCCGATAGGCCGCGCCGTTGAGCAGGGATTCCGTCGCGGTCTGGTCGTTCTTGAGGTCCGGGCGCGCCGACCAGACGAGGGCGACGGCGCCCGCCACGTGTGGTCCGGCCATGCTGGTCCCCTGCCAGCTCTGGTAGCCGCCGCCCGGGACACACGAACGGACGTCAACGCCCGGCGCGACGATGTCGGGCTTGCCGAGGTTGGGGTTGTCCTGGTTGTTGGAGGCCGGACCACGGCTGGAAAAGGAGGCCAGATTGTCGGACGAGTCGGTGGCGCCCACGGAGTAGGAGGCATCGTAGATGGCCGGAGGATCCGCGACCGAACCGCAGGAGGGGCCGGAGTTCCCGGCAGAGACGACGGTCATGATCCCGGCGGCTCGCTGGGCCTCCACAGCGCTCTGCAGCGTGTCCCAGGAGCAGCCCTCCGAGGGGGGGCAGCCCCAGGAGTTGTTGGTCACGTCGGGCGCCTTGGAAGGATCACCCTGGGCGGGCGTGCCGCCGATGGGGTAGGGGGCCAGGAAGAACTCGAAACACTCGAGGTAGCGTGCCGGGGTTCCCGCCCCGTTGTCCATGTTCCGGCAGGCGATCCACTCGGCGCCGGGGGCCATGCCGATCTGGTTCCCGGCGCCGTCGTCTCCGACGACCGTGCCGATGGTGTGGGTGCCGTGCCCGTAGTCGTCGCAGGGCTGTGTGGCGTCGTTGCCGCAGGGGTTGCCCGTGGAGTCGTGGATGGCATCGTGCCAGTTGTAGTCGTGGTCGGCCGTGGTGCCGTTCCACCCGCGGTACTGGTTCTTGATGGCCGGGTGTGTCCAGTCCACCCCCGTGTCCTGTCCGCCGACCACCACCCCTTGCCCCGTGAATCCCATGGCCCAGACATCCGGTGCGTGGGTGCGGGCGATGCCCCATTCCACGCCGTTGGGGGCGTCGGCGCGGTCGGCGGCCGTGGGATGCGGGAGATCGTTCTGGATGACGGGGTTCCCCTCGATCCTGTCCACGTCGGGACGGCGGGAAAGCTCCTCGACAAGCGTGCGGTCCCCACGGATCAGGAGGGCGTTGACGATGTAAAAGGGGCGGTAGGAGATTCCCCTGGCCTCGAGCCAGGAGCGGAGCCCCGCCTGGGAGCGCTGGGCCGTCTGCCAGAGGGCGTCGCGGACGAAGCGTCCCCGCGCCGCCTTGTTCGGCAGGAGCTTCGCCGGTGAGAGGTCGGCCTGATCCTTGAGGATGACCAGAAACTCGGCACTGGCCCCGTTGGCCGTGTGGTCGAGAACCCACGGATGCACCGGTGCCCGGCGGGAGTCCTGGGCCATGGCGGGAGAACCGATTGTGACCACCAGTACGGCCAGCAGGAGGGTGGTCATCAAGGGGAATCGAGATTTCGTGATCATGGTGGGAAGACCTCCAGAATGGCAACCCCTCCGCCCAACCCTGGATCAAGTCGGGCTTTCCCTGGAGATTACCGGAATGTGGGGGCATCATAGCCCTCCGGCGATAGGGGGTCAAACCCGGGAGAGGAAATGGGATGGAGGAAGGGCGTTCCTCCGGGCGGCATCAGGGGCCGGAAGCGCCGTCTGCCGCCGGGACGGCCCGCCACCATGGCAGGCGGGCCAGGGGTTGCTCCTGGCGCCGGCGGGCGGCCAGGTAGGCGGACTCCAGATCCAGGAGGCCGTAGCCCCAGGAGTTGTTGGGCCCGTTGACGTAATCGCCCCCGCAGTTCTCGACGATGGTGCCGAGGCGGGTGGCCGTCGCCTCCAGCAGCTGCACGGTGGTGACGGGATGGCCCCGGAGAAAGGGGAAGGCCGACCACAGGAGGGCGGTTCCGCCGGCCACGTTGGGGGAGGCCATGCTGGTTCCACTCATGAGGGCGTAGGCGCCGCCCGGAACGGCGGAGCGGACATCGACACCCGGCGCCACGATGTCCGGCTTGATCAGATCGGGCGCCGCCTCGTTGGCCGTGGCAGGACCGCGGCTGGAGAAGAGTGCGAGGCCGTCCAGTTCATTGGTGGCACCGACGGTGAAGGTCGCCGGGTAGAGGGCCGGCGGTTCGTCGATGGTGCCGCAGCCAGGGCCCGAGTTCCCCGCGGCGGCGACCGTCAGGATGCCGGCCGCCCGCTGGGCGGAAATTGCGGCGCCCAGGGTGGCCCAGGAACAGCCCTCCTCGGGAGGACAGGTCCAGGAGTTGTTGGTGATGTCCGGCGCCAGGTCGGGATTTCCGTCCCCGGGGCTGCCGTCGACCGGGTAGGGTGCCAGGAAGAACTCGAAACACTCCAGGTATGTGGCCGGGGATCCGTATCCCGAACCGTCCATGTTGCGGCAAGCGATCCACCGGGCGCCGGGAGCCATGCCGATCTGGTTGCCGAGCCCGTCGTCTCCGACGATCGTGCCGACGGTGTGGGTGCCATGGCCGTGGGCATCGCAGGGTACGGGGGAGTCTTCCCCGCAGAAACCGCCGTTGGCATGGATGGCATCGTGCCAATTGAAATCGTGGTGTGCGGTGGTGCCGTCCCATCCGCGGTACTGGTTCTTGATGGCCGGGTGGGTCCAGTCGACTCCCGTATCCTGGGAACCGACGGTGATTCCCTGGCCGGTGATTCCCCTGGCCCAGAGCTCCGGCGCGCGGGTCCGTTGAATGTTCCACTCGACGCCGGCCGCCGAGCCTGCGGAGGCGATGGACGCGAGGGAATTGGGCTCCGGGAGGTCCACGCGGATGCGGGGGTTGCCCTCGATCCTGGCAACGTCGGGCCGGCGCGCGAGCTCCTCGACGAGCTGGCGGTCTCCTCGGATCAGGAGCGCGTTGACGATGAAGAAGTCCCGGTGGGCGATGCCCCGGCGATCCAGCCAGGAACGCAGGGAGGCCTGGCTGCGCCGGGCGGTCTCCACGAGGCGGTCGTGGACGAAGCGCCCCCGGGCGATCCTGGTACGTAACCGCCGCGCCGGCGCCAGATCGGCCTGGTCTCGAAGCACCACCAGAAACTCCGCCGACTGCCCGGCCGCCGTATGCTCGAGGACCCAGGGCCGGATCTCCGCGGTCCGAGGTTGGCGAGCCCCGGCCATGCCTGCGCCCAGGAGAAGAAACGCCAGCAGGGCCGCGAGGGGCGCCCGTTCACCATGGAAGGCCGTTGAGAGCCGGGGCCGGAGAGGGTTCGGTATCACGGGGGGATGCTAGCTGGACGGGCTGTTCCGGTCAACGAGGTGGGTTGCCGGCTTCCTTGGGGCTCCGGTGTCCCGAAGGCCGTTCTCCGCCGCGGACGGCGATCGATTCCATCATGGCCGGCGTCTCTTCACCTTCGAGGCGCCCCGGTCGCCGTCGTCACCCACGGCCGGCCGATGCGGGCCAGAAGGGCTGGGGATCCCCATGGGGGAGGGGTGGCTCTGCTACCATGCCGAACCATGTTGGACAGGCTTCGTCCGTCGTGGGTTGCGGAGGCCAAGGCGGTGGCTGAAGTTGCCGAAGTATGCCGGGAGGCCGGCAGAATGGCGCTGGACACGGAGGCCGACTCCCTCCACGCCTACTTCCACAAGGTCTGCCTGATCCAGGTGACGGCGGCGGGACGGCACTTCCTGATCGATCCCCTGGCCATGGAGCGCGAGGAGCTGGAGCCCATGCTCCAGGTGCTGGCCGATCCCGGCGTGACCGTATTGATGCACGGCTCCGACTACGATCTCCGGGTGCTCGACCGGGATTTCGACGGGCGGATCCGCGGTCTCCAGGACACACAGGTGATGGCGCAGCTCCTGGGAGAGCCCCGCACCGGTCTCGCGGCCCTGATCGAGCAGGAGTTCGGCATCACTCTGGACAAGCGGTTCCAGAGGGCCGACTGGGGGCAGCGCCCCCTCCCAGACGGCATGCTGGGTTACGCCGCGGCCGATACGGCCTTCCTGGAGGAGCTGGCGGCCCGGCTGCGACGCCGGCTGGAGGAGCTGGGGCGCTGGTCCTGGGCCCAGGAGGAGTTCCTCAAGCTGGAGGAGATCCGGTTCGTGCAGCCGGAGCCTGATCCCCTGGCCTTCGAGCGGGTCAAGGGTGTGCGCGCGCTCCGCGGTGTCCATCGCGACCTGGCCTACACCCTCTTTCAGTGGCGTGACGCCACGGCGCAGCGACTGGACCTTCCGCCCTTCCGGATCCTGGGAAACTCGTCGCTGGTGGAGCTGGCGACGACCCGTCCAAAGACCCTGGAGGAGCTGGCCCGCATCCGGGGGCTCGGTCCCCGTTTTGCCCGGCGGTGGGGCCGTGAGGTGCTCACGGTCTTGGGCAACCCCGAGGCGGCGCCCCCGAGGGTGCGCCACGAGAGGAATGACACCTGGCTGACCTCCGAGGTCAAGGACCGCATAAAACGGCTGTCGGCGGCGCGGGACGCCGTGGCGGAACGGCTTTCCATTCCCTCGGGGCTCCTGTGCCCACGAGCCATGGTGGAGAAGGTCGCCACCTGTGATCGCCGGGGTGCCGAATCCGGAGGGCTGGGTGCGTGCGGCCTGACGGGCTGGCGGCGGCAGGTCCTGGAGGATGAGTTCCTTCGCGTCCTGACGGAGGAGTGAATATGGCCATGGGCGCGCAGGGAGTCTCCGGATCTGGCGGCGGCAGGGACGAAGTCACGGCGGAGACCCCGCCGGGCTGCATCATCGACCTGGACGGCACCGTCTACACGGCCGGCTCGGCGATCCCCGGCGCCGCGGAGGCCATCCGCCGACTGCGGCGCGCCGGGATTCCCGTGGTCTTCGCCACCAACACAACCCGGCACCCCCGCAGCGTCCTGGTGGGGCGGATGCGGGCCATGGGAATCGAAGTGGACGAGGAGGAACTGCACACGGCGCCGCGTGCTGCGGCGGCCTGGCTGCGCCGGGAGGGGGCACGGCGCCTGATGCTCCTGCTGCCCGAGGCGGCGTGGGAAGAGTTCGCGGAGTTCGAACGGGACGAGGTCTCCCCGGATCATGTGGTCGTTGGAGACCTGGGCGAAGCCTGGACCTTCGAACGGATGGACACGGCATTCCGCGCCCTCCTGGGGGGCGCCGGTCTGGTGGCCGTTCACAAGAACCGTTTCTGGAACCCCGGGGACGGGATTCGGCTGGACGCCGGTCCCTTCGTCGCCGCCCTGGAGTACGCCAGCGGGAAGGGAGCGATCCTGGTGGGCAAGCCCAGCCCCGCCTTCTTCGAGACCGCGGCCGGGGCCCTCGGGGTGCCCCTGGAGCGGGTCCTCGTGGTGGGCGATGCGGTGCTCAACGACGTGCGGGGCGGTCAGGCGGCCGGGTGTCGCGCGGTGGCCGTGCGGACCGGGAGCTTCCGGGAGGAGGACCTGGACGGGCTCGATCGGCCGCCGGAGGCCGTCCTGGACTCCATCGCCGATCTCCCGGGGTACCTGGGCGTGTGAAAAGGATGGCGAGCCGGTCGTGACGAACCGAGGAGAGGGGCGGCCGGAGCGTGGAGTGCTCTTCCCCACCATGGTCCGAGGCGACCGGTGGGAGCTGCACTGGGACGCTGGCGGGACCGCGGTCATCGGTGGCTCCGTGGCAGCCCTGGCCACGGCCTTCGCCGTGCCCCGCTTCAGTGTGGCCGTCGACATGGGCCGCTGCTCGGCGATCCTTGCGGCCCAGAGTACGGTGCTCCTGACCCACTGCCACTCGGACCACGTGGCCGGTCTGGTCGCCTGGCTGTCGGCCAACACCCGCCGCCACGGTGAAGCGCCGACCCGGGTGGTCCTGCCGGCGGAACGGAGGGAGCAGCTGCTCGAGGCGCTCCGCATCTGGCCCGATCTCGACGGCGTCCGGCGGCGGGTCGATCTGGAGAAGGTGCTCGTCGGCGTGGCCGCCGGAGAGACCGTTTCGCTGGAGGGCGGGGGAGAGGCCAGGGCCTTCGCCGTGCGGCACACGGTGCCCTCCCTGGGCTGGGCCGTCGGGCCCGCCGGCGGCCGGCCCGACGTGGTGTTCTCCGGCGACGGAACGGTGGAGCCCTTCCGGGCGGACCCCGGGCTCCTGGACGCCAATCTGGCCCTGGTGGACTGCACGCTTCTGGAGCCGGGAACCCGGGTGGCGGCGCGCCTCTCCGGGCACGGGCACCTGCAAGACTGGCTGGAGCTGGCGCCCTCACTGGCTTGCGATACCCTGGGCCTGGCCCACCTCCCCCCTGACGCGGAGGCGCGGCGGGTCGTCGAGCTGGTTGGTCCGGGGCTTCCGGACGGGAGTCCGGAGCTGGCGGCGTGGATGGCGCCCGACAATGGGCGGAATGGAGGCGGGGATGGACCGGGATGACAACCTTCGCGAGGAACGGATCGGCGGGGAAGTGATCTACGACGGCAAGATCGTCCACCTGGAGGTCGACCGGGTGCGTCTGCCCAACGGCCACGAGACGATCCGGGAGGTCATCCGGCATCAGGGTGCTGTGGTCATGCTGGCCCTCGATGAGGAGGAGCGTGTCCTGCTGGTGCGGCAGTACCGTTATCCGGTGGGCCGGGTCCTCCTGGAGCTTCCCGCGGGAAAGCTGGACCCGGGCGAGGAGCCCCTGGTCTGTGCCCGGCGGGAGCTGGCGGAGGAGACGGGATACGCGGCCGGGAGCTGGCGGCAGCTGGGGAGCCTGCTGACGACACCCGGCTTCACGGACGAGATCATCCACGTCTTCCTGGCGACGGGACTGGAGCCCGTGGAGGATTCCTCTCCGGACGAGGACGAGTTTCTCGAGGCCGTCCAGCTTCCCATGGCGGAGGTCGAGGAGCTGATCCTCAGTGGCAAGATCCAGGATGCCAAGACGCTGGCGGCGTTGCTGCTGTGGAGGTTGTCGGCGGGGTAGGGTCGAAGGCTCAGGCGGCGCCGCGGCGCTGGTCGTGGGGCTCCTGCTTGGAGGAGAGGCGGCCCAGGGGGCGCTCGGTGGGACAGTAGGTGTCGCGGCGACGCTCCATGTCCTTGATGACGGCTCGCTTGAACGCCTCCTCGCCGGACTTCGCCATCAGCTCCTCACGGTAGGCTGCGATGTCGAGGAGCTCCAGGCGGAGACGCACGGTCTTGAAGGGGCGAGGCAGCAGCTCCCCCGGGGCCTGGATGTGGTGCAGCCCACCGCTGTAGACCATCAGCATGAAACCGCTGGGTATGGACCGGATGATGTCGGCGATTCCGCCCCGGACGGTCATGGGTTTGCCCTCGGAGTCGAGGCCGTTGGGACGCATCATCC
Organism: uncultured Thermoanaerobaculia bacterium; assembly: GCA_964641295.1. Lineage (GTDB taxonomy): Bacteria > Acidobacteriota > Thermoanaerobaculia > Thermoanaerobaculales > Sulfomarinibacteraceae > JAADFK01. The sequence goes on from CAZXNA010000020.1 coordinate 14,577, forward strand.
GGCCCTCCGGGAGGATGACGAGAAGGGCCGTCGAGTCGCCCTCGACGGCGTCCAGCACCTGCTGCCAGGTATGGTCCTTCTTGCGGGTGACCACGACCACCTGGTTGGCCAGGAGACGGAAGAAAAGACCGACGGTCCGCCGCATGGTCTTGGCGGCCACGGGAAGAACGCCGTAACGTGCAACCCGCCAGAGGAGGGCGTTCTCGGCGGCGCCGACCAGGATCGGCTCGTAGAGGCTGGTGTGGTGAAGCACGGCGAGCACGCGGAGGTCCCCCCAGGGATCGACCGGACGGCCCCCGACCCACTCCACCTTGAAGCGGAAGAAGATCTTGCTGACGTACTTGACGCTCAGCAGAACGAGGAAGCTGACGAGACTCCGCATGGTGCTCCTGCTCCGCCGGCGCCCGTGGCGCCGTCGCAACGCACGCTAGGATACCGCAAACGCCCACGAAAACTTTGGCGCAGCGCGGCATGAACTGCCGTTGGAGACGCCGGGTCAGGATCCGTCGACGAAATCGTCCATGTCGGGGAAGGGGTGCAGCCGGTCGGAGAAATCGGGCCGGTAGTAGGCGGGCGCCTGGCGGTAATCCTGGATGTAGCAGTTCTCTCCGTCCATGAACCGTTCCAGGGCCGCCAGGGCTCGGTCCCATTCACCGGCGGAAATGGGCCGGGAGAGGAGAGGGTAGCGGCCCGGCAAGGCGGCCAGGTGGGCCGGGTAGTACTGGGCCATCAGGGAGATGGCCACATGGGGGGAGAGCTCCGAGGCGATCCAGCGGAGGCTGTCCTCGACGCCTGCCAGGTCGTTGGGAAGAACGAGGATTCGCACCAGCAGGCCGCGGCGCAGGGTACCGCCGGGCCCCGTTTCCCAGGCGTCGCCCACCTGGCGGTACATCTCCCGCAGGGCCGCCCGCGCCCGTTGCGGGTAGTCGTCCACCCGGGATGCCATGTGGCATGCCTCGGCGTCGGCGTACTTGAGATCGGGCATCCAGATGTCGACGACGTCCTCCAGGAGACGGAGGACCTCCACCGAGTCGTAGGCGTTCGTGTTGTAGACGATGGGAAGACGGAGGCCACGGTGGGCCGCCATGGCCAGGGCCCGGACAAGCTGCGGTACCTGGTGGGTGGGCGAGACCCAGTTGATGTTGTGGCAGCCCCGGTCGGCCAGGGCCAGTTGGATGGAGGCCAGCTCCTCGGCCGTGATGGCCTCTCCCATGAAATCCTTCGGTCACTGGGAGATGTCATGGTTCTGGCAGAAGACGCAGCGCAGGTTGCAGTTGGCCAGGAAGACGGTACCCGAGCCCATGTTCCCGGAGATGACCGGTTCCTCGCCGAAGTGGGGCGTCCAGGAGGCGACGACGGGATCGGGCCCCGTGGCACAGGTGCCGAGCCTCGTGAAACGGTCCACGTGGCATTCCCTGGGACAGATCGTGCAGTCGTGCAGCATGGCCTCCAGCGCGTCCGCTCGCCGCTCAAGCTCCCCGCTGCGCGCCAGCCGGACGTAGCCCGGTCTCCAGGATCGTCGAAGCTCCGTCATGCCTCGTCTTCTATCACATCCGTCCGTGTCACAACCACCCGGACGTATACGTATACTTTTCCCGGGGGGTGGCGATGGCTCGCAACGTCCTGGGAATCCGTGCGGAGACCAAGAACCGGTGGGAACGCCGGGCGCCCCTGGCGCCGGGCCACGTGGCCCAGTTGGTGCGGGAACACGGAGTGAGGGTCCTGATCGAGCCCTCCGCCCTGCGCGTGTTTCCCCAGGAGGAGTACCTGGGCGCAGGCGCGGAGCTGGCAGGGGACCTCTCGGATTGCCGGGTGATCCTCGGCGTCAAGGAGATTCCGCCCGAGGCTCTCCTGGCCGGTCGGACCTACCTCTACTTTGCCCACGTCATCAAGGGACAGCCTGAGAACATGCCCGCGCTTCGGCGGCACCTGGAGCTGGCGTGTACCCTGGTGGACTACGAGAGGGTCACCGACCGGCAGGGGAGGCGGCTGATCTTCTTCAGCCGTCACGCGGGTTACGCCGGAGCCGTCGACGGACTGTGGGCCCTGGGGCGGCGGCTGATGGCGGAGGGAATCCGGACGCCGTTGGCGGAGGTCCGGCGGGCCTTCTCCTACAGCAACCTGGACGAGGCACTTCGGCACCTGACCGAGGTCGGTGACCGGATCCGCCGTATCGGACTTCCCGCGGGGCTGGGCCCGGTGGTCCTGGGCGTCATGGGCTCGGGAAGCGTGGCTCAGGGGGTCTGGGAGGTGATCTCGCGGCTCCCGCTGGAGCGTGTGGAGCCCGAAGAGCTGGCGGATCTGGCGGGCGAGACGGACCGCCCCCCCAACCTGATCTACGCCGTGACCTTCCGGCGCCCCGATCGGCTTGTACGTGCGGGCGGAGGCTTCGACGCCCTTGAGCTCGACGCGCATCCCGATCGGTACCGGTCCATCATGGACCGGTGGCTGCCTCACCTGACCCTGCTGTTCAACGCCGTGTACTGGGAACCGGGACAGCCCCGGCTGGTCAGCCGGGAACAGCTGCGAACGTTGTTCAAGGGTGGGCAACCGCGGCTTCGGGTCATCGCCGACATCACCTGTGACATCGACGGCTCCGTCGAGGCGACAGTTCGCGCCACGGATCCGGGCAATCCGGTCTTCGTCTACGACCCCTTCACCGGCGACTCCATCGACGGGCTGGAGGGGCGGGGCGTCGTGGTGCTGGCCGTGGACAACCTCCCGTGCGAGCTGCCGGCCGAGGCGACGCGTCACTTCGGCGATCAGCTGCTCCGCTTCCTTCCGTCGGTGGCCCGCTGCGACTGGAACCGTCCGCTGGAGGAGCTGGAGCTGCCCGACGAACTCCGGCGCGCGGTGATCGTGCACCGCGGGGAGCTGGCGCCGGACTACCGTTACCTCGAAACGTCTCTCGGCCGGTTCGCGAACGGGGGTGGACCATGAACAATATCCTGGTGCTCGGGGCGGGCCGGGTGGCGCGCCCTCTGATCCGGTATCTCCTGGCCCGGGGGAACAACCGCGTGGTGGCCGCGTCGCTCCAGGCGAGCCCAGGCGTGGAGGGGCTACTGGAGTCCCACCCCCGTGGGGCTCTCCTCCGGGTGGACGCGACGGATACCGCAACGGTTCGCCCCCTGGTGCTCGAGGCCGATGCCGTCGTGGGACTGCTCCCGGCGGCGCTCAACACGGGCATCGCCAGGCTGTGCGTCAAGGAGCGGCGTCCCTTCATCAACACCTCCTATACGCCTCCGGAGATGCTGGAGCTGGACGACGAGGCGCAGCGCAACGGTGTGCTCCTGCTCAACGAGGTGGGCCTGGACCCGGGGATCGACCACATGTCCGCCGTGCGCATGGTCCGCAGGGTGCGGGCGGCGGGCGGCACCGTGGAGCGCTTCATGAGCTGCTGCGGCGGGCTCCCGGCGCCCGACGCCAACACCAACCCCTGGGGCTACAAGTTCTCCTGGCACCCGCGGGGCGTGCTGCTGGCGGGTCTCCAGCCCGCCCGGTACCTGCGGGCTGGCCGGGAGGTGGAGATCTCCGGCGCCGAGCTCTTCGAGCACCGGTGGCGGTACGAGGTGGAGGAGCTGGGGACCTTCGAGATCTACCCGAACCGCAACGCCATGGCCTACGTGGATGCGTACGGGCTGGAGGGGGCCGAGGGCTTCTTTCGCGGCACCATCCGGTACCCCGGCTGGTGCGAGACCCTAAAGGCCACGGCGGACCTGGGGCTGTTGGACCTGGAAGAGCGCCGGTGGCCCGAGGGGACGACCTGGGCGGACCTTGCCGGCCGGTACGACGAGGACGGCACGGGCGCAGCCGCCCACCGCGTGGCGCGGATCCTGGGCGTCGACCCCGACGATCCGTTGGTGGCGCGTCTGGAGTGGGCCGGCCTGCTTTCGGACCGGCCCATCGGGGGCCGCGACGCCGCCCCCCTGGACCTCCTGGCGGAACGGTTGCAGAGGCTGATGTTCTACCAGCAGGGCGAGCGCGACCTGGTCGTCCTCAAGCACACCCTGACGGTGGCCTTCCCGGACGGCAGCACGCAGATCCTGACCTCCCGGCTCGTGGCCACGGGAGACCCATGGGGTGACCAGGCCATGGCACGGACCGTGGGCCTCCCCGCGGCCATCGCCGCCCAACGGGTGGTGTCGGGCAAGATCTCGGCGACGGGGGTTCAGATCCCCGTGCTACCCGAGATCGCGGAGCCCGTGTTGGACGAACTGGAGAGTCAGGGCTTCGGCTTCAAGGAGTCCAGCCTGACCATCGTCCCGGGACCACTCGACGCCGTCTGCTGAGCCTTCGACGCACCAGGGATCCGGCCCGGCGGGGACCGGTGCCCTTCGGAGGGCGCCGGGAGGTCCACGGTGTCGGTGCCGCCGCGGCTGCCGGGAGCTTCACTGCCGGAGCGCTTCGCGGGCGGCGGCCTTGACGGCCTTGAGCTCCTCGGGGGCGTCGCTCTCGGGCACGACGTGCCAGGTCACCTGGTGCCGTGATGCCAGGGTTTCCAGGCGGCGCCAGAGGTCGGCGTGGCGGACGGGATCGCCGTCGCGGGTCCGCCATCGTCGGGCTTTCCAGCCCCGGATCCAGGTGGTGGCACCATCCTTGAGGTAGGACGAGACCGTGTAGAGGTGGACCGTGGAGGGACGGCGGAGCATCTCGAGTCCCCGGATGGCGGAAACGATGTGCATCTGGTTGGCGGAGGCGCCGGGGACGGTCCCCGTCGCCTCCCTTTCCTTGTCGCGCCACCGTAGCCGGGCCGCCCAGGTGCCGACGTCGCGCTTGCCCGAGTGAGCCACCGCAACGAAGAGGTGGACCGCTTCGGGATCTTCCAGGGGCAGCTCCGGCCGGCCCATGGCTTCGGTGGCCAGCTCATCGGCGCGCTCGTTCCACCTGTGTCCCGTGTGGCCGCGGGTCCATTCCCAGGAGACCTTGTGGCGGGAAAGCTCTTTGTCCAGGGCCTCCCAGAGGTCCCGGTTCTTGACGGACGCCTTGGAGGCCGTCTTCCATCCCCGGGCCCGCCAGCCCGAGAGCCACTGGGTGATGCCCTTCTTGAGGTACTGGGAGTCCGTGACGATCCGGACGTCGTGGGGCCGGTCCAGGGCGCGGAGGGCCTCCAGGGCCGCCGTCAGCTCCATGCGGTTGTTGGTGGTGTCGTCCTCGTGGCCCGAGAGCTCCACGGGAGGCCTGCCGGGGAAGAGCATCACGGCGCCCCAGCCGCCGGGACCGGGGTTGGGCCGGCAACCGCCGTCGCTGTAGATGATCACCTTTGGATGGGAATCTCCTCCCATGGCTGCTCCTCCCGGCCGTCCGGCGCCGTCCGGATCGGCCCTCGAACGCGCGCCACTGTATCAGGCCGCGCAGAGGGCCGGCCGATGGTACCCTGTGCGCGGAAGGTGGTGCCATGACCCTGCTGCGACCCGGCTCTGGATGGATCGAGGTGATCACGGGGCCCATGTTCTCCGGAAAGTCCGAGGAGTTGATCCGGCGGCTCCGGCGGGCGGCCATCGCCCGGCTGCGGCTCCAGGTTTTCAAGCCGTCCCTGGACAAGCGGTACGCCGACGAGGAGATCGTTTCCCACTCCCAGTGGCGGATACCCTCGGTGACCATCGACGGATCGGAGGAGATCCTCAACCGGCTGGACCCGAGGACCGAGGTCGTCGGGATCGACGAGGCCCAGTTCCTGGACGACGGGTTGCCCGGCGTCTGCTCCCACCTGGCCGACCTTGGGAAGCGGGTCGTCGTCGCCGGGCTGGACATGGACTACCGCGGGGTGCCCTTCGGACCCATGCCCGAGCTTCTTGCCATCGCCGAACAGGTGCAGAAGATCACCGCCATCTGCGCCCGATGCGGGGCGCCCGCCAGCTACACCCAGAGGCTGATCCCTTCCCAGGAGCGGGTGGTCGTCGGTGCGGCCGACATCTACGAGGCCCGTTGCCGCCGCTGCCACGAGCCCGAGGGCGCCGTGGCCGGGGAGAACCCCTGGCTCTTCGACCCCGTAGAGAGAGGCGGGAAGGGGGTCGCCGAGGGGTGAAGACGACGCGGGTGAAGCGCTGGCTGATCGTGGGCCTTGCCCTGGGGATCCCGAGTGGGATTGCGGCCCTGTGGGGAGAAGGCACCCCGGCCTTTCTGAAGTCGTTCTTCGAGCTGGCAGGGGGCCTCTTTCAGCTGTGGCTGGTGGTTTCGGCAGGCCTTCTGGCCCTGTGGCTGTGGAGGAAGCTGACCTACCGCATCTGGGTGCGGCTCTTCTTCTCTTACCTGCTGATCGGCGTCATGCCCTTCCTCGTTCTCGCCATCCTGGGGAGCCTCGCACTCTACATGCTGATGGGGCAGTACACCTCCGTCCGCTGGGGCGACAAGATCCGGCTGACCCAGGACCGGATGGCCCGCCGGTGTCTCACCGCGCTGGAGGTCGGCTCCAGGGACGGAACGGAAAGCATGTTCCATTGGCTGGAGCGGCTCGAGGAGCACCCCCCGGAGCCCCTGCAGAAGCTCCTGTGGGTCGTTGAGGGCGACGGGCAGGTCTTCCACTCGGAGGGTGCCGGCCAGCTCTTCATTCCCGACTGGCTCGAAGGCGGCGTTCCCGTCAGGATGCTGGTTTTCAGGGCGGGGGCACCGTATCTGGTAGTCATCGGGAAGGAGGGACCCAGGGGGGTTCTGCTGGGCGCGGCGCTCGACGACGAACTCGCCCGGCACCTCAACCGCCAGGGCTGGTTCGATGTCTACTTCTTCGTCAGCGAAAAGGGTCTGATCGAGGATTCTCCCACCTTCACCGTACGGCACGAGGGGGAGGGGGCCGGAAGCCAGGTCCTGGTCCAGAACCAGGTGGTGCCGGTGGAAGATGTGTGGGGGCCCTGGTCGGAGGACGAGGGCACCGGATGGCTGGGCCGGCCCATGGTGGTCTGGTTCCGGCTGGCGGGGAGGGTGGTGGACCTGGAGACGGGGAAGGGTCTGAAGACACCTGCCCTGGTGACCCTGCTGAGGACCTCTCCTGCTGCGGTCTGGGCGGATTTTGTCCGCTCACCCTATGCCCTGGGTGAGAAGATCAGGACGATCCTGACGAGCATGGCGTTCATCCTCGGGTTCCTCTACCTGCTCGTCGTGGGAATCGCCGTCCTGATGATCTTCGCCATCACACGAGCGGTCTCACGCCTCTCCCGTGGAGCGCGGGAGATCAGCCGCGGAAACCTGGCGCACCGCATTCCCGTCAAGCGGCACGACCAGCTCGGCGATCTGGCGCTCAGCTTCAACGGCATGGTGGATTCCGTGCAGAAGATGCTGGAGGAGGTCCGGGAGAAGGAACGCCTGGCCCACGAGCTGGAACTGGCCCGGCAGATCCAGGAGAACCTCCTCCCGGGCCGGCGGATCCGGCTGGGGAATCTGGAGGTCCGGGCTTCCTTCCGCCCGGCGGCCGAGGTCGGTGGCGACTACTTCGACATCCTGGTTCCCGACAAGGGCAGGGTGATCGCAGCCGTCGGCGACGTGGCGGGCCACGGGCTGGCGACCGGGCTCTTCATGGCCTCCGTCAAGTCGGCGGTGGCGGCTTTCGTCGGCGAGGGTTACCGCGGGGCGGAGTTGTTGGAGCGCCTCCAGGGACTGATGCTCCAGGGTAACCGGCAGAGCCGGCAACCCATGGTGACCCTGCTCGTCGCCGAGATCGATGGGGCGGCACGAACCGTCCGTCTGGCCAGTGCCGGGCATCCGCCGGCTTACCTGTTGCGGCCCGATGGGTCGACCGAGGAGATCCTGCTGGGATCCATGCCCCTGGGCTTTCCCCGTTGCCGGCCGCGCGAGCGAACCGTGCCATTCGAGGTGGGCGCTTCCCTCGTTCTGTACTCCGACGGACTGGTCGAGGCGATGGATCGGTCGGACGAACCGCTGGGCTATGAAGCGCTCCGCCGGATCGTCGGGGATGGCCCGGCGGATCCGGGTCCGCTGTTGGAACGTATCGAAAGGGGCCTTGAGGTGCACGTGGGGGGACGTCCACCGGCCGACGACGTCACCGTCGTCGTTGTGGGATCCGCCGACGGGATCTCCACAGAGACGGCATGATCCGGGATGCGTCGACGGATCGTCGCGGGTGGCTCGGTGGTGGGAGCGGGGTACCTCCAGGAATCCGGGTTGGCCGGCCGGGGTCGTGCTATCATGAAAGCCGAAAGGGCAATGTAAGGGCCGCAGTGAAAGCACTTCCAACGAGCAGATTTAAGACAGCCCGAACGCAGTTGCTCTGTCCGGGCTCGGTGCCTCTGGAGACCGTCCCGGGGATTGGGGAGTGACAGGTGTCCATCGGCGGCAACCTTCGGACCATGCCCTTCGCCGACCTCCTGCAGTGGGTTTCCCAGAGCAGGAAGACGGGGACCATGGTCATCGAGGGCGAGAGGTACTCCAAGAAGGTGTACTTCCGCGAGGGCAAAGTGATCGCAGCGGCTTCCGACAACCCCAAGGAGTTTCTCAGCTACTACCTGGTGGGGTGGGGGTATGTCTCGGACGACGAGCTCCAGGAGCTCCTGGACATGCAGGAGCGTCACGGCACCATGCTCGGCGAGCTCCTCGTCATCATCGGCCGGCTGACCCGCGAGGAACTGGATCACGTGCTCCGCGTCAAGACCGAAGAGGCCATCTACGAGCTCTTTCTCTGGCCCGAAGGGGATTTCCGTTTTCTCGCCAACATCCTGCCGGCGAAACGTTTTCATCCGCTGGAGCTGCCCGTCGATACGCTGATCCTCGAGGGTGTGCGCCGCCTGGACGAGTGGGAACGGATCCGTGCGGTGATCCCAGGTGACGACTGGGTTCCCAAGCTCATCCGGGCCGTGGAGATCAAGTCCCTGGGGGAGACCGAGCTGGCCTTGCTGCGGGAGATCAACGGCTCCAACAGCCTGGAACGGATCGCCCTGACCTGCCGGACGCCGGTGTTCAACGTCGCCAACTTCGTCTACATGGGCATGAAGCAGGGGCTTTTCGAGCTGCTTCCGCCCAATGAGGAATCCGATGTCCAGGGGATTCCCGGGTTTTCCCAGGGCTCCTGGCGGGTGGTTCTCAAGACCGGGGAGCGGGAGATCGAACGCGGGAACCTGAGCAAGGCCTACGAGGCGGTCAAGAAGCTCCGTGAGACCTACCCCGACCAGCGTGAGATCACCGAGTTGGCCACGGCGCTGGAGCGGAAGATCCAGGCCGAGGTGGAGGGGCGGAAGATCCCCGAGAGGGCCGTTCCCGAGCTGGATATCCCACCGGCGGAGCTCTCCAAGCTGTCGTGCAGCCCAATGGAGGGCTTCCTCCTGTCCCACGTCAACGGAAGTTACACCCTGGGGGAGGTCCTGAAACTCCTGCCGGTTTCGAAATTGGAAGGTCTCCTCCTTGCAGGGGCGTTGCTCGACCGGGGCGTTCTTCGCCTGCGTGACAGCAAGGAGGAGGGGGGGGATCAAGGCCGGATAGGCTCCGCCGGACCGGGCGCCCGGCTCATGGAATGACCGTGTGGGATGTGGCTGGCCCGGACGGTGGGTCTGGAGATGGAGGAGGAACGTCATGGTGCAAACCTACCGGTCGTTCTCGGGTGGGGAGTTCGACGCCATCGTCATCGGGTCGGGGATCGGGGGATTGACGACGGCCCTGCTCCTGAGCCGTCACGCCGGTCAGCGGGTGCTCGTTCTGGAGCGGCACGACGTCCCAGGCGGCTTCACCCACACCTTCCGCCGCAAGGGCTGGGAGTGGGACGTGGGTGTCCATTACATCGGGGATGTCCATCGGGAGGGGAGCTTCCTGCGGAGGCTCTTCGATCACCTTTCCGGGGGGCAGCTGGAGTGGGCGTCCGTGGGGGAGGTCTGCGACACCGTTGTGGTGGAGGGAGAACGCTTCGAGCTCGCCAGCGGCCGGCAGCGCTGGCTGGAAGGCCTGGCGGATGCCCGTCCCGGTGCGGAGGGCGCCCTGCGCCGCTACCTGGACCTGATCGACGAGGCCGTGGCCGCTTCCCGGCGCTTCTTCGCGGAAAAGGCCATGCCGTCCCTGGTGTCCGCCATCGCCGGCGGCCGCATGCGCCGCCCCTTCCTCCGCCATTCCGACCGAACGGTCGCCGAGGTTCTGGCCGGGCTGACGGACGAGCCGGTCCTCAGGGCGGTCCTGGCGGCCCAGTTCGGGGACTACGGCCTGCCGCCGGCCCGGGCCAGCTTCGCCATCCACGCCATGGTCGTCGATCACTATCTGGAGGGGGCGGGGTATCCGGTGGGAGGCTCGGCCCGCATCGCCGAGTCCATCGTCCCCCGCATCGAGGATGCCGGCGGCGCCGTGGTGACGGGGGCCGAGGTCGAGAGCATTCTCGTGGAGGGAAGGCGGGCCGCGGGCGTTCGCATGGCCGACGGCCGTGAACTCCGGGCGCCCCTGATCATCAGCGACGCCGGCGTGCCGAACACGGCCCTGCGGCTTCTGCCCCCCGGGGCCCCCGGGCGGGACGAGCTGGCCGGCGTTGTGGGACGGGTCGGGATCTCGGCGGGTCATGTCTGCCTCTACGTGGGTCTGGATCATACGGACGAGGCGTTGGGCCTGGGGCGGTCCAACCTCTGGGTATTCCCGGGTCCGGATCACGACGCCAACATGGCCCGCTACGAGGCCGATCCCCAGGCGCCCCTGCCTCTGGCCTTCATCTCCTTCCCCTCGGCCAAGGACCCGGACTTTCAGCGGCGCCACCCGGGGCGGGCGACCATCGAGGTCGTGGGCTTCGCGCCCTTCTCGTGGTTCGAACGATGGAAGGATACGCCGTGGAGGCGCCGCGGCGAGGAGTACGCGGCGTTCAAGGCCTCCCTCAGCGAACGGCTGTTGGAGCTCCTCTACGCCAACGTACCCCAGGTGCGGGGCCGCGTGGCCCATGCGGAGCTCTCGACGCCCCTCTCCACGCGCCACTTCGCCAACTACCCACGGGGCGAGATCTACGGCCTCGACCACACTCCCCGGCGCTTTCGTGAGAGCCGCCTCCGGCCCCGGACCGCCCTCAAGGGGCTCTACCTGACCGGCCAGGACGTTTGCACCTGCGGCGTCTCGGGAGCGCTGATCGGGGGTGTTCTCTGCGCTTCGGCCGTCCTCGGACGGGACCTCATGACGGACATCCTTGGCGGGGGCGACTGAGACCGTTGCCGTCCGGACGGTGAACCCGGCGCATCAAGCCGTCAGACCGACGTCTCCGGTGCTGAGAACCATTTCGGCGTTATCGGTGTTCAGGCGCAGGTGCCCCTCCTCCGTGACCCCGGCGAAAGCACCGGTGACGGTCGTGCCGTCCTCCAGATGGACCTGGATGGCATCGCCCTCGCGGTGCACGAGGAGCTCGCGCCACGCCGTCACGGCCTCCCGGGGGTCGTCCAGGGCACGGGAGAGCTGGTCGAGGAAGGATGCGGCCAATACGCTGCAGCTCGGAGGGGAGGAGGCTTCCCCCAGTTGTTCGACGAGGCTGGTCGCCGCCGCCCCGAGCTCCGGGGGGAGCTCCGGCGTGGCCTCGACGTTGAGGCCGAGGCTGACGACACTCCGGACGGCGTCTCCCCGGCGGGTGTGGAAGAGCAGGCCACCGATCTTCCTTCCATCGGCCACGAGATCGTTGGGCCACCGGATGCCGACGGCGGCGCCGGCCTCGCGGAGCGTTCTCGCGGCCGCCGCTGCAGCCAGCATGGGGAGCCGAAGCAGCTGGGGCTCGGACAGATCGCAACGGATCAAGCTGAGGTAGAGGCCGCCGCGTGGCGAGATCCAGTGACGGCCGGAACGGCCGTGACCGGCCCGCTGGGATTCGGCCAGGATCAGGGTCGCGGGGAGGTCGATCTCGTCGTGCTGGGCCTGTTTCAGGAGGCGCAGGGCCATGTCGTGGGTGGAGGCGATCTGGGAGACGACGACGAGGTTCTCGACCTCGCTTCCGACCAGATCCTCGAGGGTACCCAGCTCGTACATCATCCTCCCACCGCGTCGACCGTCGCCCGAAGCCGTTCGAGGCGTGTGACGGTCTCCTGGAGCTGACGGCGAGCCCCCTCGACGACCTCGGCGGGTGCCCGGGACACGAAGGAGTCGTTGGCCAGCCGCTTCTCCGTGCCGGCCTTCGCCTTCTCCAGCTGCTCGATCTGGCGGCGGATCTTCTCGATCTGCTCGGCGCCCAGGGATCCCTCGGGAAGCTCCAGGGCAACCTCCATGCCGCCCAGGAGCTCGTGGACGGAGTGGGGCGGCACTGCGCCGGTGCCGATGGAGGCCACAGCGGCCAGCTGCCGCAACTGTTCTCCGTGGGCCTCGAGGAAGGCGGCGCGGCGCGCGTCCACGTTGACCAGCGTGATGGAAATCGGATGACGTGGCCCCAGGCCGACCATGGACCGGTAGGAGCGAAGACCGCCGATCAGCTCCTGCAGGGCCGTGAAGTCGGCCTCCAGGCCCTCGTCCTCCCACGCCTCCACGGACACGGGGTAGGGGGAGATGATCAGCATGCCGTCGTGCCCCAGGTGCGCCGCGATCTCCTCGGTGATGAAGGGCATGACGGGATGGAGCAGCTCCAAGGCCTCGAGCAGCACGCCGCGCAGGACGGAGCGGACCTCCCGCCTGTCCGTGAGGCCCTTGGCCAGCTCCAGGTACCAGTCGCAGTACGTGTGCCAGACGAAGTGGTACAGCTGGCGGCAGCCCTCGTCAAAGCGGAACTCCTCCCACGCCTGGTTGACCGCCCGCACGGTGTGGGAGAGGCGGGAGAGGATCCAGCGCTCGGTGTGACCCAGGGTCTCCATGTCGAGCTCTTCCAGGGGAAGCTCGTCGCCCTCGAGCTTCATCTGGACGAAACGGGCTGCGTTCCAGACCTTGGTGGCGAAGGCGCGGTAGCCCTCCATCCGCTGGACGTCCAGGGGCAGGTCGCGGCCCGGCGAGGCCAGGGCGGCCAGGGTGAAACGGACGGCGTCGGCGCCATAGGTATGGACCATCTCCAGGGGGTCGATGGTGTTCCCCTTGGTCTTGGACATCTTGTCGCCCTTGGCATCCCGCACGAGACCGGTCAGGTGAACGGTCCGAAATGGGATGTCGCCGGCCAGGTGACATCCCATCATGATCATACGGGCCACCCAGAAGAACAGGATGTCGAAGCCGGTGATCAGGAGGGAGGTCGGGTAGAAGGTGCGAAGATCCCCGGTGTCATCGGGCCAGCCGAGGGTGGAGAAGGGCCACAGGCCCGAGGAGAACCAGGTGTCCAGCACGTCGGGGTCCTGCTCGACGGGGGCGCCGCACTCGGGGCAGACGCTCAGGTCCTCCTCCGAGACGGTCAGGTGCCCCCCGGTGCATGTGAATGCCGGAATACGATGCCCCCACCACAGTTGCCGGGAGATGCACCAGTCCTGGATGTTCTCCAGCCAGTGGTTGTAGGTGGCGACCCAGAAGTCCGGCACCAGCTTGATTTCGCCGTCACGGACCACCTGGAGCGCCTTCTCCGCCAGGGTCTTGGTCCGGACGAACCATTGCTTTGAGAGATAGGGTTCGACCACCGTGTCGCAACGCTGGCAGCGGCCGATGGACATCTCGTGTTTCTTCTCGCCGCGCAACAGGCCCTTTTCTTCCAGGGCCGTCAGGACGGCCTTCCGGGCCTCGAAACGGTCCATGCCCTCGAAGGGTCCTCCCTCGGCGTTGATACGGCCCTCGCTGTCCAGGATGTTGATGAACTCGAGGCCGTGGCGTCGTCCGGTCTCGAAGTCGTTGGGATCGTGGGCCGGCGTGACCTTGACGGCTCCGGTGCCGAACTCGGGATCGACCAGCTCGGCGTCGGCGATGATTGGGATCTTCCGGTCGAGGAAGGGATGGACGACAAAGCTGCCCACGAGATCGCTGTACCGTTGGTCGTCGGGGTGGACGGCGATGGCCGTGTCGCCCAGCATGGTCTCGGGACGGGTCGTCGAGACGACGATCTCGCCGCCGCCCTCCAGCGGGTAGGCGAAGTCCCACATGGAGCCGTCGTGGTCGTGGTGGATGACCTCGAGGTCGGAGAGGGCGGTGTGACAGCGGGGGCACCAGTTGATCAGCCGCCGGTCCTGGTAGATGAGCCCCTCGTCGTACAGGGTGACGAAGGCCCGCCGTACGGCCCGCGAGAGACCCTCGTCCAGGGTGAAACGCTCGCGGGTCCAGTCGCAGGAGGAGCCCAGGGCCTTGGCCTGGCGGGAGATGTTGTCCTTGTGCTCCTCCTTCCACTGCCACATACGCTCGAGGAAACGGTCCCGGCCCAGCTCATGGCGAGAGATCCCCTCCTTCTTGAGCTGGCGCTCCACCATCACCTGGGTGGCGATGCCGGCGTGGTCCGTACCCGGGAGCCAGAGGGCGTTGTAGCCCTGCATCCGGCGCCAGCGGATCACCAGGTCCTGGAGGGTGAACTGCAGGGCGTGGCCGATGTGGAGGATCCCCGTGACGTTGGGGGGTGGAATGACGATGCAGAAGGGCGGCTTTTCCGAAGGGACCTCGGGCCTGAACGCACCCGAGGACTCCCACCGTTCGTACCAGCTCGATTCGAAGGACTCCGGATCGTACCGCGTTGGAAGACTTTCCAGACTCATGCACCTCTCCGTTCCCCGGGCTGGGGATGGCACAGTCTAGCCGCCCGCCGCTCTCCTGTCCATGGAGCGCGGGAAGGAGGGTGTCGCGCCGCTCCCGCCTGGGAGCGCGCTGCGATCTTGAGGGAGGTCCCTCCGCTTCGCGCTCCCTTCGGGGCGCTTCGGTCGGGATGACTGGGGGAAGGATGTTGCTGTCGCGATGGGGCGCGGCGCCGCGGGACGCCGCCCACCGCTCAATGTGTCGTGTCTTCCTGCTCGGCCTCGGCCTCCAGCTCGCGGATCCGTTCCCGGACCACCAGCTCGGCCATGTCGGGGATCACCTCCCAGGCGATCTGCTCCAGCCGGTCGGCGGCCAGCTCGACCACACGCCGGGCGATCCGTTCCACGTCCTCGTCGGAGAGGGCAAGGGCCGGGGCGGGAGCCTCCTCGGCGGCCTCGAACGCGGGACCGGGCGCCGGCGGAACGGCCTCGACGGGAGCCTCGGACACAGCGCGGCTCTCCTCCTCTTCGGCCCCGGGAGCGGCCACCGGCTCCGTCGCTGGCGAGTCGAAGTCCTCGGCTTCCTCGGTCTCCCCGGCGGCACCCGCCTCGAAGGGGCTGGGCGGCGTCTCTTCCGGAGTTGTTTCCTCGTACACGGGTTCCTCGGCGGGGAAGGGCGCGGCCTCGGAGATCTCGCCGGGCTCGGGCTGGGCCTTGAGCTCCTCGGGAACCTCCATGGGCATGGTTGCCGGCCGGTCAGCGCCGGAGGGCTTCGTTTCCGGGACGGTTCCTTCCGGCTTGGCGGACCAAGCTTCGGCCGGTTGGCCAAACTCGAAGGCGTCCTCGGGCACAGCGGGAGATATCTCGGGGTCTTGGGCCTCCCCGGGTGCGGAGAAGGGCTCCTCCGATGGCTTGCCCTCCTCGAAGGGCTCGGCCAGGGGACCCTCCCCCGTGGAGGGCTCCATGTCGAACTCCAGGCCTTCGTCGGGAGTGGGTTCCGGGAAGGTTTCGGGGCTCTCTCCGGCAGCACGCATCTCGTCGAAACCCGTGGTGGTGAAGTCCAACCCCTCGCCCGGCGCCTGTTCCGTGGGGGCCTCTTCGGTTTCGGCCGGGACGGGCTCTCCGGCACCCTCGACGTCGGCTCCCTGGGTCAGCACCGTCCCGTAGGTGTCCGCGGGGCCGCCTTCCGGAACCGGTTCGCCGAAGGCCGGTGGGGCGACGGCGCCTTCGAAATGTTCCCTGGGAGGCTCCGGCTCCTCGGCCGGCTGGGCGCCCTGTTGAAGGAGGCTTTCCACGGTCTCCACGAGTTTCCTGGCCTCGAATGGCTTGGTGATGATCTCGTTGCACCCGGCGGCGATGGCCCGGTCCCGGTCGAAGGGCTCGAAGGTCCCGGTCAGCAGGACCACGGGAATGTGGAGCCACTTGGGATCGGACTTAATGGTTTGGCAGACGGCATACCCGTCCGTACCGGGCATCAGCACGTCACAGATGATCAGATCGGGTTGGACGGTTGGGAGCTTCTCCAGGAGCTCGTCGCCGCTGGAGACGGTGACGACAGCGTGGTCCGTATCGGCGAAGGTCAGCTCCACGACCTTCTGGATAGTCAGGCTGTCATCGGCAAGGAGAATCGTCCCATTCATGCTCGTGCCCCCGTTTCCATTCGAAATAACCTCCAACAATTGTGTACCACGCTAACACGAGACCTGTCAACGAAACGGCCATGGCGAAAACGCCGCCAGAGCTCGAGGCGAGCCGGGGCAAGGGAGGCCAGGCGGAGTGCCTCCCGTCGCGCCGCGTCCACGGGATCGTCGTGGAGGCCCGCCACCCAGCCCGCTGCGGCGGCCTCCTCCGAGGAGAAGAAACGGCCTTCGAGAAAGAGACGGCGGGCCGGCCCTGCGCCGCCGAGCACGGGAAAGATGGCCGTTCCGCCCCAGCCGGTGACCAGGCCACGGTGCACCCCAGGGTGAGCAAAGGTCGCTCCGGGCGAGGCGACGATGGCATCGCACGAGAGAACGAAGTCCAGCCCGCCGCCGGCGCACGGGCCGTGTACGGCGGCCACCACCGGCGCCGGGAAGCGCCGGAGACGCTCCAGGAGCTTTCGGCCCAGGCGAGCGTAGGGGAAGGAGCTCTCCATGTCGAGGGCGGCGATCTCGGCCAGGTTGGCCCCTGCCAGGAAGATCCTCGGATGGGACGAGGAGACGACCAGGGGCGAGCCGTCAGCGGCCAGGTCGTCCAGTGCCTCCGCCAGATCCCGGAGGAGGGCCGTGGACAGAATGGGCGAGGGCAGGAGGAGCTGAGCCACGCCGTCCGGCAGGCGCCGGATCTTCGGTGCGTCGCTCATGCCGTTGTCGTCGTCCGGCGACCCTCCAGCGCTTCCTTCAGGTACTCGACGACCTCCCGGGTGTTCGTGCCGGGCAGGAAGACCCTGTCCACGCCGGATTCCCGGAGTAAGGGGATGTCGTCCTCGGGGATGATCCCGCCGCCGAAGACCAGGATGTCACCGGCGCCCTCCTCCCGGAGTCCCCGGATGACCTCCGGGAAGAGTCGGCGGTGGGCACCGGAAAGGATGGAGAGCCCAACGGCGTCCACGTCCTCCTGAATGGCGGCGGCGACGATCTGCTGGGGAGTCTGACGCAGGCCCGTGTAGATGACCTCGAAACCGGCATCGCGGAGGGCCCGTGCGACGACCTTGGCCCCGCGGTCGTGGCCGTCCAGTCCCGGCTTGGCGATGAGAACCCTGTAGGGGCGGTCCACCATGAGCACCTCCACCGGACATTCTACAGGAAGGCTGCAGAGGGCCTACACGGCGCCGTGCTCTTCCAGGAAGCGGGCGATCAGGGTGTAGCCTTCCAGGTCATCCGGGGTGAAGCGATCGGGCCTGATGGAATCGACATCGAGGACGCCCGCCGGGGTGCCGCCGGCGTGGAAGAGGGGGACGACCAGCTCGGAGCGGGTCCGGTCGTCGCAGGGGATGTGACCGGGGAAGGCGTGGACGTCGGGGACGATGAGGGGCTCGCCGCGGTCGATGGCGGCCCAGCAGACGCCCGTGTGGGCCCGGAGATGGAGGCAGGCGATGGGACCCTGATAGACGTCGACGATGAGCTCACCGTTGCTCAGCATGTAAAAGCCGGTCCAGGAGACCGAGGGGATCTTGTGGTGGAGGAGCGCCACGGCGGTGGCCCTCCGCGCGATGGGCTCGGTGGTCTCCGTGAAGAGCTCCTCCAGCTGGTCGCGGATCCTCTCGAAGCGTGTGGAGCGGGTTCGTTTCCCGGGCATCGCGGCTTCCTCCTCACATCTCCTCGGGAACCGGAATGCCCAGCAGTTCTTCCAGCACCACGCGCATCTCCCGGAGGAAGAGGGTGAAGACGGCCCGGCGGAGGCGCCGGATCCCGGTGTTCTCTTCCCGGAGAACGGGGTGGGCGTGGTAGAGCTTGTGGAAGAGCTGGGCCAGATTGTGGGCGTGCTGGGCCAGGAGGGAGAACTCGAGGGAAGACACGGCCTGGGCGGCCACCTCCCGGCGGCGTCCGCAGGACAGCACGAGCTCCCACAGGTCGTCGGGGATCTCGGTGCCGTCGAGCTCGTGCACCTCTTCTCCCTCCACCGTGCCCTCGCCCAGCCGCTCCTGCAGCTTGGCGAAGATCTTGGCGGCGCGGACGGAGGAGTACTGGAGGTAGGGCCCCGTGTCCCCCTCGAAGGCCAGGGCCTCGTCGAAGTCGAACGCCAGGATCCTATTCCTCGACTGGCGGGCCATCAGGTACCGCAGGGCGCCGACGGCGATGATCCGCGCCCGCTCGTGGGTCTCCTCCTCCTCGATGGCGCCGTCGATCCGCTCCTCGACCGCCTCCCGGGCGCGCCCGGCCAGGATGTCGAGGAACTCGTCGGCCTTGACGCCGATGCCGCGCCGGCCGGACATCTCGATGAAGGGCCGGTCCATGTCCTCTTCCGTCAGCCCGAAATCCGAGCCCGTGCGCTCCTCGATCAGACGGACGGCGGCGGGCGTCAGCGCGACCATCTCGTAGGCGAAGTGGATGGAATTGTCGGCCGCCTCCGCATGACCGAGGACACGGACGGCCTCCCGGACGACCTTCTGGGGGTAGGACTGGCGAACGTCGATGACGTTGTACACCCGTGTGCCGTTGCCGTAGCTGAAGCCGGCCAGGTACTCGCTGCGGTCGTCCGTCGTGCGGGCCAGGAGGTTTCCGGCCCGGCCGCAGTACTCGACGGGGGCCGCGGGACCGTTCCGCCGCCAGTGGGCGTAGGGCCGGTAGCCGAAGTCGTGGGGAGAGCCGTCCTCGTCCCGCAGCAGGCCCAGCTTCCACAGCTGGTAGGCGATGTCCTTGCCCGTGTAGGTCACGGTACCGTTGGAACGGACGAGGATCTTGTCGGGGTCGTCCATGTCGGCGAACTCCGGGCTGTCCGCCAGGGACATGACCCAGCAACCGGCGTTCTTGCCCTCCTCCTCGAGGCGGATGGCGCCGGCCCCGCGGAGAAGCTCGAAGGCGCGGTCCCAAAACCCCAGGTGGAGGATGTCCGACTCGTGGGGCAGCAGGTCGTAGCCCACGCTGAGGCGGGCCATGGTGGCCAGGTGACAGCGGAGGTTGGCATCGGCCACGGCGGCCGCAAGACGCGCCACGGCCCGTGCCGGGTAGGGCACGCCTGCCGTCACTGCCTTTTCCAGGCTGAAGAGCGCCTCGTCCAGGTCCATGCCGCCGTGGCCCTCCTCGATGGCGTGGAGGACCTCGGGGCGCCGCGCCGTCAGGTCGGGGTCGCTCTCGTACCGGGCGGTCACACGGGGGTAGATCTCCCAGCACAGGTCGTCGAAGTCCCCGGTGGAGGAGGGATGGATCCCCTCAGGGGGCAACCAGCCGGCGAAGCGGGTCAGCAGCTCGTCGCGCCGTCCGGGTTCGACGCCCATGGCCGCCGCCAGTTCGATCTCCGGAAGGTACAGGACGCCGACGACCACGTCGGCCACCTGGACCCCCGTGTCGTCCACGTAGTTCTGGACCTCCACCGTGTGTCCCAGGTGACGGAGACAGCGAACCAGGATGTCCCCAAGAACCGAGTTGCGGAGGTGTCCGATGTGGGCGGCCTTGTTGGGGTTGATGTTGGTGTGCTCGACGACGATCTTGTCGTCGGAGCCGGTCCCGGCCGGCCCCTCGCCGCGCAGGAGGCCTTGCAGGAGCGCTGCGCGATCGAGGTAGAGGTTGAGGAAACCGGGGCCGGCCACCTCGACGCGGATGACCTCCTGCGGCCAGGACGCTGCGGCCGCCACGGTCTCGGCGATCTGCCGCGGCGACCGCCGGAGGACGCGGGCCAGGGGCAGTGCTCCCGGCCACGCCAGGTCGCCCATGGCGCGGTTGGGAGGAATCTCCAGTGAGATGTCTTCCTCGCCGTGATCGAACTCGGCTTTCAGGGCTGCGGCGACGGCCTCGGCGGCGGCTGCACGTATCTTCTGCAAGGGCATCAGAACCTCCCGTTCCGGAGCGGCATCATAGCGTAGCCGGCCTTCGAGACGGCGGTGTCGTTGGACCGGGTCGCCGTGGATCGGCCCGGGGAAGGGCGCGCCGAACGGCCTCGCCAATGCCCGGGAGTCTTTATGCTCCCAGTATCTTGCGGAGAACCTCCGCCATGGCGGGGCCCACGGCGGAGAAGCGACGGGATTCGGCGGCTTCGGCGGCGGCGATGCCCATGGCGACCGTAAGGGCGGGTTGGCGGAGGAGCTCGGCAGTTGCCTCGCCGAGGGCCTCGGGGCTCGCCGGGACGATCCTCCCGGTGACACCGTCGTCGATCAGGTCACGGACGCCGGCGAGATCGGCGGCGACCACGGGGCGGGAGCAACCGTGGGCCTCGGAGATGGCGCGGTGGCCGTGGTCGGAGCCGACGGCGGGGTAGAGGACGACGTCCATGGCGGCGTAGAGGGCCGGGAGCTCGCGGTCCTGGTAGCCGGTCCAGTGGAGGCGGTCCGTCAGTCCGAGACGTGTTGCCAGGGCCTCGAGTTCGGGCTGAGCCTCCCCGTGGCCGATGGCGATGAGGTGGGTCTCGGGATCGAGGAACGCCGCCGCCTGGAGGAAGAGGTCGAAACCCCGGCCCCGGGCGACCTTGCCGATCATGCCGGCCACGGGGACGCCGGTGGGAATCCCCAGCCGCTCTCGCCACAGGGCCGGGTCCCGTCCCGGACGGAAACGCTCCTCCAGGGGGACGGGGAGGGTGGCGACGGGCCGTCCGCCCCGGAGGATCGAACGGATGTCCTCCTCCATGGCGGAGTTGGCGGCCAGGGCCCCCGCGAGGCGAGCGTTGAGGCGCCGGTGGTAGGGGTCCCGGCGGAGGTGGCCGGGGTTCCTGAAGTTCCGGACGATGGGGGTCGTCCGGTGGGCCTTGGAGTGGACGCACAGGGCGTGATCGTGGGGGAGGTGGCTGATCAGCAGGTCGGAGGCCGCGGCCGCCCCGCGGATCACGGCCATGTTGTGGCGGAGATCCCCGACACCCCGCTCCTTGCGCAGGGAGGCTTCAGCCCAGGGGAAACCCCGGAGGCGCCGTTCCAGGTTGTTGCCGCCAGTGAAGATCAGGCGGGCGTCGGCACCGGCCATGTGGAGGGCCCGGCAGTAGTGTTCGGCTGCTGCTGCGGCACCGGTGTACTTGTTGCTGGCAGTGAGCAGGGTGATCCTCATGGGAACTCAGTATAGCCCGGAGGGTTGGGGCCCCGGGCCGGACCAGGTGCTTGTGGAGGCATGGCCGTTGGGGGGTGGAAGGGCCCGGCGTGGCCGGGGTCACAGGTTTCGGGTGGCGTTGGGAGCCGGCACG
>CAZXNA010000021.1:0-35631 GCA_964641295.1 uncultured Thermoanaerobaculia bacterium
GAAGGTTGGGGGGCGCTGAAGCGCTGGATGGCCCGTGCAGATGTGACGGTGCTTCTCGTGGCGGCCACGGGCCTCGTGATTTCGGGAGGCACGACGCGCTCGGCGCTCGCATCCCGGGTCGGAAGCCTCCTGCACATTCATCAGGGCACAGCGGTCCCGCGGTTGTTTCTCTGGAGCCGGACCACGCAGATGGTTCTTGATCATCCCCTTCTCGGTGTGGGGGCCGGGAACTGGCGAATCGTGTTCCCCAGGTACGGGGGCGACCATCCGCTCATGCAGAATATCGGGCGAATGCCGAAAAGACCCCACAACGACCTCTTGTGGATTCTCAGCGAGACCGGAGCGGTTGGGTTGTTGGCCTACCTCGCCGCGATCGGGACGCTCCTCTGGTGGACGGCCGGCGCGGTCGTGGCGGCGAAAGATCCCTCGAGAAGAGCCCTTGCTGTCTCCGTGTTCTTCGCCCAGGTGGCGTACCTGACCTTCTCGCTCTTCAGCTTTCCGGGAGAGCGGGTCGAGCATTCGGCGCTGCTGGCGACGGTGCTCGCCATGGGTCTCGCCCTGCACCATGGAGATGAACCACGCTCGGCAACGGTGGGGCGAGGGGTCGCCACGGGGCTGGCGGTAACCGGTGCAGCGGTGGCCCTGGCGGTGACCTGTACCGGCCTCGCCCGGATCAGCAGCGAGGTTCACGTGAAGAAGGCCTACCGGCATCTCCAGCTGGCACAGTTTCAGGAAGCCGTTGGGGAGATCGATCGAGCCGAATCACCGTTGTACACCGTCGACCGCAGCGGGTTTCCGCTGTGCCTCTACCGGGCCATGGCGTTGACGGCACAGGGGGAGGAGGATCGGGCCCACCGCGATCTTCTCCAGGCTCGCCGGGAGAGCCCTTACAACGTTCTTGTGCTCGACCAGCTTGCCCGGAGCTTCGTCGGCCGCAGGGATCGAGCCGAAGCTGTACGGCTATGGACTTCGGCGTTGGAAATCCAACCGCGGTATCCTCCAGCGGTGCGGGGCCTGGCCACCCTGACATCCCCACTTCGGGGACGCTGAGAAGGGTTGGGAGCCTTCTCGTCGGTACTTGATGGGAACGGATAGACTCGACCCGGGATGAGAAACGGGGAATGGATGTGAAGGACGGCTTGGCGGAACCCCTGGAGCGGCGGGAGTGGCTGCTGCTGGCGCTCCTCATGGCCTTCTACCTGACGACGCGCTTCTGGCGGATCGAGCACTTCCCCATCTACTTCTTCTGTGACGAGGCCATCCAGCCGGTCCTGGGCCGGGACCTGATCGTTCATCACTTCCGTGACGCCTACGGCACCCTGCTGCCGAGCTACTTCCTCAACCTCCGGAACTGGAATCTCTCCCTCTCGGTGTACCTCCAGGCCCTGGCCGCGACGCTCTTCGGAATGTCCATCACGGTGACCCGGGGGACCTCCATCGTCGTGGGTGCCCTGGCGCCCCTGGCCACCGCCCTGACCCTGCGGCGGATCCTCGGCGTTCGCCTCTGGTGGACGGCGCCCCTGGTGATGGCGGTGCTCCCCGCCTGGTTCCTCCACTCGCGCATGGCCTTCGAGACGGTCATGGCGACGGCCTTCTTCGCGTGCTTCCTTCTGGCCTACCTGCTCTACCGGATGGAGTCCCCCCGCTGGCTTCCCCTGGTCTTCCTCGCCGGGGGCGCCACCTTCTACGCCTACACCAACGGTCAGGGGTTGATGGCCTTCATGGGGGCCGCCCTGCTGGCCGCCGACTGGCGGTACCACGTGCGGGTGGCTCGCGAGCACCGGCGCCTCGTGGCGGGGACCCTGGTCCTGGCGGCGCTTCTGGTGGCGCCCTACCTGCGTTTCCGGCTGATCGATCATCCCGACGCCGTCGGCCAGCAGATCCGGGACCTCGGGTCCTACTGGGTGGAGGACATCCCCCTGGAGCAGAAGCTGAAGGCTTACGGGCAGCGTTACCTGGAGGGCCTCGACCCCCGGTACTGGTTCCTGGACGATGCCGAGCGGCCCATGCGGCACCGCATTCCGGGGAGGGGCCATCTCCCCCTGTACCTGGCGCCGCTCATGGCGCTGGGGTTGGGGCTCTGCCTCTGGCGCTGGCGGTCGCCGTCCCATCGCACGGTGCTGATCGCCGTCCTGGCGGTGCCGTTCTCGCCGGCCATCGTCGACATCCTGATCACACGTGTCCTGGCCATGGCCGTGCCGGCCACCCTGCTGGCCGTGTTGGGGGGGGTGGTGGTGTGGCGGTGGGCGGGCCGTTTCGTGCCCGCACGGCCGGCCCGCGTCGCCCTCGGTGTGATCCTGGGCCTGGGCCTGGCGGCGAACGCCGTGTCCCTGGCGCGTTTCTGCGTGGAGAAGGGCCCCACCTGGTTCACCAACTACGGGTTGTACGGAATGCAGTGGGGGGCGCGGCAGGTCTTCGGCGCCGTGGGCGAGGAATTGGACGCCCACCCGCAGGCCACCCTCTTCGTTTCCCACACCTGGGCCAACAACCCCGAGGCTTTCGTCCGCTTCTTCCTCGACCGCACGCGGCAGACGCGGGTCACACTCTTCGATCCCAAAGGCCACCAGACCAACCTCAAACCCTTCAACCCCCGCGCCCTGTACGTCGTGTCCGCAGAGGAGTACGCCAGGCTGCGGAGCGACCCCAAGATCGTCTGCTCCGAACCGGTCCGGACGATTCCCTACCCGGACGGACGCCCTGGTTTTCTCTTCCTGCACCTTGCCTACGCTCCCGATGCGCCCACGATCTTCGCGGCCGAGGAGGCCGAGCGGCTGCGGCCCAGGACCGAAACCGTCACCGTCGCCGGGGAAACCTGGTCCATCCAACATCCCAAGCTGGATATCGGTTCGGCGGCCGACGCCCTGGACGGCGACCCCAACACCGTGGCCCGCAGCGCCCGCGTCAATCCGGCGGTCTGGGTGATCGAGCTCCCCTCGCCGCGGCCGTTGGCCGGGGTCGAGCTGGACCTGTGGATCTCCGACTACGACATCGCCGTGACGGTGACGGGTGCGGACGGGACGGCCGTGAAGGTCGAGAAGCAGCTCCGCGGCCTTCCGCTGGAGCCCAAGGTGCGGATCCCGCTGCCCCGCGTGGTTCCGGACGCCCGGCGGGTGCGGATCTCCGTCCGGAAGGTCGATGTGGATTCCTTCGTCCACCTTCGCGAGCTGAAGCTCCTCGCTCCGGAGGGCGCTCCGGAGAAGCCATAGACGGTCCCGCCTTCGAAGGCGCTACAATCGGCGGACCGTGGACCGAATGGAGGTGGCCGTGAGCAGGGACGAAAGCTACAGGAAGTGGTTGGATACGACCTTTAGGCCCCTGGAGAAAAAGCAGCGCCGGAAGGTGTTCACGACGAGCTCCGGCTTCGAGCTGGAGCCCGTGTGCGGGCCATGGAGCGTCGAGGAGGGGCTGGAGGATCGCCTGGGCCTCCCCGGGGAGGCGCCGTTCACCCGCGGGGTCTATCCGACCATGTACCGGGGCCGCTTCTGGACGATGCGCCAGTACGCCGGCTTCTCCACGGCGGCCGAGTCCAACCGCCGCTACCGCTACCTCCTGGAGCAGGGGCAGACGGGCCTCTCCGTGGCCTTCGACCTGCCCACACAGATCGGCTACGACTCGGACGATCCCATGTCCACCGGCGAGGTGGGCCGGGTCGGCGTCGCCATCGACTCACTGGCGGACATGGAGATTCTCATGGAGGGAATCCCCCTGGACGGGGTCTCCACCTCCATGACCATCAACGCCACGGCCTCCATCCTGCTGGCCATGTACCTGGCCGTGGCGAGGAAGCAGGGGGTCGGCTGGGACCGCGTCTCCGGGACCATCCAGAACGACATCCTCAAGGAGTACATGGCCCGGGGGACCTATCGCTTTCCGCCGGAGCCCAGCCTCCGCCTGATCACCGACGTCTTCGCCTTCTGCGGCCGGGAGGTACCGCGCTGGAACACCATCTCCATCTCGGGCTACCACATCCGGGAGGCGGGCTCGACCGCCGTCCAGGAGATCGCCTTCACCTTGGCCGACGGCATCGAGTACGTGCGCGCCGCCGTCCGCGCTGGCCTAGAGGTGGACCGCTTCGCACCGCGCCTGAGCTTCTTCTTCAACGCCCACAACAACCTCTTCGAGGAGGTCGCCAAGTACCGCGCCGCCCGCCGCCTTTGGGCGCGGATCATGCGGGACCGCTTCGGGGCCACGACGCCGAAGGCGCTGATGTTGCGCTTCCACACCCAGACGGCCGGATCGACCCTGACGGCCCAGCAGCCGGAGAACAACGTCGTCCGGGTGGCCCTCCAGGCCCTGGCCGCCGTCCTCGGCGGCACCCAGTCCCTCCACACCAACTCACGGGACGAGGCCCTGGCCCTGCCCACGGAGGCCTCGGCCAGGATCGCCCTGAGGACCCAGCAGATCATCGCCCACGAGTCCGGGGTCGCCGACGTGGCCGATCCCCTGGGCGGAAGCTGGCTCGTCGAGAGCCTGACGGACAGGCTGGAGTCCGGGGCCGAGGCGTTGATCGACGAGATCGAGGCCATGGGGGGCGCCCTCAAGGCCATCGAGGCGGGCTTCCAGCAGCGGCACATCGCCGATGCGGCCTACCGGTACCAGCGCGCCGTCGAGGACGGCGAGCAGATCATCGTCGGCGTCAACGACTTCACCGTGGAGGACGCGGAGCCGATCCCACTGATGAAGGTCGACGAAGGGGTGGAGTCCGAGCAGATCGAACGGTTGAGGGAGCTCAAGGCCTCCCGGGACCGGGAGCGGGTCCGGAAGGCCCTGGAGGATCTGGAGGCGGCGGCCGCCACCGACACCAACCTGATGCCGCCCATCATCGCCGCCGTGGAGGCCTACGCCACCGTCGGCGAGATCTCGGCCGCCCTGGTCAGGGTGTTTGGCGAGTACCAGGGCTCCGTGCTCGTATGAACGGCGTGCGGGACCAAAGCTGTCAACCAAAGGTGCCGCCGCTCGTCTCAGAAGTGTTATGCGAGCAGGTGCCATGAGATCCATTGGAGATGAGTTCGGCCAGGACGACACGGCCCTGTGGCGGCAGGCGCGGGAGGGAGATCCGGAGGCCTTCGGGGAGCTGGTCCGGCGCCACCAGCGTCGCGTCTGGATGGTCTGCCGCCAGTACGTTGGGACGGACGAGGCAGACGCCGCGGCCCAGGACACCTTCCTCAAGGCCTGGTCACGGCTGGAGTCCTTCGATGGCCGAGCGCGCTTCGGCACCTGGCTGACGCGGATCGCCATCAACACCTGCCTCGACCGGATCCGGCAGCGGAAACGCCGGGGGGTCGTGGTCGAGGAGGGCGAGAGCGACGAGGGATCGGGGTTGCTGGAGCGGATGCCCGACGGGCGGGTGGACCCGGAACGCCGGGCCATGGAACGACAGGCGGTGGAACGGTTGGCCGCCTGCGAGGAGCGGTTGTCGGAGCGGCAGCGGGAGGTCTTCCGCCTGCGCTTCTACGCCGAGATGGACCTGGAGGAGATCGCCCAATCCCTCGGGGTCCATGTGGGAACGGTCAAGACGCAGCTGCACCGGGCGGTGCACCGGCTGCGCCGGGAATTAGGAGAAGTACGATGAACCGGCATCTTTCGGACGAAGAGATCACGGCGGTGGTGGCCGGTCTGGAGCTCGGGCCCGAGCGCGCCCGGCATCTGGGGGACTGCGTCGCCTGCCGGCGGCAGGCCGAGGAGCTGCTGGAGCTCATCGGAGCACGGCGGGAGGCTCTCGAAGCTGAAGCCCCGGACTGGGAGCGCCAGAGGCGGCGGATCCTGGATCAGGTGGCCGCTCCGGCGGCGCCCGTTGTCACGCTGCACCGGCGGCACATCTGGCGGCCCGTCCTGGCGGCGGCGGCGGCCCTCGTGGCAGCCGTGGGGATTTGGTATCAGACGGTGCACCACCGTCCGGCCGTCAGTGCCCGGGCCCTGCCCGTGGAGCAGATCCTCAGCGATGTGGATGCCACCCTGGCGGACGAGTCCGTGCCGGGCTTCGAGAGCCTGGACAGCCTGGTGCCGGGTCCGGACGAGATGGCCTTGATGGTCAGCAACACGAACACAGCGTCATGAGCGGCGGGCAGAAGGAGGCAGTGATGAGAAGCAGGAAGGGAGGGATGGCCGTTCTGGCGATCCTGGTGCTGGCGGCGGTGGCCGTCGCCGGTACGGCGGGAGCGGGGGATTTCAAGATGCCCAAGGGACGGTGGTGGGAGAACCCCAGGGTCGTCCGCGAGGTGGGGTTGACGCCCGAGCAGCAGGATCAGATCCACAACCTGGTCTACCACCACGCCGAGGCGATGATCGGGCTCAACGCTGATGTCAAGCGGGCCGAGCTGCGCCTGGGAGAGCTGGCACGAAACGACGGATTTGACGAGCAGGCCGTCCGCAAGGCCTGGGGGGAGTACCAGACGGCCCGGCGCAGGCTGGAGAACGAGCGCTTCGAGCTCCTGGTCGCCATTCGAAAGGTCCTGACGGCCCGGCAGTGGAAGAAGCTCGACGATCTCAAACGGCAGTTCGAGCGGCGTTTGCCCCCGGAGCGGCAGCGCCCCGGCCGGGAGCCCTACCGCCGGCCCTCGGGTCAACAGCCTCCGCCGCCCCCCGGCAGACCCTGAACGGCAGTGCCCACGGGCCCTTCGGGGCCCGTTCTTTTTTCCCAATGGTCTGGAGAAGAGCACGCCGGGCGGATCAAGAGTTTTCATTGATGTCAGCTCGGTCGTTGTGGTAGGGGCAACCCTTGTGGTTGCTGGCCGTGCCGTCCAGGTGCCGCTGGAGGGACGGGGAACACGGCCGTGCGGCGTGGGGCTGCCAACGAGGGTAACCAGGAGGGTTGCCCCTTCGGCCCCCTTGCCCGCCGCGGGGCGCCACATCACGGGCGATTTCGGCCCGCGAGGAGCCGGGCGGCGGAGCTGGCGGAAGGTGCCCGCCATGGAGGAACACCCAAGATCACCGCCTGGACCCGCCCGGCGATGGTGTCGTCACCGGTCCGAGTAGAATGGACCCGTGGGGATTCGCCTGGCCCTGGACGCCCGGAAGCTGACGGACTACGGGATTGGTACCTATGTGACCAATCTGGTTGCCGGTTTCGAGCGGCGGGGCGACGTGGACCTGACACTTCTCGTCCGGAACGGGCACGAGGAACGGGCCCGCGGCCTGGCGCCCAACGCCCGAATCCTGGAGGTGGCGGCTGGAGAGTACACGGTGGGCGAGCATGTCCGCCTTCCCATGGCCCTGTTCAAGGAGAATGTGGACCTGGTGCACATCCCCCACTACGTCGTTCCGCTCTTTCTCCAGAAGCCCGTGGTGGTGACGGTGCACGACATCATCCAGCTCTACTACCCTCCTCCCCATCGGCAGTACGCCGCCGTCCGGTACCTACGTTTCTTCATCGGCCGGGCCCTGCGGCGGGCCCGTCGCGTCATCACGGTCTCCAGAAGCTCCCGCAGTGATCTCGTTCGTCTCTTCAGTGCCGATCCCGGCCGGATCACCGTCATCCCCAACGGGGTGGACCCCGCCCTGGCCGAGCGTCCCCAGCGGGGGGAGCTTGAGGCCCTGCGGGAGCGCTACGGCCTCAAGCCGCCCCTGATCCTGACCGTGGGGAACGACAAGCCCCACAAGAACGCCGACGTCGTTCTCAGGGCCTTCCACCGGGCCGTTCGCCACCGGAAGCTGCCGGGCCAGCTGGTCATGGTCGGCGGCATTCTGCCGGGCGCCCCCCTGTCGACTCGCGCCCAGCGCATGGGTCTGGGCGAGAGGGTGCGAGTCCTGGGCCGGGTTCCGTGGCGAGAGTTGGCATGCCTCTACCACCTCTCGTCGGCCATGGTCCACGTGGCGCTGTACGAGGGCTTCGGCCTGCCCATCCTCGAGGCCATGTGTGCCGGGCTTCCGGTGGTGACCTCCAACCTCGGAGCCATGCGCGAGCTGGGGGAGGGCGCCGCCCTGCTGGTCAACCCCCTGAGCGTCCAGGAGGTGGCCGAAGCCATGGAAAAGGTCCTGATCGACGATCCGCTGCGCCGGCGCATGGTGGAAGCCGGACGACGCCGTGCGGCGTCCATGACCTGGGAGTCCACCGTGGAGGCGACCGTAGCGGTTTACCACGAGGCCATGGGGGGGGGCAATCCATGAGAGTCGCCCTGGTTCACGACTGGATGACGGGGATGCGCGGGGGGGAATGGGTCCTGGACGAGATCGCACGACTCTTTCCGGGTGCTCCCATCTACACCCTGGTTCACCGGGCGGGGAGCGTGTCCCGGGAGCTGGAGTCCCACCCGATCCAGACCTCCTGGCTCCAGGCCCTCTCCTTCGGGGGGCGGCGGTGGCGGCACCTGCTGCCCCTGATGCCCGCCGCCATCGAGTCGTTCACCTTTCCCAACGCCGACCTGGTGATCTCCTCCAGCCACGCGGTGGCCAAGGGTGTCATCCCACCCCCGGGCGCCTTCCACCTGAGCTACGTCCACACCCCAATGCGCTACGCCTGGGATCAGCGGGACACCTACCTGGAACAGTACCCGCGGCCCGTCCGGCCGGCGGTGCAGCTGATGCTGGCCCACCTTCGTCAGTGGGACATGGTCTCCTCGACCCGGGTCGATCGCCTGATCGCCAACTCGCACCTGGTTGCGTGGCGGATCCGGCACTACTGGAACCGTCATGCGGAGGTGTTGCCGCCGCCCATCGACACGGAGTTCTTCACTCCGGGCGAGGAGCGGGGGGAGAGCCTTCTGACGGTGGCGGCGCTCGTTCCGTACAAAAAGGTGGAGGTGGCCATGGAGGTAGCGGCCCGGCTGGGGCGGCGACTGGAGATCATCGGTGAGGGGCCCCTGGAGGGCCACCTCCGCCGGGTGGCGCGGGGCGACGTCATCTTCCGCGGACGCGTCAGCCGTGAGGAGCTCCGCTCGGCCTACCGGCGAGCGGCTGCCCTCCTCGTCCCCAACGTGGAGGACTTCGGCATGGTGACCGCCGAGGCGCTGGCCTGCGGGACCCCCGTCGTGGGCCTGGTGGGCTCGGGGACGGCCGACATCGTCCGTACCGGCCGGGACGGCGAGCTGGCCGCCGAGGCGACGGTGGAGGGCCTGAGCGAGGCCGCCCGGGCGGTGCTGTCCCGGTCCTGGGACCGCCGGGAGCTGGCGGCCAGGGCCCAGGTGTTCTCCCGGGAGGCCTTCATCATGCGCTTTCGCTTCCTGGTGGACCGCCTCGGTTTCGGCGAGGTCCTCGAGTGATCACGCGCCGGCGCCAGATCCAGGTGATGCTCCAGCTGGCCGGGGACATCCTGGCGACGGCGGTCTCCCTGTGGCTGGCCTACTGGCTGCGCTTCGACGTGGAGATCCTGCCCGTCACCAAGGGCGTTCCTCCGGTCGGCCCCTACCTCCGGCTGATCCCCATCGCCGTGGTCCTCTTCCCCGCGGTCTTCTACTTCCAGGGCCTCTACCAGCGGAGGCGGGCGCGCTCCCGCTTCGACGAGGCCGTGCGGGTCTTCGTCGGGATCGTCCTGGCGACGGCCGTTCTGACGGGCGGCCTCAACTTCTACCGGGAGTTCTCCTACTCCCGTCTCGTCCTCGGGATATTCGCCGCCGTCGATTTCATTGTCGTTCTCGTCGTGCGGTGGGCCATCTCGTCCGTCCTCAGGAAGATTCGACGTTCCGGCGGCAACCTCCAGAACGTCCTCGTCGTCGGAGCCGGCGAGCTGGGCCGGCAGGTGGTCGAACGTCTCCGCGAGCACCGGGAGTTCGGTTTTCGGGTTGTCGGCTTCCTCGACGACGATCCGGGCAAGCAGCAGCGGGAGATCGACGGCATGCCCGTTCTCGGGACGACCCACGACCTGGAAGGGGTCGTCACGGCGAACCAGGTGGACCAGGTCCTCATCGCCCTGCCCCTGTCCTCCCACGCCAAGACCGTGCGCCTGATCCGGGAGGCAGCCCAGCTCCTGGTCGAGGTCAAGGTCGTGCCGGATCTCCTCCAGTACTACGTGCTCCGGGCCGGGGTCGAGGACCTCGATGGCATCCCGATCATCAACCTGACCCAGATGCCCCTTGAGGGGTTCAACCGCCTGGTCAAGCGTGTCATGGATTTGGGAGGCGCCCTGGTCGGTCTGGCGTTGACGGCTCCCCTGTGGCCCCTCATCGCGTACCTGATCAAGCGGGAGGACGGCGGACCCGTGTTTTACAAGCAGGTCCGCATGGGTCTCGACGGCCGGTCGTTCGAGATCCTCAAGTTCCGCTCCATGCGCCTGGACGCCGAGGCCGACGGCAAGGCCCACTGGACCCGGAACAGGGACCCGCGGGTGACACCCATCGGGGGATTCCTCCGCCGGACCAACCTGGACGAACTGCCCCAGCTGATCAACATCCTGCGGGGGGACATGTCCCTGGTGGGGCCGCGTCCGGAGCAGCCGGAGTTTGTCGAGCGTTTCCGGAGCCGCTACCCCGAGTACATGGCCCGGCACCGGGTCCGCGCTGGGCTGACGGGCTGGGCCCAGGTCAACGGGCTGCGCGGCGACACCTCCATCCGCAAGCGGATGGCCGCCGACCTCTACTACATCGAGAACTGGAGTCTGGCCCTGGACCTGCGGATCATCTGGCTGACCTTCCTCTCCCTCTGGCGGCATCGGGGCCACCGCTGACCGGGGCCGTCGTCCGTGGCGGTCACGCCCGGTACTCGTCGTCCTGGGTGGGTGGCAGACCGGCCGCCTGGCGGAGGACCTGGGCCGTGGCGGCGGCCGCCCGGTCCCAGGAGAAGGCGGCGGCCCGTTGGCGTCCCAGCTCGGCCAGCCTCCGCCGGTGATCCTCGTCCTCCAGGAGGGCCGACACGGCCGAGGCGATGCCGTGGGGGCTCGTGGGATCGACGTAGACGGCGGCCGGGCCCGCCACCTCCGGCATGGCCGAGCGCCCCGACGTGACCACCGGCGTGCCGCAGGCCATGGCTTCGATGATGGGAAGGCCGAAGCCCTCCAGCCAGGAGGGAAAGAGCAGGACGTCCGCTCCCCGGTAGAGGGCCGGGAGCTCTCCGCGGGACACGTAGTCCAGGTGGAGAATCCGCTCTCGGGCCGGCGAGCTCTCCAGGGCTCCGCGCAGGGCCTCGGTGTGCCAGCCCCACCGTCCGGCCAGCACGAGGCGGCCGGGGTAGCCCCAGCGGTGCAGCAGCTCGAAGGCCCGGAGAACACCGAGTACGTTCTTTCGGGGTTCCAGGGTTGAAACGAAAAGGAGGTACGGCGCTTCCACGCCCCGGGGAAGCGGGGGGTCCCCCTGTTCGGCGAAGGTCGGGTCCAGCCCTTCGTGGACCGTGTGGACCCGCCGGGGCGTGACCGGCAGGTACTCCAGGAGATCCGCCCGGGTGGCGTCGGAGACGACGATAAAGCGTTCTGTCCGGTAGCGAGCACCGGGCAGGTGGCGCTCGAGCTCGGCCAGGGTGGCGGGGGCGACGGTTTCGGGCATGGCCGCGAAGGCCAGGTCGTGCACGGTGGCCACCAGGGAGCGGCCGTGTCCGTCCTGGGTCGTGTGGGGGAAGAAGTTGGGCGCGAAGAGCACGTCGTTTCCGTCGAGGAACTTCAGCAGCGGCTCGACGAAACGGCGAAGGAAGAGAATCGTCGGCCGAGTGGGCAGCAGGAACCCCTCGGGGAGGTGGTGGATGCGGAGACGCATGCGGCGCTTGCCCGGCATGGCCGGCGCCGCGGGCTCGTCGGGCGCCAGGAAGGTGTGGGCGTAAAGGTTGAACCTCAGACCGTCCTCCCGGCGGTCGAGGGCAGCCAGGAGGTTCCACTCGTACCAGCCGACGCCGGTCATCCGCTCGAAGAAGGGATAGACATCAACGCCGACGGTCGCGGTGGCCTGGCCCTCGACGATTCTCTCGCGGAAACGGCGCCAACGGGCCAGGAAGGTCCCCACCAGATCGCGGGCGAGGTTCAGGAAGAAGGTGGCGGTTGCGTACAATGGATGTCCCATGACCGGCGGTCATCTTACACCACGGCGGTTTCGGGGTGCACTGCTCCTCGGGACGATTCTCGTTTTCCTGGCCGTGGCGGCCTTCCTGTGGTGGCGGTGGACGAACGCCCCGCCCCAGGCGCGGGCCGGCAGTTTCCTGGCGGAATCGCCGGCCCTGGAGTTTCCCAGCCGCCCCGAGGGTATCGTCGTGCTGGCCCGGCCCGGGGGATGGGCGCGCTTCCTCGCCCAGAACCCGTCCCGCGCCGTTCTCCTGGATCCCTCGTGGTGGCAGTCCCTGGCGGTCGGAAGCACGCGGCAAGGGTCTTCGGCGGCGGCGCCGGGTGGGGCGGCAGCCTTGCTCCTCGACCAGCTGCGGCACGGGCTGGTGGTCGCCTGGTGGAAGGGCGCCTGGATCGTCCAGGGTGCCGTTCCCGGGGGCGACAACGCCCGCCGCCTCGGCGCGCTGCTACCGCAGCATCTCGCCGGGAAGTGGCGTCTCGAGAACGGTGTGCTCCGGATTGCCTCGGATCCGTCCCTCCTGGAGGGCCGCGACTGGAAGGTGCGGCCGTCCGTGGACCCGTCCCGCCGCCTGGCGTGTTGGGTCTGGCTCGAGGGCGCCCAGTGGCCCGGGTGGTGGGAGAAGGGAGAGCTGGTGCTCGAGCGGGGTCGGGCCGGGAAGACCAGCCTTCCGGAGGCGCGCGGGGCTCTCCTGGCTCGCGTGGAAGACGGGAGGCGCCTCCTGGACCTCGTGGGATCCCGGATCCCCTCCAGGGGGCTCCTGGAGGGGATCGGGCGGCAGCTGGACGGCCTCCTCTCACGGCCCGTCGGCCTCTGGCTTCGCCGGCTCGAGGTTGGACCGGCCCTGCCGCGGCCGCTGATGGCCCTGGAGCTCGGTCTTCTCGAGGGTGAGGACGGCCATCGGGTCGCCGGGGCCCTGCGCGAGGTGCTCTGCCCCTTCGGCTGTACGACGGAGGAGGCCGTCCTCAGCGACGGCCGGCCTGCCGAGCGTTGGGAATCGGCCATGGGGACCTGGTGGGCGGTCGTCGTGCCGGGCGATGCGGTGGTTGCCGCCACGGCCCGGGGCCAGCTGGAGACGCTCCTCGGGGCAAGGACGGCCTGGCCCCGCGGAGACTGGGCGGTGGTCAGCGGCGACGCCGCGGCCAGCTCCCTGAGAGCCCTGGCCTCGGCCCGCCTCCTGACGGTGCTCGGGCTGGCCCGGAACGATCAGCTGGACCGGATGCGGAGGCTCTCCGTTCCGCTCCAGGGGTTGAAGACCCTTCGCTGGCTCCGGGGTCCGAAGGGAGTCCGGATCGAGCTCCAGCCGGCCCCTGCGAAGTGAGAGGGCCTCGGCAGTCGGCCTGGAGTGGCCTGCGTTCCTCTTCCACTACCCCTCGTCGTCCAGCCAGTCGGGTGTGGATTTCGTCTCCAGGAAAGTGCGGACGCCGCGCCGGCACTCGGGGTGGAGGCGTTGGCGGGCGTTGGCGGTGGACGCCTTCTCCAGGGCCTTCCGCCAGCTCAGGCCGACGGTTTCGTTGAGGAGGGCCTTGGTGGCGGCGATGGCGGCCGGAGAGGCCTTGCGGCAGATGTCCAGGGCCAGCTCTCGTGCCCGCGCAAGGGCCCGGCCCTCGTCGGCCAGCTCATCGGCCAGGCCGATCTGTACGGCCCGTCGGCCGTCCAGGTGCTCCGGGTCGAGGAGGAGCCGCCGGGCCAGGTGTCCGGGCACCCGGCGGGTCAGGAAGGTCGAGACCAGGGCCGGGATGAAGCCGATCCTCACCTCGGTGTAGGCGAAGCGGGCCGAAGGCTCGGCGACGACGAAATCACAGGCCGTCGCCAGGCCGCACCCGCCCGCGACGGCGGCACCGTGGACGGCGGCCACCGTCAGCTTCGGGTGGCCCAGCACGGTGGCGAAGAGGCGCTCCAGGCGGCGGGAATCCTCCAGGTTGGCCTCGGGATCGCCCCCCTGGGCGACGGTCTGGAGGGCGGCCAGGTCGGCGCCGGCGGAGAAGTGTTTCCCGGCGCCGGTCAAGATGACGGCGCGAAGCGCCTCGTCCGCAGCGGCCCGCTCCAGGGCATCGTTCAACGCCACGGCCATGTCCGGGGACAGGGGGTTGGCCCGGCGTGGATCGTTGAGGGTCAGGATCAGCAGGGGGCCGTCGACGTGTTGGAGGAGGATGTCGTGTTCCATGGAGGTATGGTACCGCGGAGGCTCTGACGATGACGAGGAGACGCGGGTTCAGTCCCAGGTGATCTCGGATTCCGACGCGCAGGCGGTGATGTTCATCTTGATGGCCAGACCGAGGGCCCGGGCGCCCATACGAATGAAGGTGGAATTCGTCAGGCAGCAGATGCCTTCCAGGCGGCTCGACAGGGCGGGAAGCCGATCGCGCCAGACGGCGAAGGCCTGGGGCGAATAGCTCCTCATCCAGCGGCAATCCCAGATGAGCTGGACGGGCCGTCCAACGGCCTCCAGTTCGCCAACGACCCGCTGGACGAGCTCCTCTGCCATCACCTCGTCCAGCGTCTCGGGGAAGAGGACGGCCAGGCAGCGGTGCCCGTCAATGGTCTTCCAGGAGAGCTGACCCGCGGGTTTCTCGTCCATGGAACGAGGATATCAGATGAACCGGATGCGCCGGCCGGAAGGTGACGTTCTCACGAGAGGAGCCGCACCAGCCACGGCATGACGAGGAGCAGCGCCAGGCCGGCCCACACGGCGGCCGCCAGGTCGTCGACCATGATGCCGACGCCGCCGTGCAGCTTCTCGAGCTGTCGAACGGGCCACGGTTTGACGATGTCGAAGAGGCGGAAGCAGAAGAACCCGGCCAGGACGAAGAGGAGAGCTCCCACGGGCCCCGTTTCGGGGAACCGCCAAAGGCCGATGAGATAGGTCAGCCACTGGCCGGCCACCTCGTCGATGACGACGGCGCCGGGATCGACCGAGCCGCGGCGGCGCTCCTCGAGGCCGGCGGCCCAGATGCCGGCGGCGGTGGCGGCGGCCGCGAGACCGGCGGTGACGACCGCCAGGGTCGCCGACGAGGCGAACAGGAGGGTCAGGCCAAGCCAGACGACGGCGGCCGGCAGGGAGCCGGCGAAGGTGCCGGGGGCCAGGACGTGGTCGCCGAGACCGAAGGTCGTCGCCAGGTCGTAGGCCAGACGGTCGCGTCCGCTCAGAGCCGGCACAGGACGGCGCCCCAGTTGAGGCCGGAGCCCAGCCCGACGAAACAGACGAGGTCGCCGGGCTTGGCCCGGCCCGACTCCAGGGCTTCGTGGAAGGCGATGGGGATGGTTCCGGCCGTCGTGTTGCCGTAGCGTTGGATGTTGTTGAACACCTTCTCGTCCGGCAGACCGAGCCGCTTCTGCACGGCTTCGTTGATGCGGAGGTTGGCCTGGTGCATGATCACCAGATCGACATCATCGAGGGTCAGGCCGTTGCGCTCCAGGATCTCGAGAACGACCTCGGGCATTCGGGTGACGGCCAGGACGTAGACCTTGCGGCCCTCGACGATGGGGATCTGATCCCCGGAGTAATACATGTCGGGGTGGAAGTACGGCCGGAAGGCGCTACCGCCGGCCGGTGTCCACAGCCGCTTGGCCTCGGTGCCGTCCGTCTTGACCAGGACGTCGACGATGCCGGGACCGTTGTCGCTGGGCTGGAGGACCATGGCCCCCCCGCCGTCGCCGAAGAGTACCGTCCTGTCCCGGGTTTCCGTGTTCTTGGCGATCTCTTCTGGGCTGAGGGGCTCCGCACTTCTCCCGGTGGCCACGTCCCAGGACCTGTCGGACCAGGGCATGAACATGACGTGGGCCTCGGCGCCGACGACGAGGACGTTCCGGTGCTGGTCGGCGCGGATCAGGGCGTCGGCCAGTTGCAGCGCGTAGATGTACCCGGCGCACTGCTGACGGATGTCCAGGCAGGCGGCGTTGACCAGGCCGAGCTTCTCCTGGAGAACCGGCGCCGACCCCGGGAAGTAGTAGTCGGGGGTCATGGTGGCGAAGATCAGGTAATCGATGTCTTCGGGCGACAGGCCGGCATCCTCGATGGCCTGGCGGGCCGCCGGAAGGGCAACGTCACTCGTGGCCATGTCCGGGGCGGCGTAGTGACGTTCCGAGATCCCCGTCCGAACCTGGATCCACTCGTCGCTGGTCTCCATGATGCGGGAGAGGCCGTGGTTGTCGATGGTCAGTGGGGGCACGTACATGCCCGTTCCCGTGATCGCTGCGCGCATGGTCACCTCCAGAGAATAACTATACCGGAAAGCTGGTTTCGCAGGGCCTCAGCCCAGGGCATCCAGCAGGCGCCGGTGAAAACCTTCGAAGTCCCCCGAGGAGCAGCCGATGACCACGTCGCCCCGTCGAAGGTGCGGCAGGAGGAGGGACACCGGATCCTCACCGGTGCCGGGGAGCAGGACGTTGATTCCATGGTCCTCGAGGGTCCGGGAAAGCCCGTCCAGGTCAAGGGCATCCTGACCCAGCCGATCCCGGTGGTAGATGGGAGCGATGAGAACCACGTGGGCCCCGGCCAGGGCCCGGGCATAGGCCTCCTGGAACAGGGCCCGCCCCGCCGTCAGGGAGCGGGGCTCGTAGGCCAGGACCAGGCGGCGGCCGGGCCACCTCTGGCGGGCCGCCTCGATGGTGACTCCCAGGGCCGTCGGGTGATGGGCGAAGTCATCGACCACCGTGATTCCCCTGGCCTCTCCGACGATCTCCAGCCGCCTCCGGACCCCCGGGAAGCGCGAGAGTGCCTCCAGGGCCGCCTCCATTGGGACGCCGGCGCTGGTGGCGGCCGCCAGGGCCATGGCGGCGTTGGCCACGTTGTGGGCGCCCCACAGGGGGACGTGGAGCCGGTGCCGACGATCCTGCCAGCGAAGGGAGGCCGTCATGCCCGTGGGACCGGCCTCGATCCGGCCGATGGAGAGATCGTGGGCCGGTCCGGGCCCGACGAGGAGAACCGGGGCCGTGGCGTCGCGCACGGCGGCAACTGCCCCCTCGCTCCACGCGTTGACGACGATCCGGCCGTGACGGGGAACCTGCGCCGTTCCGGCGCGAAAGGCCGTCAGAACGGCATCCTCCGAGGGATAGAGATCGGCGTGGTCGTACTCGACGGGTCCCAGGAGGAAGATGTTGGGGCGGTAGTGGAGGAACTTGGGCCCGCGGTCGAAGAAAGCCGTGTTGTACTCGTCTCCCTCGATGACCATCCAGCGGCCCCGGCCGAGCCGGAAGGATCGCCGGCTCCACTGGAGAAGCCCGCCGACCAGGGCCGTGGGGTCGGTCTCACAGGCCTCCATGATCCAGGCCAGGAGGGAGGCCGTCGTTGTCTTGCCGTGGGTTCCGGCGACCACGATCGCCTCACGTCCCTCGGCCAGAAGGTAGTGGGCAACTGCCTCGGCCTGGGCGAGATAAGGGATTCCACGCTCCAGTACGGCCTGGACCTCCACGTTGTTACGGCCGACGGCGTTGCCGATGATCACGCGATCAACGCCCCCGGGGATGGCGGCGGGATCGAAGCCCAGGCGGACGGGGATCCCCAGCTCTTCCAGGAGGATGCTCATGGGTGGGTAGAGGGCCGAATCGACGCCACTGACCTCGTGTCCCGACGCCGCCAGCAGGCCGGCCAGGGTGGCCATGGCCGTGCCGCCGATGGGCAGGAAGTACAGACGGTCCCGTTTCTGGAATGTCTCTTGCAAAAGCAGCTCCGCACGGGGGTTGCAGGACACCGTGTGAACCCCTACTATTGAGCCCGTTCGCGCGGAGGATACCACGAAGGAGGACGCGCCATGCCGAGACGATTCGCCATCCTGCTGACCATCGGAGCCTTGCTCCTGACACCCATGACCGTTCTGGCGCAGGCCGGAGGGACCGACGCCCCGAAGCTCGACGTGCCGGAGAAGGTCAAGGACTTCGGGACCGTTCCCCAGGGGGAGATCATCCAAGCCACCTTCAAGCTGGTCAACGAGGGTTCGGCCAAGCTGCTGGTCAAGGCCGTCCGGCCCACCTGCGGGTGCACCGTCGCCGAGTTCGACCGCGAGGTGGCACCGGGACGTGCCGGCCTGGTCAAGGCCAAGGTGGACACCAGCGCCTTCACGGGACCGATCACCAAGTCGATCCTGGTGCTGACCAACGACCCCGAGACCCCGACGACGACCCTCGTCGTCAAGGCCAACGTCAAGCCCTACCTGGAGGTCTTGCCCCGGCCCATCGTGCGCTTCAATACGGTGAGGGGTGAGGCCATCGAGCGGGAAGTCAAGGTCGTGACCGACGACGCCGTGGATTTCAAGATCACCAAGGCGACGGCCAGCGTGCCGTACATCACCGCGACGGTCCATCCCCTCAGCGGTGACGAGCTGGTGGCGGGCAAGTACAAGGTCCAGTACGGGGTCAAGCTGACCCTCGGCGAGGATGCTCCCATCGGGGCCATCAACGCCACGGTGACGCTCCATACGACCCATCCCCATGCCAAGACCTTGAAGATCAAGGCCTTCGGTGTCGTTCGCTCCCTGCTCCACGTGACGCCGGGCAACATCCAGTTCGGGAGCGTACAGGCCAAGTTCAAGCCGGGTCGGAACGTCATCATCGTCAACAACCGCAAGGAGCCCGTCCAGGTGACGGGGGCCAAGGTCGACGATCCGGCGTTCACGGCGGAAGTGCGGCCCATCGAGGAGGGCAAGCGCTACCAGGTGACGGTGACCATCAAGGCCGATGCCGAGCCCGGGCCGCGAAGCACCGTGTTGCACATCATGACGACGGACCCGCAGCACAAGGAGCTCAAGGTGGCGATCCGGGCCAACATCAAGTAGCAACGAGGAACAGGACCGGCGCGGCGGAGGCCGGAGCGTCTCCGCCGCGTTCGTGTTTGTACATGGGAGGGTGAGATGACCCGAATCCGGGCCCTGGACTGGAAGGACGGGGCGCTGCTTCTGCTGGACCAGCGTCAGCTCCCGGCGCGCACGGCCTGGATCCGGTGCGAGACGGCGGCCGAGGTGGCCGACGCCATCGCCGCTCTCGTTGTGCGGGGGGCGCCGGCCATTGGGGTGGCCGCGGCGTGGGGCGTCGCCCTGGCGGCGGCCCGCTCCCCGGAGGAGGGCGACCTGCGGGAAGCGGCGGACCTCCTCGAGGGGGCCCGGCCCACGGCGGTCAACCTGTCCTGGGCCGTCCGGCGCACCCTGGCCGCCGCCCTGGAAGTGCCGCCGGGGGAGCGGGCCGGGCGGGCGCGGGCCGAGGCCGAGGCCATCGCCGCCGAAGACGCTGCCGCCTGCCGCGCCATGGCCCGGCACGGTGCCGCTCTCATCCCCGGCGAGGGACCGGTCCAGGTGATGACCCACTGCAACGCGGGGGCCCTGGCGACGGCCGGAATGGGGACGGCCCTCGGGGTCGTCCGGGAGCTGGCGGAGCGGGGCCGCCTTGAGCGTCTGTGGTCGTGCGAGGCGCGGCCGGTGCTCCAGGGCGCCCGCCTGACGGCGTGGGAGGCCCTGCAGGACGGGCTGCCGGTGACGCTGATTCCGGACTCGGCGGCGGCCACCGTGCTGTCCTCCAGGCCCGTGGCCGCGGTCATCGTCGGTGCGGACCGCATCGCGGCGGACGGGGGGACGGCCAACAAGGTCGGGACGTACCCCCTGGCGGTGCTCGCCCGGCGCCACAATGTACCCTTCCTCGTCGTGGCGCCGACCTCCACCGTGGACCTGTCCATTCCGGACGCTTCGGGGATTCCCATCGAGGAGCGGGACGCCGACGAGGTCCGACGGATCCGGGGCGTCCTGGTGGCGCCGCCCGAGGTGCCGGTCTTCAATCCGGCCTTCGACCGGACTCCCCCTGAGCTGATCACCGCCATCGTCACCGAGCGGGGCGTGGCCAGACCTCCCTTCGAGCACTCCCTGGCGGTCCTGACGGGACCGGATATCCCATGACCCTGCCCCGCACCCTCGGCGTCGAGACCTCCTGCGACGAAAGTTCGGTGGCGCTCGTCGACGCCCAGGGGGCGGTGGAGATCAACCTCCTGTCCAGCCAGGTGGAGGCCCACGCGGCCTACGGTGGCGTCGTTCCCGAGCTGGCCTCTCGCGAGCACCTCAAGGCCCTTCCCGTGCTGGCCCGCAGGGTGCTGGACTCCCTGGAGGACCCGCCCGAGCTCGTCGCCGTGACGGCCGGTCCGGGGCTGGTGGGCGCCCTGCTGGTCGGCGTCCGCTTCGCCGCGGCTCTGGCCTGGGCCAGGGAGCTTCCCCTGGTGGCCGTCGATCACCTGGAGGGCCACCTGGCCTCCCCCTTCCTCTCCCTGGACGGCCGGCCGGCCCGGCGACCCGAGGGCTCCGTGCTCTCCCTCGTGGCCTCGGGGGGCCACTCGGCCTGGTACCTGGTCCAGGAGGGACGGCCGCCCCTCCGGCTCGGCCGGACGCGGGACGATGCCGCCGGGGAGACCTTCGACAAGGTGGCCCGGGTCCTCGGGATCCCCTACCCTGGTGGTCCGGCGCTGGACCGCCTGGCGCGGCGGGGCGATCCCTTGGTGGTCCCCATGCCCCGTCCCCGTCTCAAGGATGGCTCCGCCGATTTCTCCTTTTCGGGTCTCAAGTCTGCGGCCATCCGGGCGATCCGCGCTGCGGGGCTGGAAGGTGCTGGGGGGGACGAAGTCCCCGCGGCCGTGTATGATCTGGTGGCGTCCTTCGAGGTGGCGGTCGTCGACCAGCTCCTGGGACCCCTGGAACGGCTGGCGAGGGAGCACCGGCCCGGCCTGATCACCGCCTCCGGCGGGGTGGCGGCCAACACGCTGCTCCGGGAGCGGCTGGCGGAAGCGGGGCGGCGGTTGGGGATTGAGGTCCTGCTGCCGCCGAAGGCGCTGACGACGGACAACGCCGCCATGATCGCCCACGCTGGCCAGCTGGCCCACGCCCGCGGCGAGGTCGACGATCCTCGGCGGCTGGACGCCCGGCCCAGCGAAAAGTGGCAGCCGCCGGGAATGCGGAAGGTTTAATGAGCAGCGACAGAATCCGGAACTTCTCCATCATCGCCCATATCGACCACGGGAAGTCGACCCTGGCGGATCGAATCCTCGAGTTGACCGGGGCGGTGGCGGCGCGGGACATGAAGGAGCAGCTCCTCGACGACATGGACCTGGAGCGCGAGCGCGGCATCACGATCAAGGCCCGCGCCGTCAGCCTTCCCTGGACCGTTGATGGCGAGGAGTACCGGCTCAATCTGATCGACACGCCGGGGCACGTGGATTTCTCCTACGAGGTCTCCCGCTCCCTGGCGGCCTGCGAGGGCGCCCTGCTGATCGTCGACGCCACCCAGGGCGTCGAGGCCCAGACCCTGGCCAACGCCTATCTGGCACTGGACAACGACCTGGAGATCATCCCGGTCATCAACAAGATCGACCTGCCCTCGGCGGAGCCGGAACGGGTGGCCGAGCAGATCGAGCAGGTCATCGGGCTTCCGGCCGAGGAGGCCCTCCTGGTGTCGGCCAAGACGGGCGAGGGCGTCCGGGAGCTGCTGGACCTGCTGGTGGAAAAGGTCCCGCCGCCGGCGGGCGATCCCGAAGGTCCCCTGCGGGCCCTTCTCTTCGACGCGTGGTACGACTCCTACCGCGGCGTCTGCTGTCTGG
This sequence comes from uncultured Thermoanaerobaculia bacterium, assembly GCA_964641295.1. Lineage (GTDB taxonomy): Bacteria > Acidobacteriota > Thermoanaerobaculia > Thermoanaerobaculales > Sulfomarinibacteraceae > JAADFK01. The sequence continues at coordinate 21,478 of CAZXNA010000021.1, forward strand.
TACGGGTGGTCGACGGCCGGGTGGAGCCGCGGCAGAAGATCCGCTTCATGGCGACCGGCGCCACCTTCGACGTGGAGGAGGTCGGGCGCTTCAACCCCAAGGCCGAGCCGCTGCCGGCCCTGGAGGCGGGCGAGGTGGGGTACCTCTTCGCCACCATCAAGGAGCTGCACCAGACTCGCATCGGCGACACCATCACCCTGGACCGGGAGCCGGCGGCCAAGGCCCTCGAGGGGTTCCAGGACATCAAGCCCGTGGTCTTCGCCGGCCTCTACCCCGTGGACTCGGCGGACTATCAGGACCTGCGGGAGGCCCTGGACAAGCTGCGGCTCAACGACGCCTCCTTCACCTTCGAGCCCGACACCTCCCAGGCCCTGGGCTTCGGCTTCCGGTGCGGTTACCTGGGCCTGCTCCACATGGAGATCATCCAGCAGCGCCTGGAGCGCGAGTTCGACCTCGATCTGATCACGACGGCGCCCGGCGTGCGCTACCGCGTCATCACGACGGCGGGTGAAACGGTCTGGGTCGAGAACCCCAAGGACCTGCCCGGTCCCGGGGAGATCGAGAGCATCGCCGAGCCCATGATCGACGCGACGATCCTGACCAAGGATGACGCCGTCGGCCCCATCCTCAAGCTGTGCGAGGAGCGCCGGGGCGTTCAGAAACGCCTGGAGTACGTCGGCCCCCAGCGGGTGCTGATCGAGTACCGGCTGCCCCTGGCCGAGGTGGTCCTGGACTTCTACGACAAGCTCAAGTCCGTTTCCAGGGGCTACGCTTCCTTTGACTACCAGCTCGTGGGCTACGAGCCCGGCAAGCTGATCAAGCTGGACATCCTGGTAAACGGCGAGCCCGTCGACGCCCTGTCCATCATCGTGCATCAGGAGAAGGCGTACGAGCGGGGCCAGGCCGTGGTCTCGACCCTCAAGAGGGTCATTCCCCGGCAACTCTACGAGGTGGTCATCCAAGCGGCCGTCGGCCGCCGGGTGATCTCCAGGGCCGTGGTCAAGGCACTGCGCAAGAACGTGCTGGCCAAGTGCTACGGCGGTGACATTACGCGGAAGAAGAAGCTGCTGGAGAAGCAGAAGGCGGGCAAGAAGCGGATGAAGAAGGTGGGACGGATCGAGGTGCCCCAGGAGGCCTTCCTGGCCGTCCTCAAGGTGGAGGGCTCATGATGAGGAAATCGGTGACGAGGGAGTACTACGAGGCCATCCTTGTGGCCGTCATCCTGGCGCTTTTCGTCCGGACCTTCGTCTTCGAGAACTTCAAGATCCCGTCGGGCTCCATGGAGAACAACCTCCTGGTCGGCGATCATCTGGTGGTCAATAAGTTTATCTTCAGCCCCCACTGGAGCACGCCCCTTGACAAGCTCTTCCCCCAGCGGGAGCCCCGGCGCGGCGACGTGGTCGTGTTCAAGTTCCCCGAGGATCCGCGGCGCGACTTCATCAAGCGATGCATCGGCCTGCCGGGCGACGTCATCGAGGTCCGGGCCAAGAAGCTCTACCTCAACGGGAAGCTCCAGAACGAGCCCTACGTCGTCCACAAGGATCCCAACGTCTATCCCGACTCGCCCATGGTCCCGCCGAGCCTCAGGTTGCGGGACAACTTTGGTCCCTTCACGGTGCCCGACGGGACCATCTTCTGCATGGGCGACAACCGGGACAACTCCCTGGATTCCCGTTTCTGGGGACCCGTGCCCAGGAGCTACCTCAAGGGGAGGGCGGTTATCATCTACTGGTCCTACGAGGCCCAGAGGAACGACTGGCAGTGGCGCGGTCTGGGCCATCGCCTCAAGCAGCTGGGGAACGTCTTCCTCCACTTCCTGACCAAGACCCGCTGGAGCCGCACCTTCAAGCTGGTCCGCTGATCCCGTACCATGTGAAGGTGCAGGTGGCGGCCCGTGTCGACGGCTGAGCCGGCCGAGGGCGTGCCGGCGGAAGGCGGGAGTCGATCCCCGGTCTCCACCGGTGTGCTTCTCCTCATCGGCCTCGTGATCCTCGGGGCTGCCTTGACCCTCTACCGGCCGGTCCTCGGCTTCCAGCTGATGGGCGACGACTACCAGTGGTGGCAGCACGCCCACGCTGCCATGCACCGCCCGGCCCTGCTGCTGTCGGACCTGGACACCTTCTACCGTCCGGCCAGCACCTGGACCCTGGTCCTGGATCGTCTGCTCCTCGGGGACAGCCCGGCGGGCTTCCACCTGACCAACGTGCTCTTCCACGGACTGGCGGGATTCCTCCTGCTCCTCGTGGGACGGCGGTTGGGCCTTCCCCTGCCCGAATCCACGGCCCTCGGCCTCCTCTGGGTGCTGGCGCCCTTCAGCGAGGAGCCGGCGGTCTCCGTGGCCATCCGTTTTCAGGACCTCCTGCTGATGGCCTGGCTGGGGTTGATCCTGCTCTGGCCGGGCCGGGACCGGGGCATGACCCGCGGGCGTGCGTGTTCCATCGGCCTGCTGACCGTCCTGGCCATGGCCAGCAAGGAGACGTGGGTCATGACGCCGGCCCTGATTCCGGCCCTCGAGGCAGCCTCGGGCCGGTGGCGGCCTCGCGGCTGGCTCCGGAAGGCCGCGCCCTTTCTGGTGGCGGCCCTCGTCTACACGGCCGTGTATTTCATCGTGTTTCCGGGCGGCAAGGGCTACTACTCCGCAGATCCACGGATCCTGGCGAAAATCCCGCACCAGCTGGCCGCCTTCCTCGGCCTGGAGCCGCTGGTGCCGACGGGGTTTCCCATGGGCTGGAAAGGCATCGTGGCAACGCTCCTGGTGACCGGCCTCGTGGTGCTGGGCTGGCGGCGCCGCCTGCCGGCCGTGATCGTCGGCTCGGCGCTGCTCTTCCTGCCCGTGCTGCCGACCCTGATGGTTCCCTTCCTCCCGACCCGCTACACGGCCATCCCCTACGCCGGTTTCCTTCTCCTGGCCGCCGGCTGGGTGGCCTGGGCCAGGAGGGGCCGGGAGGGGTGGGAGCGATGGGCTGCGGCAGGCGCGGGGGCCGTCGTCTTTCTGGCCCTCCTGGGAACGGGGATCGGGACCGTGCGAGCCGACCTGAGGGACTGGAGCCGGGTGTCCGGGGCTCACCTCCGCCTGCTCGACGAGGCGGTACGGATTGCCCCCGAGCTCCCGCTGGACCGGCCCATGGTCGTCGTCCGCGGGGAACGCCGCAACCTCCTGGCCGAGGTCGGGCACGACGCCGGGGCGCTCTCCAAGCCCTTCTTCGTTCGCTCCAGCGATCCCTACGGGCTGATCGACGCGGCCGCCCTCTTCGAGTGGGTCGTTCACCGGGAGGAACTGGCCTTCCGGACCGTTTCCGAGGCCTCGGTGAATGGAGTCTCCGGCGCCGTCGTGGTCCACAGGGTGGGACGTTTTGAGAGGCTGTCCAATCCGGTTCCCGATGCGGCGCTCGAAGCCTCCCACTGGCGCGCCAGCGGGCTTCCGCTGCGGTTGATCCAGGCCGTTTCCCTGGACTGATCCGGCGGGGTGTGCCTGTGGACCGCCCCGGGGTGCCGGGCGGATTACCAGAAAGCCTGGGGGTCGAAGCTCCGTAGGGGAGCGGGGTGGAGGATGACCATGGCCTCCTTGGGGATCCAGCGGTAGTTGGCCGATCCCGGATCCAGCGGGAGGAAGCCACCCTCGTTGTGGAGAAAGGCCTTGAACTCTCCGGCCTCTCCGATCCTCGGGACCCTCGGCACGGCGATCCCCTCCCGGCGCAGCTTCCAGCTCAGGACGGAGCTGACCGAGACGACACCGTAGGGATCGTCGGGCCGGGGGAAATAGATCTTGAACACCCCCATGGGCGTGTCCAGGAGCTCCCGGAGGGGCTGGCCGTCATTCCCCCGGACCAGGACCGTGTCGTGGCCGCTGCGAACGGCGGCCAGGACCGGTGGGAGTTCGGACTCCAACCTGCGGCCGAGGGCGTCGAACCGTCCCCAGTCCTCCAGGTCCCCGCGCGTGGTGAGGAGATCGTTGGCGGCGACGGCGCCGGCCGTCACCAGGAACAGCGCTGCAACGACCCTCCGGTTTCGGCCTTGCGAGAGGAGAGCCGCCGTCCGGAATGCGAAGACGAGGAAGAACAGGTAGGCGAGGAAGGTGTACCTGGGCATGTTGAGGTTGGCCGGGAGGGTCGGCAGGAGGGCGATGACGGCGGCAGCGGCCCAGAAGGGCACCGTACGGTCGCCCCGGCGGTGGGCGAGGAGAAGCGCGACCGCGGTCAGGAGAGCGGCGAGCAGGGCCAGCGGCCAAGCGGCAAGGAGCGTCTTCATGTACAGGCCCAGTACGTGGCTGTGGACATGCCAGAACCCCATCCATGTGGTGACCAGGTTGGGGAGGGCCAGCCACGGCTCGGCGTAGAACCATGAGGCTTGGAAGTCCACCAGGATCCTGTAGACGATCAGATAGGCGCCGGTGGCGGCGAGCCAGGGCACGGCCCTGCGAATGGCCCTGGGAAGGGGCATGCCTTCCAGGAGCCAGTCCTGTGCCAGCACCAGGCCCGGTAAGACCACCGCCTCCTCCTTGCCGGCGAAGGCCAGGAGCGCGGCGGCCACCACGGCCCAGCGCCGCGGCGGGCCCTTCTCCGAGCGCAGCCACAGCACGAGCACCATCCCCGTGGCGTAGAAGATCTGGGCCACCTGGTTGGTGACGAAGAACACCTCGTCGGTGAAGGGTGAGGCCAACCACAGGAGAAGCACCAGGGCCGCCGTGGCCGGCTGAAGGCCTCCACACCGGCGCAGGAGACGAAGGGCGGCGAGGAACAGGAGGGCGGTGAACCCGAAGACGGCCAGGCGGTAGAGGACCCAATGGTCCCCGAAGACGTGGGCCCCGAAGGTGAAGAACATCCGGCAGGCGGGACGGAAATGGGCGTGAAAGGGGTGGAGCCACCCCTCCGGATGGAAGGGCGTTACCCACCCCTTGATGGCCCACTGGAGATCCTCGCCCACGGGGCCCAGGCGGAGAGCCGGAGCGTAGACCAGGGCAAGGATGGTGGCGGCCAGCCAAGGTGCCAGTCCTTGCCACCGTCCCGGCGGCTCGTGGGCAGGATCCATGGGGCCATCTTAGCGGTTCGGCGGTGCCTTCGGAGACCCGGCCGAGGACCATTGGGGACGGTCGGCTCGGGGTGAGCGACCGATCCCCTTGCGGCGCGGGGCAGGCATGGTACCATTTAGTGAATTGAATGGTTGAGCAGATCTCAACCTCTGGGAGGTCGGGATGAATTTGGAAGGTCCGTCGACGTCGCGGCGTGGGTTTCTCGACTGGGTTCTCGGGACAGCCATCGGAGGGTTGGCCGCGTCCATCCTGTATCCCGTGTTCCGGTATGTTCTTCCCCCCAAGGTTGCGGAGGCACAGACCAACAACGTCCTGGCGGCCAAGGTCGAAGAGCTCCCTCCCAACTCGGGGAAGATCTTCCGTTTTGGATCGAAGCCGGGGATCGTGATCCGGACGCCTTCTGGAGACATCCGTGCGTTCACCGCCGTCTGCAGCCACCTGGCATGCACGGTCCAGTACCGGGACGATTTCCAGCAGATCTGGTGCGCCTGCCACAACGGACGCTACGACCTCAACGGAATCAACGTCGCCGGGCCGCCGCCGCGTCCGCTGACGCCCTATCGGGTCGACGTCAAGGACGACGAGGTCTGGGTTTCGAAGGAGGCATGAGCCGTGGAGCTGTTGAAGAAGGCCTACGACGCCCTCGATGAACGCTTCGATCTCACGCCTCTGGTGGAGTTCGCCCGAAAAAAGGAGGTGCCCCGGCATCGTTTGGCGTGGGCCTACTACTTCGGCGGTCTGACGCTCTTCTTCCTGATCGTCCAGATCTGCACGGGGATCCTCCTCCTGCTCTACTACCGGCCGACGGCGGAGGCGGCCTTCGAGAGCATCCAGTTCATCATGACCCGCGTGCACTTCGGGTGGCTGATCCGCTCGATCCACTCGTGGTCCGCCAACCTGATGATCCTCGCGGCCTTCGCCCACATGTTCTCCATCGTGTTCATGAAGTCCTATGTCAAACCCCGGGAGCTGACGTGGTGGACAGGGTGCCTGATGCTGGCCTTGGCCTTCGGCTTCGGTTTCTCGGGATACCTTCTGCCCTGGAACGAGCTGGCGTTCTTCGCAACGCGGGTGGGTACGGACATGGTCGGCAAGGTGCCCTTCATCGGGGACTGGTTGCTGCACGTGCTTCGAGGTGGCGAGGATGTCACCGGGGCCACGCTGACCCGCTTCTTCGGGATTCACGTGGCGGTCTTGCCCATGCTGACCACGATGTTCCTCGGTCTGCATCTTCTGTTTGTGCAGCGCCAGGGAATTCACGTGCCGGCCGGGCTCGAGGAAGAGGCCCGTAACCGGCCGGGAATGCCCTTCTTCCCGAGCTTCGCCCTCCGGGAGGCCGTTGTCTGGCTCCTCGGCCTCGCCGTCCTGGCGGCCCTGGCCGCCTACTACCCCTGGGAGCTGGGAGTGAAGGCCGATCCGTTCGCCTCGGCCCCGGCGGGTATCAAACCGGAGTGGTACTTCCTCTTCATGTTCGAGACTCTGAAACTGTTGCCCCCCAACGTCTTCGGCATCGAAGGTGAGCTTCTCGGTCTGGGAGCCTTCGGTGCCCTGGGGCTCTTTTGGTTTCTCCTTCCCGTTTTCGACCGGCGTTCCACACGTGGTCAACGGTCCCCATTGTTCACGTGGGTCGGCGTGATCGCCCTGGTATACATCGCCGGTATGACCATCCTTTCCTTCCTGGGGGTGTTCTCATGAAGCGCGCAGCCAGGCGCCGAGGAGGCGTGCTCGTCATTACCCTTGGGTTGGCTACGGGCCTCACCGTGGGGGTGTGGGCCGAGGAGCCGGACCAGACCGTTTCCGCCGGCGGGAGCTGCCAGGCCTGTCATCTGCAGCTGGATGAGCCCGAGCTCCGCGACCCGGCCGTCGCCTTCGGCGTGGACATCCACAACCGCCCGGGCCTGGGGTGCGTGGGTTGTCATGGGGGCGATGCCACGGCCGAGGATCCCGAGGCGGCGATGGATCCGAAGAAAGGGTTTCGGGGCGTGCCGACAACCAACGACATCCCCGAATTCTGTGGTGGCTGTCACGCCGACGGACCCTTCATCAAGAGGTTTTCACCCTCTCTGAATACCGACCAGCTGGCCCAGTTCCTGACCAGCGTTCACGGGCAACGGGTTGCCCGTGGTGACACAAGGGCTGCCACGTGTGTCTCCTGTCACAGCGTGCACGACATCCTCAAGGTCTCCGACCCCCGGGCGCCGGTCTATCCGACCCACGTGATCGACACCTGCGGCAGGTGCCACGCCGACGCGGCGCTGATGAAGCCCTACGGAATCCCAACCGACCAGGTGGCCAAGTATCGCCGGTCGGTCCATTACGAGGCGCTGACGAAGAGGAACGATCTTTCGGCGCCAACCTGCAACGACTGCCACGGGTCGCACGGAGCTGCTCCTCCCGGCGTCGATTCCATCTCCAACGTCTGTGGCACGTGCCACCTGCAGAACATGGAGTTGTTCCAGCAGTCACCCCATGCCGGGCCCTTCACCGACCAGGGCCTCGGAGCCTGCGAGGCCTGCCATGGCAACCATGAGATCCCCCGACCCTCGGATGTGATGGTGGGCGTCGGAGAGGGCTCCGTCTGCGCCGAGTGCCACGAAGCGACCGACCCCGGCGGGAAGACCGCCGCCGCCATCAGGTCCTCCCTGGCCCTGGCCACGGACACGCAGAGTCGCGCCCGCAGAGAGGTCGAGGAAGCGGAACGTGCCGGCATGCTGATGGAGGACGCCGGCGTCGACCTGGAAGAGGCCAACGAGCAGATCGTCAAGGCACGGATCCAGATTCACAAGGCGGCGCTGGCGGAGGTGGACGCCCATGCCTCCAGGGCCGTGTCAGCCGCCAAGAAGGCCCTCGAGGCGGCGGCTGCGGCTCGCAAGGAGATCCGCACTCGCAGGATGGGTCTCCTGGTGGCGTTGTTTCTCATCCTTGTGGTCGTCGTGGGTCTGATCTTCAAGATCCGTCAGTTGGAGTCCTGAGAGCCCGCGCCGGCACCATTCAGGCGGCGCTGGAGGCGGGGGGCTGCGAGCAGGGCGAGACCGTAGGCCGCGAATCCGATGAAGAGCGTCAAAGGTGTCCCTTGCCGCAGATCTTCGCCGAGGATCTTGACGCCGCAGAGGATGAGCACAGGGTAGGTGATCCACGAGAGCTCGCGCAGCCGAGGAGCCTTGCCGAGGAGGGCTGTGGCGAAACTCGTGCCGGAGAGAAGCACCGTGCGCGCGGCGGCCAGCGTAGCCGGAGATGCCAGCACTCCAAGGCGCCTGGCCATCAACACGGCTCCGGTCACGAGGCCGGACAGGGCGAGAGTGCCAACGACCAACATGGGAATCCGTCCCTTCCAGTCGGTTGGATCTCCCTCGTGGGTCCATGCAAGGATGGCATAACAGATGCCCGTCAGAACGAGCACGACCACTCCGGACGTCGTCATCGGCGCCCAGGTGGCGTCGAGGGCCGAAGTGAAGGCCTCGCGCATGTTCCGAAGAACTCCGGACGCCGCTAGGGCCGCCAGGGCGTAGATGGCGCAGTGGGCGCGAAGGGTGACACGATGGTACCGGCCACCGAGGGAAGCTGTGGTCACGGCAAGGCCCGCCCAGAGGAATGGCAGCAGCCTGCCGCCGCTGACCACGAGGGAACCTGCGAGAAGCAAGGTCACCGCCAGAGTCGAATAGAGGATGAAGTTGCGGCCCCGTCCCAGCTGACGGTCGATGGCCGTGAAGGCCACGCCGTAGGCCGCGCCGCCCAGCAACAAGGTCAGAAGACCGAGGGAAGCGAGGCCGCTCTGGGTCGCCTGGGCGATCCGGATCGCTCCGCCGAGACCCACCACGAGCGCGACGGTCATCTGGATGACCTCAAACGGTGTGACAATCCTCCGGCGGGCCAGGGTACGCCCGGTGAAGCTGCCGGCATACCCGAGGAAGAGAACCACGCCCAGGCCCGCTGCCCACGGAATGTTGAGGGATGAATACGGTTCGGGCGGTCCGCCCGGGTAGGATGCCAGGACGGCGGTCTGAAGAACCACCAGGTCGGCCAGGGCGGTCGTCACCCAGCGCACACCAAACCATTTCTTGATGTAGGAGAGCCACACGGTGGACAGCCCTATGAAGATCAGCACCAGGGCGAAGGGCTCGATCACGCGGGTGCCCATCAGCAACGCCAAGCTCGTCACGGCTCCCCCGACACCGCTGACCCAGGCCAGTGGACGCAGATCGCGGCGCCAGGCCACGGCGAATCCGCCGGCCGTCAGAAGGGCGAGGATCCCGGCCGCCACCTGGGGCGTCCACACCTGGAATCGAACGGTGGTCTCCCACACCAGTGGAAAACCGATGACGGCGGCGGTCAGGCCGTGGATTGCCGAGCTGACAGCGGCGCCCCGTGCGCCCGCCCTGTCCGATGAGTACATCCAGATGCCGGCATAGACGAGACCCAGGGCGACACCAATGGAGCGGCTCAACACCTCCGAATCGGTCAGTGCACGCAGCAGGAATGCGCCGGCAAGAACGAGAAGCGTGCGGCCGAGAAGTGTCGGGATCCCCCGAAGGTTGGGCATGGTGGGCTCCGGCAGGACCGTCGAGGCCTGGTTTGTGCCGGCAGGACCCGGCGAGCGGTGGACCGCCCCTCCGATGGTCTCGCGGGCCTCCAGCCGTTCCAGTCGTGCCGTCAGGCCTGCGACGGCCGTTGCCAGGTTCCTGACATCTTCTTCCAGGGCTTTCAAACGGTTCTCCACGGGCCCCTCCGTCATTAATACGATTCTTGCTCAACTCATCTTACATCACATCAATAACGACCTGGAGAAGCTGACGGAAATGGTGCAATAGGGCGGTTTGACCGTTCGTCAACCGGCTCGGGACGACCGGGCGCTGGTGGGAAAGGTGGTCCGCGGGGTTGCCCGAGGGCGATTCTCCAGGGTAGTATGCGACGAGGGCTCGAGTCGAAGGGGGTTGCCATGAACTGGGTTCGACGCCAAGAGGGTCAGATCAACGCCGGTTGCTTCCTGGCGCTCATTGTCATCGCCGTCATCGTCGTCATCTCCGTCAAGACCTTCCCCGTGGTCATCAATGTGGGCGACATGCAGAAGGAGATCGAGCTTCTCGCCGAGCGGGCCAACCTTTCCACATACACGAACAAGAGGATCCATGACAAGATCCTCCAGAAAGCCGACGAGCTGGATCTTCCCGTCACCTCGGAGAACATCAAGATCAAGCGCTCCTCCAGGCACATCCACATCACCGTCACCTACGATCTGGACATCAAGTACCCCTTCTACACCTACCACTGGCACAAGATCCATGACGTGGAGCGTGAGATCTTCTAGCGCCGGACTGTTCATGAGGGTTCGTCACCAAGGGCGGCCCGCCGTTCTTCCCGGGTAGCGAAAGCCCCCTGCGTGGCTTGGCCCGCCACATGGCAGTGGTGACGGCGGGGAGCGGTCCGTGTGCCCTTCCTTCACGGTTCCTCCGTCAACCTCGAACCGAGAGCGGCGTCCAAGGGAAAGAGCGCCTGCCCGAGGGAGGGGCCGTGTCTCGCCTCGCCTACCACATCGCCTCGTGCATCATGGTCGTGGCTGCCTGCGCGGCGGCGGAGCTTCCCCTGGCGGGACTTCCCCTTGTCCTGGAGTATCGGGGCCGCTACGTGTCCCAACCTGGAGAGCCGGATCACCTGCTCGATGCCGTGGCGGTCGGTGGCACACGGGCCGTTGTTCTGGGAAACCGGGGGCTGGCGCTGGTCGATACAGCTGCGCTTCCGGGCGGAGGAAGCAACCAGTTCCTCGACCGGCTCCAGGGGCTCAACGCGCGCAGCGCCCTGCTCCTGGACGAGACGGATCTCGTGGTCAACCTCAACATCGGGGAGACCGATGGGCCCGCGGGGTTCGCCGTGGTGAAGATCGAGGGGACGACCCTGCGCCACCTGACCACCGTCCATGAGCCCGGCGTCCTCTACGAAAGGATGGCGGTGCAGGGATCCCGTCTCTTCGTGGCCGCACACTCGGCGGGGCTCCGGATCTTCGACCTGACCGACCCGGAGAACCCCGTGCTCCTTGGGCGTCTGGACGAGGGGCTGGATGATGCCTGGGCGGTGGCGGTGGATGGGACGACGGTATGGGTCGCCGACGGCGGTGGCGGGCTGAAGGTGGTGGACGCGACCGATCCGGCCCACCCCGTCCTGCTCGGGGGCGAGGATCCAGGCTCCGCCTCCGGGACCGCCGAGGCGGTCACCGTCCGTGATGGTACGGTTTACGTGGCCGCCGGGGGCGCCGGCGTCTGCGCCTACCCCGGCGGCGATCCGGGCCATAGGAGCTGCCTCCAACTCGACGGCTACGCCAGGGATCTTGCCTGGCTCGGCAACGATCTCGCCGTGGCCACGGGGACCGGAGTCTGGATCCTCGAGACGGGTGCCGACGGGGAGCTGAGCGTGGCCGGCCACGAGATCGCGGCTCGCCGGGGGTCGGGCACCTTGAGGTTGTGTTATGGCGTGGCCGCGCTGGATCCGCACCACCTGCTCGCCTGCGACTGGTCCGCGGCGGACCTGTTCACCGTCACGGGAGAGAGCACCCAGCCGGACATCCTGTGCTCGCACCAGCGGATCCGCTTCCCGCCCCAGGGGGGCGCGGTGGAGGTGACCATCGTCAACGGCGGCGGAGGCCCCCTGCATGTCGACCGGGCCGAGATGACGGGTTCGCCGGCCTTCTCCTCCGATCTCGGGCCGGCCGTCCTGGATCCGGGAGCGTCCCTGACCTTCACCATCGCAGCGACGCCGGTCTCCGGAGACGACGAGGGGTTGCTCTCCATCGTTTCGGACGACCCGGACGAGAACCCTCTGCCAATTCAGCTGTTCGCGGCGACGCCTTACCTGGACCCCGGTGAGCCGATGCCGGATTTCTCACTGCCCGCGTGGCGGCCCGATCCGCAAACCGGCCAGCTCGTACAGCAGACCTTCACCCTCTCGGAGCACCGCGGTCAGGTGGTCTGGCTGCAGGTCTTCGGCTTCTGGTGACCGGCCTGTGGGCCCGCGGTCGCGGACATGCAGAACACCATCGTCAAGCGTTTTGCCAACGATCCCCGGGTGGCCATGGCCGTGCTGGACCAGGGGGGGCGGTACGGTGAGACCCTCGACCGCTTCCTCCTTTACTGGTCGAGCTACTTCCTCCGCGGTACGGCCCTGTTCGACGCGGACGGAGCCGTGGGCGGCGGGCTCCTCGGCCAGCCCCGTACGGGCCTGCCCTTCGGGAGGGGCTTCGTGATCGCCCCGGACGGGACCGTGGCCCTTCCCTACTTCGGCTACGATCCGGCCAGGATCATCGCCGCCATCGAGGCCCAGCTTCCCGTTCCTCCCCCCCGCCGCCCGGTGGCCCGTGCCGCGGCCGGGGCCCGGTCTGCCGCGGTTCCGGCGGGGGAGGACACGGAGTCTCGTGCCTCTGCTTCCCCCTCTGCGCGGCGGGCGCGGTGAAGCGAGCCCTCGGCGCGGCATCGGAAGGGTGACGGGCAGCCCGCGGGGCCTTTGCGGGCGACGAAAGGGGCGGTGAAGGGAAGAAGGGCGGCTGGAGCCGTCCCTCTTCGAGTGCCCTGGGCCTGGAGGGAGGCCGCCAGGATTCCGGCCGTGACGCCCCATTCGTACCTCGCGATGGTCAGGCTGGCGGCTCCGGGCATGCCCCTTACCCGGACGAACGGCACCTTATCCAGGGTGAACTCGGCACGCGGCGCCGGTCCGGAGAACCCGGCGGCGGAGGGCTCCCGGCCGGCTGCATTACGCCGCGATGATCCGCCCGTCATGTGGCACTATTTCCCGCCGAAGAGACCCTTGAGCGCCTTCATGGGGTTCTCGGATTGAGAAGCGCCCCCCTCGTGGCTCCCGGCCTCGCCGCTTCCCGACTCCATCAACGAGACCTGCCGGTAGCCGGCGGGAAGCTGGAAAAGGCTGGCAGGCATGGACTCGTTCCGCAGCACGGTGACGTCCATCTCGGTCTGGTCAACCTTTTCCCGGCCCTTCTCGTCGGTCGTCGTGGTGACGGAGATGGTCTTGAGGGGGAAACCGTCGAGAGGGATCACGGCGGCGCGCAGCGCCCCATCCATCTCCGGATCGCCCGTCTTGGGCGGGCCCTTCCGGAGCCAGATGCTCAGGGCGGCATCCTCGAGGTCCGGAGCGACCCAGGCCTCGGTGCGCGTGTCCATCTTCCGTACGCTCTTCCGGCCAAGCATGGTCGTCGTCAGCGTGAAGCCATGGCGCACGACGATGTTGTGGGTGGTGTGCCCCAGGATCGGTTTGCCGGGAGCGTCTCCCATGATCTCGCCGTAGCCGTTGGAGAGGGTGATGGAGATCATGCCTCCACTGGCCCGTGACAGGGAGCCCAGGGTGCCGAGGGCCTTCCCGATGGAGAAGGGCGCGTAGGTCTTCTCCTTGGGATTGACCAGGTAGACCGTGGCGCCGCCGTCCCGGGTCAGCAGGTAGTTGCCGTTGCCCAGGGGGCTGTCTTTGGCCCTGGCCTCGAACAGGACCTTGCCGCGCTCTCCGTCGACCCAGATGCGGGTGTGCATGACGTCGGGCCGGCGCTTGCTGAGGATGCCCGTTCGCGTCTCGGTTTCGCAGTAGAGCCCCGCCATGGCCCGTGCGGACAGCACGAGGAATCCAGCGAGCAGCAGCGTTCCGCGCAGAAGGGGTCGACGTTTCATGGTTGCCTCCGTTTCGTCGTGTGGCGCCCGCCGGGCGGGCCGTCACCCCGAAGTACGGAGCTCCTCCGCGAAACACGACAGGGGGAGCTGACCCCATCCCCCGGCCGGAAGGTGGATCGCTGCCGCCCCGTTTCTCCCCCTCACGCCCGCCCCTCGGCTCCTCCCGCCCCCATCTCTCTCCGGAGCCACCCGCGGGCCTTGAGCCAGTCCCGCTGGGCGGTCCGAACGGAGACCTCCAGGGCGGTGGCGGTCTCCTCCTCGGTGAGGCCGGCGAAATAGCGGCATTCCACCACCCGTGCGAGGCGCGGGTTGAGGTCGGCCAGGCGGTCCAGCGCCTGGTCCAAGGCCAGGAGATCGGCGTCGGGTCCGGCGGCCATGGCATGGTTTTCGTCCAGGGTCACCGGCTTGAGCCCGCCCCCCCGCTTTTGGGCCGCCCGGGCCCGGGCGTGGTCGATGGCGATCTGACGC
>CAZXNA010000022.1:0-35094 GCA_964641295.1 uncultured Thermoanaerobaculia bacterium
GAGGCGGAGTGCAATGGGCAATGAGGCCTTGCGACGGACGAGGGTTTCGGCTGGCAGGTTTGAGGGCGCCCTGGGCGCTCACTCCTGGAAGAACAGGGTGTCGAGACGGTGCTCGGCCAGGAGCCGGGCGTCGATGAGGTCCCAGGGGCAGCCGGTCCAGGTGAAGAAATGCCGGCCGCGCAGGAAGGCGGCCTCCATCTGGCGCCGAAGGGTCCGCCGGCCGGTGCCGGCCCGGAAGATCATGCGGACGGGGATGTAGCTCGTGAAGACGATGTCATCGGCCGTCTCCATGCGGCCGTCGGGACCGGCCGAGCGCAGTTCGAGGCGCTGGTAGCCGATCTGGCGGAAGTCCGGGATGCCGGCGGCGAAGAATTTCCTCGAAAGGCCGGCCTCCAGGTCAGCCCGGACCTGGGGATCCGCGGTGGCGTCGAAGCCCCGCGGGAGCTGGCGGGTCGTGACCCTCCACGGCCGTCCCCAGCCGTCGACCGGCTCCACACGGTAGAAGGTGGTGACCGCATCCGGCGCCAGGGTGGCGTCGGCGGCGCCGAAGAGCAGGGGCACCCACCCCCGGACCTCCATGGTCGAGTAGGGCGCCAGGGTCTTCGCCCAGTCGCCCTCGAAGGAAGGCGGCTCCACCTCGCGGACGGCGTAGCGCGCAGCGGCCGAGGCGATCTCGTAGGCGCGGTTGAGGGTGATGAGGGTCCGGGCGCGGCCGCCATCGCCCAGGGCGATCCAGCGCAAGGTCGTTTCCAGATCGGGCCCTGGGCCGAAGAGGACCCAGCGCCACCCGGCCGTTGCCAGGATGACGACGAGACCGCCCCAGAGCGCCAGGCGGGAGAGGATGGCGAGAGGGGAGCGCCGCCGGCTGGCGGCGTAGGCCGTCGCGGGATCCCAGCCGCAGTGGGGGCAGAGCCCGCCGGCGGCCAGCTCACCCCCGCAGACGGGGCAGCGCTCATCCATGGCGCTGGCCGAGCCAGGCCGTCCGGGCGGCTCCGATCACGGCGGCGTCCGGGTGGCCCAGCACGATCTCGGGCGGTGGGAACCCGGACCACGCCTGGTTCTTCACGTGGGTGCGGATCTCCTCCAGGAGCTCGGGAGCACCGCGGACGACGCCTCCCCCCAGGATCAGCACGTCCGGGTCGAAGAGCACGGTCAGGTCCCAGGCGAGGGTCCGGACGGCCTCGACGGCCTCCTCCCAGACGGCCGTGGCCGCGGGATCCCCGTGCCGGGCCATGCGGATGACGGCGGCGGCGTCCAGGGGGGCCGTCGTCAGCCCACGTTGTTCGAGGAGGCGCGCGGCCCTCCGTGCCAGGGCCCTGCCGCCGGCGTAGGCCTCGAAGCAGCCCATGCGGCCGCAGCTGCAAAGCTCACCACCGGGCTGGAAGGTGGCGTGACCGGCCTCGGCCGCCAGGTTGTGGCTTCCCGCCAGGGGCTGCCCGTGGAGGAGGATGCCGGCGCCGATCCCGGTTCCCACGTAGAGGGCGACCAGGAGCCGGGGCACTTCGTCCAGAACGTTCCACTCGCCGGCGGCCGCCATGCGGACGTCGTTGTCAACGGTGACGGGGGTCTCGAAGGCATCCTCCAGGGACGGCCCCAGGGGGATGTTGCGGCCGGGAATGTTGGGCGAGCTGCGGACGACACCGGCGCCGCGGTCGATCTGTCCGGCCATGGCGACGCCGATGGGCAGACCGGGCCGGTGGACGGCGGCGACGGCGTCGGTGACGGCGCCGAGGATCATGGTGGGATCCTCCGACGGGGTTGGGCGGAGGGCCTCGTCCTCCACGCGGCCGCCGGCGATCCGGGCGGCCCGGATCTTGGTTCCCCCGAAATCGACGCCCACGCCACTCCAGCTCACGGAACCGCCTCCGGGCGCCACCAGGGGGCGAGACGCTCGGTGTAGGCCCGCCAGGCGGCGTCCACGTCGTCCATGCAGTTGCCGCCCAGGGTTTCCAGGAGGGCGTCGGCCAGGATCAGCGCGAGCATGGCCTCGACGATGACGGGTGCCGAGGCGACGGCCACTGTGTCCGAACGCTCCCAATCCGTCGTGCGCGCCGCGCCGGTCTCCAGGTCGACGGAGGGGAGCCCCCGGCGAAGGGTGGAGATGGGCTTGAACCAGGCGCGGACGATGAGGTCGGCCCCGTTGGTGACGCCGCCTTCCAGTCCGCCGGCGCGGTTGCTCGGGCGCTTGAGGCCGTGGGGACCGGGGAGGATGGGATCGTGGACCGAGGAGCCCTCCAGGGCGGCGGCCTCGATCCCGGCACCGATGGCCACGGCCTTGACCGAGGGGATGGAAACGAGGGCGCGGGCCAGCCGCCCGTCCAGCTTGCGGTCCCAGTGGACGTGGGAGCCCAGCCCCGGGGGGAGGCCGCGGACGGCCGCGCCCACCACGCCGCCGAGGGTCTCGCCCCGCTGCCGGACCTCCCGGATGAAGGTGACGAGCTTCTCCTCGCGGGTGGGATCGACGCTGACCAGGGGCGAAGCGGGATCGACCCTGCCCAGGATCTCCCAGTCGGGCGGGCCCTGCTGCAACGCGTGGGGACCCAGCTGGAGGACCCCCGAACGGAGCGTGATGCCGTAGCGGGACAGGAACTGGGCGCAGACGGCCCCGGCGGCCACCCGGACCGCCGTCTCCCGGGCCGAGGCCCGCTCGAGGACGTTGCGCAGGTCGGCGGTCTGGCCCGTTCCCAGCCCGCCGGAGAGGTCGGCATGGCCGGGCCGCGGTGCGGTGACGCGCCGGCCGGCGGCCGCCTCCGCGTCCAACTCCCAGGGGTCCATGACCGGCGCCCAGTTCTCCCAGTCCCTGTTCTGCACGTGGAGGACCAGAGGTCCGCCCGTGGTCCGGCCGCCGCGCAGTCCACCGGTCACCTCCACACGGTCGCTCTCGATGCGCTGACGGCCGCCGCGGCCGAAGCCGTGCTGGCGGCGGGAGAGCCACCAGTCCATGGCGTCGCGGTCCAGGGGGAGGCCGGCCGGCAACCCTTCCAGGATGGCCGTCAGCCGGGGACCGTGGGACTCCCCGCCCGTCAGGAAGCGGAGCCGTCTCACGGGTTCCCGCTCCGGAGGGTGTGGTGCAACCTGACCATGGTCCCAGGATACGCATCCGGCGGGGGGAGCGCCAGTCTGGTGGGTCAGTGGTTTGGGGGTAAAAGGGCGTGTGGGTCGTCGCGGCGAGTTTGTCGGGCGCTTCCACGGGCGAGGGGTTTGGCGGGTTGGTTGGGGCTTGCTATGATCCGGCCGTGCGGTACCCGCTCCGGCATGTCATGGCGGCCTGGGCCACCGTTCTGACGGTGGTGCCACTGGCTTGGGGTGGGGTGGGCGTCCGCGAGCACCTGACCGTACTCCACACCTCGGATGTTCACGGTTCGGTGCTTCCCTTCGACGACGCCAGGAACCGTACCGCCGACGGATCGTTGGCGCAGGTGGCCACCCTCGTCGAGGGGATCCGGGCGAAGGCGCAGGGTCCCGTGCTGCTGCTGGATTCCGGGGACACCATCCAGGGGACGCCCCTCGAGCAGTTCGTCCACGTGCGGTGGGCGGAACCCAGCCCGACCATCGCCGCCATGAACTCCATGGGCTACGAGGCCATGGCCGTGGGGAACCACGAGTTCAACTTCGGCCTGGATGTGCTGCGGCGGGCCGAGCACCAGGCCCGGTTCCCCTTCCTCTCTGCCAATACGGTCTTCGCCGCCACGGGCAAGCCGGCGTTTCGGCCCTATGTGGTTCTCACCGCCGGCCGCGTACGGGTGGGCGTCCTGGGGTTGACCACACCGCGCATCCCGGGCTGGGAGATGCCGGAGCACTACCGCGGGCTCCGTTTCCAGCCCATGGACGCGGCGGCGAGGTTCTGGGTGCCCGTGCTGCGCGGCAAGGAGCGCTGCGACCTGGTGGTCGTCCTGGCCCACACGGGTTTCGAACGGGATCCGGAGACGGGGGAGCCCCTCGGCGGGGACGAGGAGAACTTCGCCTGGCGCCTCAGCGAGGTCCCCGGGATCGACCTGCTCCTGACGGGGCACACCCACCGGAATGTCCCGCCCCGGCGACTCCACGGCGTCATCGTCTCTCAGCCCTCCAGTCACGCCAGACGCCTGACCCGCATCGACCTGGAGCTCGAGCGGCGGGAGGGCCGGTGGACCATCGAATCGTGGCACGGCGACAACCTCGAGGTTCGTGGGGTCGCGCCCGCCCCGGCCATCGCCGAGGCCGCCGAGGCGGCGCACCGGCGGGTCGTCGCCGCCCTGGACGGACCGGTGGGCCACGTGACGGCGCCGGTCAGCGTCCGCGGCTGCCGTCTCGGGGACTGTGCCGCCCTGGATCTCATCCATGCGGTCCAACTGGAGGCCTCGGGCGCGGATCTCTCCTTGGCCTCCCTGCTGAGTCGGCGCACTCCGAACCTGCCGGCGGGACCCGTCACCTGGCGCTGGGTCTACGCCCTTTACGTCTATCCCAATACCCTGGTGGCCGTCCGCTTGAGCGGCCAACAGGTCAAGGACGTCTTGGAGCACGCCGCCCGCTATTATGCCGGCATGGACTGCTCCATGGACGCGGGCTGCGAGCTGCTGATCGATCCTCGGGTCCGGGGCTACAACGTCGACACCATGGAGGGGTTGAGCTACCGGATCGATCCCACGATGCCGGAGGGCGAGAGGGTGCGGGACCTGCGCTACCGCGGCCTCCCCCTGGATCTTCACGCCAGCTTTACTGTCGTCTGCAACAACTACCGTGCTGCCGGGGGCGGCGGGTTCCCGCACCTTCCCGACGCCGAGGTTGTCTGGAAGAGCAGCAAAGAGATGACGGACCTGATCGGCGACTGGCTCGAGCGCCACGATCCATGGATCCCCCGGGTCGATGGAAACTGGTGGGTCGGCCCCTCCTTTCTTGGGGTTCGCCCCTTGTCATCGCCGCCGGATCCGACTAGAGTTTCGCCGTGACGTGGCGAGGGTACGGCGCCGCGGAATCTTGTCTGGAGGAATTGGGGGAAACCCCAGGAGGAGGAAGCATGATGTCTGGTTTGCGAAGGAGTGTTGTGTGGACGCTCGCCGTCGTGTTCGTGCTGGCGCCGGTGGTGGTACGGGCCCAGTCGAACGTGGCGACGGGACAGATCATGGGAATCGTCTCCGACAACCATGGGACCCCTCTTCCCGGGGTCGTGGTGACGGCGACCAACGTGGACACGGGTCTCACGCGGAGTTCCGTGACGGAAGGGAACGGCCTGTACCGGATGGACTTTCTGCCGTCCGGCAACTACGATCTGTTGGCCCAAATCGACGGCTTTCAGCCGGTGGCCTACAAGGGGATCTCGATCACCCTGGGCTCGGCCATCAAGCTGGACTTCGTCCTGAACCCTTCCAAGGTCAAGGAGGAGATTGTCGTCACGGCCGAGGCGCCCATCGTCGAGACCAGCAACCCCAATGTGGCGGCGTCGGTGGGGAGCAAGGCCATCGAGAACCTCCCCCTCAACGGCCGTGATTTCCTCGACTTCGTCGCCCTGACGCCGGCCTCGATCCCCGACAGCGTCGGGCGGGTCCACATCGGAGGCCAGCGGGGCATCCAGAACTCCTTCAACATCGACGGCGCCGACGACCAGTCGTCGTTCTTCGGTGAGGAGCGCGGCGGCACGCGGCCACCCTTCACCTTCTCCCAGTCCGCCATCAAGGAGCTGCAGGTGGTGCAGTCGGAGTACAGCCTCCAGTACAACTCCTCGGGCGGCGTCATCAACGCCATCACCAAGTCGGGAACGAACGAGTTCCACGGCGAGGTGTTCTGGTACTCCCGTCCCGACAGCTGGGTGGGCGACTACGCCGATGACCGGACGACCAAGGACTTCAAGCGGAACCAGTTCGGCTTCGCCGTGGGCGGCCCCATCATCCAGGACAAGCTCCACTACTTCATCTCCTACGACGGCCAGCGGCTCGACCAGCCGACCTTCCGCTATTTCCGGCGTTTCCCCACCGGACGGGAGGCCGAATGGGAGGCCCTCACGGGTCTGAGCTACGATAAGGAGGTCGGCGACGTCAAGCAGACCAACGACCAGGACGTGACGCTCCTCAAACTGGACTGGCAGGCCAGCACCAACCACCTGGCCACCTTCCGCTGGAACTACTCCAAGAACGAGGGTGAAAACCTGACCAACAACCACTCGACCTCCGGCTGGTCCAACAACGGCTTCGAGGAGAACAAGTTCAACTCCGTCGTCGGGACCCTGAACTCGGTGATCGGGGAGAACCTCGCCAACGAGGCCATCCTCCAGTATGCCAAGGAAGAGCGCCCCCGGACCGCCAACTACACGGACATTCCCGAGGTCCGGATCGGCTATTACGACGGCGTCTTCGGGCAGAACAACTTCCTGCCCAACTACTTGACGGAGGAGAAGTTCCAGATCGTCGACAACGTCACCTGGTACGTGGGGGATCACACCCTCAAGGCCGGTATCAACTTCACCCTGGTCAGTTTCGACGACGGCTTCTTCCGCTACGGCGGCGGCCAGTACTACTACCGCTCCTGGGACCAGTTCTTCGAGGACGACCTCTATCGTTATACGCAGGCCTTCTCGGATTACAACGGCGAGGTCAAGTTCGACACTGACTACTACGCCGGGTACGTGCAGGACCAGTGGCAGATCACGCCCAACTTCAACCTGACCTTCGGTGTCCGCTACGACCTCCAGGCCCACGACGATCCCAAGGAGACCAACCCGCTCTTCCCGCTGACCGGTCAGATTCCCGATGACACGGACAACTTCGCACCGCGCATCGGCTTCGCGTGGGACATCGCGGGCGACGGCAAGCAGGTGCTCCGCGGCGGCGCCGGCTACTTCTACGACACGACGCCGACCCTCCTCGATGCCAACGCCATGCTGACCAACGGTGTCCGTGTGGTGCGGGTCGAGCTCAACTGCGCCTACAGCGACTGCCCCTCGTGGCCCGACCGGATCGGCGCCATCGGTGACCTTCCCGAGGCGACGCCCTCCATCTTCGTCTACGATCCCAACTTCGAGAACCCCGAGACGCGGCGGGTCTCCCTGGGTTACGAGCGCGAGGTGGCGCCGGACTTCTCCATCGGCGTGGACCTGATCTATTCCGAGACCAAGAAGCTCGAGCGCAAGCAGGACCAGAACATTGCTCCTGACGGTGGTACGACCCCCGATGGTCGTCCCACCTACTATTCTCCGTGGGATCAGCCCAACTACGACGACTTCAACAAGATCATGATGTTCAAGTCCGACGCCAAGGCCAATTACCGCGCCGTGGTCCTCAAGGCTCGCAAGCGCTTCTCCCACAACTGGTCCCTGGACGCCTCCTACACCTACTCCCGGTCCCACGACCAGGACTCCAACGAGCGTTCGGTATCGTCGTCCAGTTCGGGATGGGCCGAGGATCAGTACAACCTGGGCGCCGAGTGGGGCCCCTCCAACTACGACGTCAAGCACAAGTTCGTCCTCTCGAGCACCGTGCTCCTGCCCCTGGACTTCACGGTGTCCACCATCGTCTACATCCGTTCGGGCTTCCCCTACACGGCGACGGACGGGCGCGACGTCAACGGCGACGGCTACTACCGTGATCGCGCACTCGTGGATCTGGGCAACGGCATTTACAAGCACTACGCCCGGAACACCGAGCGGCAGCCTTGGTACCACAACGTCGACCTGAGGGTCTCCAAGGTCTTCCGCTTCGCCAAGCGCTACCAGGCGGAGATCATGCTGGACATCTTCAACCTGCTGGACAACGAGAACTGGTACACGACCAACACCCAGCTGGTGGATGGTTACGGCGAAATCCGTGAGGATTTCGGCCAGAAGAGGTATTCGGGCGATCCGCGCCAGTTCCAGCTGGGCCTTCGCTTCCGCTGGTAGCATCCATCACATCATGGCATCGGGCGGGGCCTCCGGGCCCCGCCGTTTTCGTCTACCATGGGGCCATGGAACGGATCGAGGTCCCGGCGGAGCGGGGCACCTACCGGGTGCTCGTTGGCAAGGATCTCCTGGACGAGCTGCCGCGTCTTCTCGAGGAGGCCGGTCTCCAAAGGGAACTGCCGGTCGTTTCCGATGCCAACGTCGGACCCCTCTGGGCCCGGGGGGCGGCGGAGACCCTGGGGTCCGGTCCGCCCCTGGAGCTGCCGGCCGGAGAGCCTGCCAAGCGCTGGCCCCAGGTGGAGCGGATCTGCCGGTGGTTGCTGGCCCGTGGCGTCGGCCGGGGGGCGGCCATTCTCGGCGTTGGCGGTGGAGTCGTCACCGACATGACGGGCTTCGCCGCGGCCGTGTACCTCCGGGGGATCCGTTGGGCGGCCGTACCGACGACCTTGCTGGCCATGGTCGACGCCTCGGTGGGGGGCAAGACGGGGATCAACCTGGACGAGGGCAAGAACCTGATCGGTGCCTTCTGGTCGCCCGCCCTGGTGGTGGCCGACGTTGGGACCCTGGCGACGCTGACGCAGCGGGAGCTGCGAGCCGGGCTGGCCGAGGCGGTCAAGACGGCGTGGATCGGCGACCGTACGCTACTGGAGCTGATCACCGGTGCCGGGGATGGGTACACGCCGGAGGATGCCGGGCGCTGGGTTTCCCTGGTGGCCGGTTGCGTCCGGGTCAAGGCGCGGGTCGTGGCGGAAGATGAGCGGGAGAGGGGGGGACGGCAGGCCCTCAACCTGGGGCACACGGTGGGCCACGCCCTGGAAGCGGCCACGGGGTACCGGCGCTTCCTCCACGGCGAGGCGGTGGCCTGGGGGTTGCGCGTGGCGGCCCGGCTGGCCAGGCGCCGCGGGATGCTTTCGGCCGAGGCCGAGAAAGAACTCCTTGAAGCCGTTGCTTCCCTCGAACCCCTTCCGCCCATTGACGATCTGGACGGCGACACCATCCTGGCCCACGTGGGCATGGACAAGAAGCGGGATGCCGGCGGCGTCGCCTGGGTCCTGCCGACCGACGAGGGGGTCGTCCTCGGTCAACGGATCGAGCCGGACGAGCTCCGTGGAGTCCTGGCCAATGACTTCCGGAGAGGGGCAGTCTGGGATAGGATGGAAGGCCCATGAGCGCCGAGATCGCGACCGCCCCCCCGACGACCCCGGATACCGCCCTGCGCTTCCCCCATGAGCCAGAGGCGGAACGGGCCGTCCTTGGAGCGGTGCTGCTGGATCCTGGTGCGCTGCTCCAGGTGCTGGACAAGCTTCGCCCCGAAGAGTTCTACCTGGAGTCCCACCAGCTGATCTTCGAGGGCTGCATCGGCCTCCACGAGAGGGGGCAGGCCGCCGATCTCCTGACCCTGACCAACCATCTGCGGGAGGAAGGACTCCTGGAGCGTGTCGGGGGGGCGTCCTATCTCTCGTCCCTGGTGGACACGGTGCCCGACGTGGCCAACATTGCCCACTACGCGGAGATCGTCCACGACAAGGCGGTCAAACGGCGGCTGATTCGGGCGGCCCAGAGCATCCTGACCACCTGCACCCTGGACCAGGGCGAGGCGCGGGAGGCCGTCGAGACGGCCCAGCGTGATGTGTTTCGCATCGCCGAGGACACCCTGGCCGGAGGCCTGGTGCACGTCCGGAATCTGGCGCGGCACGAGGTCGAGATGCTGGAGGCGGCCGGGGAGCGGCGCTCGGGTATCACGGGGATCGAGACGGGCTTCACGCGGCTGGACGAGATGACCCTCGGCCTCCAGCCCAAGGATCTGATCATCCTGGCGGCGCGGCCCTCCATGGGGAAGACTTCCCTCGGTGTCAACATCTGCACCCACGCGGCCCTCAAGAACGGCCAGCGGGTGGCCGTCTTCTCCCTGGAGATGTCCGCCGAGCAGCTGGTCCGCCGGATGCTGTCCTCCGTGGCACGCGTCGATCAGAAGCGGATCAACTCGGGCTACCTGATGCGCTCGGACTGGCCCAGGCTGACCATGGCCGCCCAGTCCCTGGAGGATGCTCCCATCTGGATCGACGACACGCCGGCCATGACCGTCCTGGAGCTTTCGGCCAAGGCACGCCGCCTCAAGCAGGAGCACGGCCTGGATCTGGTCCTGGTGGACTACCTTCAGCTGATGTCCGGGGGGGGGCGTTTCAACAGCCGGAACGAGGAGGTCTCGGCCATCTCCCGGGCCCTCAAGGCGACGGCCAAGGAGCTGGGCGTGCCCATGCTCGTGCTTTCCCAGCTCTCCCGTCAGCCCGACCGGCGCGGCGGGGACCACCGTCCCCAGCTGAGCGATCTCCGGGAGTCGGGCAGCATCGAGCAGGATGCCGACGTCGTTTTGTTCATCGTCCGGCCCTCGGTGTATGATCAGAGCGTGGAAGACGATCGCCTGGCCCAGCTGATCATCGCCAAGCAGCGCAACGGTCCCATTGGCGAGATCAAGCTCGTGTTCCAGCACGAGATCACGCGCTTCGAAAACGCCGAGCTATCCCGCGAGGAGAACGAGGAACAATGGTAGCGACCGCGGAAAGCCGCGAGCCAGGGCTGGTGGTGCGATGGCTCGATTCCCTGGGTCGGACCTGGGTTGCCATGCTCGAAGAGCTCGGCCGTTTCTTCTACGTGGTGACCCAGTCGATCCTGTGGGCCTTCCGGCGCCCCTTCGACTTCGCCGAGTGGCTCCGCCAGATGGTGCGCGTGGGCTATGACTCCATGCCCGTGGTCCTCTTGACCGCCATGTTCACCGGGATGGTGATGGCCCTGCAGACCTACCGTGGCTTCGAGCGGTTCCACGCCGAGGGCTATGTGGGATCCGTCGTCGCCCTCTCCCTGACGCGGGAGCTGGCGCCCGTCCTGACGGGCCTGATCGTGGCCGGACGGGTGGGATCGGCCATCGCCGCCGAGCTGGGTACCATGAGGGTGACGGAGCAGATCGACGCCCTCTACGCCATGGCGGTCGAGCCCGTGCAGTACCTGGTCGTGCCGCGGGTGGGGGCGTCCATCCTCATGTTGCCGGTCCTGACCCTCGTGGCCGACGGAGTCGGTGTGCTCGGCGGATGGTTCGTCTCCGTGGGTCTCTTCCACGCCAACCCCGTCCAGTACTGGAGCAGCACCTTCCAGTACCTGGAGGTCAATGACCTGACCTCTGGGCTGATCAAGGCGGCCTTCTTCGGTCTGATCCTGGCGGGCACCGGCTGTGCCAAGGGCTTCTACACCACGGGTGGAGCCGAGGGGGTCGGCCGATCGACGACGGCCGCCGTCGTCATGGCGTCCCTCTCGATCCTCCTCTCGGACTTCTTCTTGACGAAGATCCTCTTCTGAGGCGGTGTCATGCCGAAGGGATCCCCCATCATCAGCATCATCGGCCTCACGAAGAGCTTCGAGGGCAAGCCCGTCCTCCGGGGGATCGATCTGGAGATCTTCCCTGGTGAGTCCCTGGTGGTCCTCGGTGGCTCCGGGGCGGGGAAGAGCGTCTTCCTCAAGCACCTGATCGGGTTGCTGCATCCGGATGACGGCCACGTCATCGTCGACGGGGTCGACATCACCGTGGCCGAACCGACGGTGGCCATCGCCCTCAGGAAGCGCTTCGGCATGAGCTTCCAGGAGGGTGCCCTTTTCGATTCCATGTCGGTCTTCGACAACATCGCCTTTCCCCTGAGACGGCATTCGGGCCTCGACGAGCAGGGGATCGCCGAGCAGGTTCACCGCTGCCTCTCCCTGGTGCGCCTCCATGGCATCGAGGATCTCTTTCCGGCCGAACTTTCCGGCGGGATGCGGCGGCGGGTCGGCTTCGCCAGGGCCATCGCCCTGGAGCCGGAGATCCTGCTCTTCGACGAGCCGACCACCGGCCTCGATCCCATCAATACCGCCGCCATCGCCGGCGTCATCAATCACATGCGCCGCCAGATGGAGGTCACGGCCGTGACCATCACCCACGATATGGGCCTGGCGTTTCAAATCGCCGACCGGCTGGCCATGATCCGCGGGGGCGTCATCATTGCCCAGGGGGATCCGGAGAGCTTCCGGCACGATCCGGACCCCTACGTTCAGGCCTTTCTCAAGGGTGAGGTTCCGGCCGGTGAGGAGGTTGTGTCATGACGCCTGCCGCGAAAATCGGGCTTTTCATGCTGATAGGGCTGATCGTCCTCGGTGTCTTTATCCTCAAAATCGAGGATATCCCCATCGGGGAACGCGGCAACCGGCTGAGCGTCAAGGCCGAGTTTGCGACGGTTTCCGGAATCGACAGGAAGGCCGACGTGCGGATCGCCGGGGTCCGTGTCGGCAAGGTCGAGGATATCGAGCTGATCAACGGCCGGGCCATGTTGACCCTCTCCCTCGATCCCAGCGTCGAGCTTCACCAGGGCTCCTCGGTCCGCGTCTCCAGCCTGGGCATGCTTGGGGACAAGTTCGTCGAGATAACACCGGGGGACCCGTCCGCTCCCCTGCTGTCTCCGGACGCGGTGCTCCGCGGGAGCTCGCCGCCGAGCTTCGACGACGTGCTCAAGGTCGCGACGGACATCGGGGGCGACCTCAAGGAGGTCACCCTGGCCCTCCGGCAGTCCATGGGCGGCCAAGTCGGTGCCGAGAAGCTGACGGAGATCGTCGACAACATCGAGGAGCTGACCTCCACCCTCAAGGTGCTGATCCAGCAGAACCAGGGGAACGTCAACGCCACCATGGCCAACTTCCGGGATTTCTCCACGACCCTCAAGGAGGAACTCCCGCGCATCGCCCAGAAGATCAACCGCCTGGCCGACTCCCTCGAGGGTGTCGTCGAGGAGGACCGGGACGACCTCCACGCCTCCCTGGCCAACATCCGGGACCTTTCGGCCCGGCTCAAGGTCTCCGCCGACAATCTCAACGCCATCACCACCAAGATCGCCAAGGGTGAGGGCTCCATCGGCAAACTGGTCAACGACGAGACCACGGTGGACAATCTCAACGACACACTGACCTCCATCAAGAATGGAGTGCACACCATCGACGAGCGGCTCAAGATGAAGAAGTTCCGCCTGGACATGGGCTTTAGCTCGGAATCCCTGGGCCGCGTCGGCGAGGGCCGGGGAACCTTCGGCGTCGATATCTGGGAGACCAACACGAACCGCTTCTTCCGGGTCGAGGGAGTGCATGCCCCCTTCGGCCGGCGGCGGGTCACCACGGAGGAAGTCACCTACACCTACCCCGACGGCAACGTGGCGAGCTTCACCCGGGAGGCGTTGAAGACGGACGACCGTTTCACCTTCAACCTCCAGATTGGCTACCGGCTGTTCCCCCAGACCATCGTCCGGGCAGGTGTTTTCGAGGGTCAGGGCGGCGTCGGCATCGACCAGGGTTTCAATCTTGCCTCGCATCCCATGCAGCTGATACTCGAGGCCTACGACTGGGACCGGCCGGAGAACAACGCTCCACACATCCGCCTCCAGGGGCGTTTCTTCCTCAACGACAACATCTTCCTGTCGGCCGGCTGGGACGACCCGGCGTTTTCCGAACGGCAGTCCTACACCCTGGGCGCCGGTATCCGGTGGGGCGACGAAGATATCAAACAGCTCCTGGGCCTCGCGGGAGCGGCATTCTGAGCTTCGTTGGAGCGGGTGACGTGGCGTGAAGAACGGCGAGCTGTTCTTCTGCGCCGAGTGTGGCCACGAGTCCCACAAGTGGCTGGGCCGCTGTCCCGGATGTGGTGCCTGGAACAGCTTCAGGAGCCAGCCTGCCCTCGCAAGGGGAGGGGCGGCGCCGGTGGCCCGGGGAGCGCGGCCCATCCCGGTGACCGAGGCCGTCGAGAGCTGTCAGGAGCGCACGGCCACTGGGTTGGCCGGGGTCGATCGGGTCCTGGGAGGGGGGCTGGTGGAGGGGGCGCTGGTCCTGCTGGCCGGCGAGCCGGGCATCGGCAAGTCCACCCTCTTTCTCCAGGTGGCCGGGGCCCTGGCGTCGTCCGAGCGCCCCGTGGTCTACATCAGCGGGGAGGAATCGGCCCAGCAGGTGGCCCTGAGGGCCCGCCGGCTGGGGCTTGAGAGCGAGCACCTCCTGCTCCTTCCCGAGACCTCGTGCGAGGCCGTTCTGGCCCAGCTGGAGTCCCTGGAGCCGCGGCTCGTCGTCGTCGACTCGGTGCAGACCATGGTGGCCGAAGGCGTCGACTCGGTTGCCGGCTCTCCGAGCCAAGTTCGCCAGGTGGCGGCGCGCTTCCAGTGGCTGGCCAAGGTTCGAGGGATTCCCGTCGTCCTCGTTGGCCACGTGACCAAGGACGGCTCCATTGCCGGACCGAAGCTCCTGGAGCACCTGGTGGACGTCGTTCTCTCCCTCGAGGGAGAGGCAGGTCATGATCTTCGGGTGCTTCGAGCGGCAAAGAACCGTTTCGGAACCGTCGCCGAGCTGGCTCTCTTCTCCATGACGGGGAGCGGCCTGGAGCACGTGCGGAACCCCTCGGCATGGCTGCTGGAGGACCGCCAGTCGGGTGCGCCGGGATCGGCCGTCGCCGTGGCCCTGGAGGGCACCGTGCCCCTTCTGGTCGAGGTCCAGGCCCTGGTGGCACCCTCGGCCCTTGGGACCCCGCGACGCGTCACCCACGGCCTGGACGGGTCGCGGCTGGCCCTGCTTCTGGCCGTCCTCGAGCGGCAGACGGGGTTGAGCTTCGGGGACCGGGACGTCTTCGTCAACGTCGTCGGCGGCCTCTCCCTGAGGGAGCCTGGGCTCGACCTGGCCGTGGCGGCGGCCGTGCTCTCCAGCATGATCGATCGTCCCTTGCCCCCGGAGGCCGTCGTCTTCGGCGAGATCGGCCTGCTGGGCGAGGTTCGGGCCGTCAGCCGTGCCGCCGAGCGTATCCGGGAGGCCGTGGCCCTGGGGTTTTCGCGGGCCCTTCTCCCGGAACGAGACGCCTCGGGGAAGAACGATCTCCGCGCCTGTGGCCTCCGCCGGGTCGAGGAGCTCCTCAAGGTGCTGTCCCCGCCGTCCGGCGCGTAACCAGCAGTGTTCCTCCGACATGGTGACACGGTGAAGGGTCCCCGGGGAGGGTGACATTCATCCCGTGGCACGGTCGTCGTCGAGAAGCTTCTGGAGGGTCGTCAGGAGGAGCTTTCGGCCGTAGGGCTTGTGGAGGAAGGCGTCCGGGGGGCGGGTTTCACGGTCCCAGCCACCCTCGCTGTAGCCGGTGGAGAGGATGATGGGGATCTCCGGAGCGATGTCCCGGAGCCTCTTCATGGTTTCGATGCCGTTGGGTCCGGGCATGGTCATGTCGAGGATCACGGCGTCGATGGAGCGGTGTTCCCCCTGGAAGATCTCCACGGCCTCCAGCCCATCCGCGGCCTCGACCCACCGGTATCCGGCGGAGTCCAGCATGGCCGTCAAGCCGTGGCGGACGGCCTCATCGTCATCCACCACGAGGATGGTGGCAGCACATTCCTGGATCGCGCCGGACGGCTCTTTGCTCCCGGCCGCCACCGTGCCGGAGGCCGCAGGCAGGAACACCTGGAAAGTGGTGCCGCGGCCAGGAGCCGAATCCACCCGGATCGCGCCCCCGTGGTCGCGGATGACGCCGTAGGCCACCGCCAGGCCGAGGCCGGTGCCCTTGGTCCTCCCCTTGGTGGTGAAAAAGGGCTCGAAGATCCGTTTCCGAGTGGCTTCGTCCATGCCGTGGCCGGTGTCGGAAACGGTGATCCGGGCCCATTCGCGAGACTCGGCTCCGGCGGCCGGATCCAGGAGATCCTCCGGGCGTGTGGAACGAGCCGTCTCGACGATGATCGATCCGCCTTCCGGGAGGGCGTCCCGGGCGTTGATCAGAAGGTTGAGGAGGATCTGCTGCAACCGGCCGGGATCTCCCTCCACAGGTGGCAGGTCTTCGGCCAGCCTCCGTCCCACCGTGATGTTGGGGTCGATGGTTCGCTCGAGCATGAGAAGGGTGCCGTCGATCAAGGCGTTGAGGTCGACCAGCTCGGTTTTCTGGAGGGATCCTCGGGCGAATTGCAGGAGCTGGCTCGTCAGGCGCGCTGCGCTTTCCACACTGGTCTGGATACCCTCGATGTAGGGCTCGAGCTCCGGCGCGTTGACCTTGAGCTCCAGTAGCGAGGCGTTGGCCATGATGGCCGCCAGGATGTTATTGAAGTCGTGGGCGATGCCGCCGGCCAGGTCGCTCATGCTCTCCAGGCGTTGGGCGCGGACGAGCTCGTCCTGCAACTTGAGCTTGTCGGTTTCGTCGTGGAGGATCCCCCGGATTGCCGTGATCCGCCCCTGGGAATCCCGGGCCGCCGTCGCCGAAACGCGCACGAAGAGGGAGGAGCCGTCCAGGGCGTCGAAGTGGAGGGGGTATTCCCGGATTGCCCCGTCCCGTTCGAGGGCTTCCAGGAGGGTGGAGCGCTGCCCGGGATTCTGGTAGAGGTCCGTGGGAATATCCACCTGGAAAAGCTCGGACCGGTCCTTTGCCTTGAAGAGCCGCACCGTGGCCTCGTTGAAATCGACGAAACGTCCCTCCGGTGTCGAGATGTAGATGGCGTCCATGGAGGTCTCGAAGATATCCCGGTAACGCTCCTCCGAGCTCCGGAGCCGTTCGTGGGCCGAGAGCGCCTGCCGGGTCAGTCCGGCGATGACCGCCGAAAAGAGGAGACCGGCGAGAAGAAGCCCCAGGTCCGTTATCTGGCGCTTGACAGGAACCGCGGTCTTCAAGGGGAATATGTAGAGCTTTCTCCGAGCGTCTCCAACCGAGATGGCGGCCGGAGGAATCCGGGTTTGCCATCCGGGAAGGGGTTGGCGCCCGTTGGTGAACAGGGTCCTGTTGCCGGTGGTGATCCGGACGGCGTAGTTTTGGAGGACCGACGGACCGAGGACCCGGCGGACCAGGGGGTCGATGCGGAACACACCGTTGAGATACCCCATGTCCCGGTTTCCATCGCGGATCGGGAAGTAGCTGGCCACGCCCAGGCCTCCCTGGTAGAGGGTGATGGGAGGGGTCATCTGATCCCGTCCCGTTCGTTCGGCCTCGAGAAAGGTGTCGCGAGCCGAGGTATGGAAGTGGAGGTCCTTGCCGACGGCGGCCAGGTTGGGTCCCGCGGGAACCGCCCAACGGATAATCCCCTTGGAGTCGATCCAATTGATGGCGAGGAAGCCGGGGAACTGGTCGAGGATGGGTTGAACCCGGCGCCGGAACGACTCCGGGTCGGTGTAGGGCTTGAGCAGCCACTCGACCCGCAGCTGCTTGACGAGGGCCAGGCGGACGCGAACCGCTTCTTCCATTCGAGACGCACTCTGAGAGGCGATGACCCGGCACTGGGTCTCGAGGATCTCCTCTCCATGGCGCGCGTTCATCAGCCACACGCCGGTGAACCCGCCTGCAAGAAACAGAAAGATTCCCAGCGGTATCCAGAGCTTCATGGGGGATTCCCGGGAGCTCATCAACACGTATTGTAACCGCTCGCCGTCTCGACGCCTCCCACGAAACTTCGGGTCGCGACTCTTCCCCGTCGAGGAGATGTCCCGGCCGGATACAGATTCGCAGCCGCAGGCGTCTCGCCGTCACGCCGCATGACCTGGATGAACACACTAAAACCGCCGGGATCCCGGGCGAGAGGCATCGTGTTGAGACAGGGCTGCAACCGCAACGAGCTCATTGATTCGGAGGGCGGCGTGTGATAGGAATGACTCACCACGTCGTGATCCTCCGGGAGGGCGGCGAACCGTACGGAATCGCGTTCGAGAACATCGAAAACGAGGTCGCTTGGTGCCTGGGAGGGTCCGCGCCGGAGTGGTACCGGTCCTGGGTGGCCTGCATGAGGCAAGGAGGGCCACCCTCACCTGCAGCGACGGCTCCCACACGACCGCCCCGACCTTCGACTTCTACCTTCTGACCGACGGCCCGCTCAGCGCCGACCCGACCGGCGTCACCTTCGCCAAGTGTCTCAGCGGCTGGCCCTACACGGGCTTCGCGTCGGGAACGGCGACGGAGAACGCCCTGCACGATGGCGAACGGGTGCGGTTGTTCCACCTTGTGCCGGGCCGGTATCAAGTGTGTGCAAACCCAGGAAACTTGACCCGTTTTTCCACGCAAGGGTTGTTGTGCCGCGATGTCCTGGTGACACCGGGCGCTGAGGAAACCGTGACCTTCGACGACAAGAAGGAGTGGGCTGACGCACCGGACTCACTCGAGATACCAAGAAGACGCCACTCAGTCTGTTGTGGACCTGCCCAGGATTCCTCCTGCACAGTGCGGGCGACGTTCGCGAAGCGAACGAGCTTCCATCACTCTGCGTCCGTGCGAAGCCGTACTCCCCCGTGGGTGGGTGGCCGTCTCCACGGTTGCAGCAGAAACCCCGTCGATCCCCGAAACGCAAAAAAGGTGGCGCCGGGGTCCGCCGGGAGGTGGAACGGCGGACCGGCGCCAAATGCGAAGGGTTGTTGAGTGGCTCTCAGGCCTTCGTCAGAAGCAATCCCCTTTCATGCTTTCCCTCGCCCGGCGGGTGTCACTTAATCCATCTGTTTCCTCAGGATCGCCGGGATTTCATACTCGTCTCCGACGTTGATGCCGTACTCGGGGTTGGCGCCGCCGGGCACGAAGAATGCGCCCCTCCGGGTCCTGGCGCTCTCCTCCTCCGCCGAGGTGCGGCCCAGCTCCGGCGCCTGTGCGGGCAGCTGACTGGCCTCCTGCTCCACCTGGAAACCCGTGGCGATGACGGTCACCTTGATGCTCTCCTCCACGTCGGGATCGATGACGGCTCCGAAGAGGATCTGGGCCTGGGGGTCGGTCCCCTCGGTGATGATCTCTGCCGCCTCGTTGATCTCGTTGAGGGTCAGGTCGTCGCCGCCGGTGATGTTGATCAGCACGCCGCGGGCACCCTGGATGGAGGTCTCCTCGAGGAGGGGCGAAGCGATGGCCTGCTGGGCGGCCTCCACGGCCCGGTGCTCCCCGGAGGCGACGCCGATTCCCATGATGGCGTGGCCCATCCCTTTCATGACGGTCCGTACGTCGGCGAAGTCCCGGTTGATCAGGCCGGGTACCGTGATGATGTCGGCGATCCCCTGGACGGCCTGGCGGAGCACGTCGTCAGCGATCCGCATGGCTTCTGTGAAATTGGTCGTCCGCTCGACGAACTTGAGGAGCCGGTCGTTGGGGATGGTGATCAAGGTGTCCACGTGCTCGGAGAGGGCCAGGATGCCCTGCTCGGCCACGTTCCGCCGCCGGGAACCCTCGAAACTGAAGGGCTTGGTTACGACGGCGACGGTCAGCGCCCCCGCCTCGCTGGCCATCTGGGCGATGACGGGAGCCGCCCCCGTTCCGGTGCCGCCACCCATGCCGCAGGTGATGAAGACCATGTCGGCGCCCGTCAGGAGGTCGTAGATCCGCTCGGTCTCCTCGAGGGCGGCGCTCCGCCCGATCTCCGGATCGGCCCCGGCCCCGAGGCCACGGGTCAGCTCGGGACCGAGCTGCAACTTGATGGGCGCGTGGCAACGCGCCAGGGCCTGGGAATCCGTGTTGGCGGCGATGAACTCGACGCCGGCCAGCCCGGCCTCCATCATGCGGTTGACGGAGTTGCCCCCGCCGCCGCCGATCCCGACGACCTTGATGCAGGCCGGTGATGCCGTGTCGTCGAGGAGGATCATCCCATCCTCGACTGGCTCCACTCCCGCCCCCAAATCCGCGCTCGCTGCTCCCCTGTCAAACTCGATCATCTTCCACCTCCCATTTCAAAAAGCTCGTTGAGAGCGTTCCGTAGCCAGGAGAGAACTCCCGTCTGTCTCCCCTGGCCGATTGCCGTTTCGTCGGTGCTGGCCCGGTGCTGGTACAGCGCAAGGCCGCAGGCCACGGACCATTCCGGGCCTGCGACGGGCTCCGTGGAGCCCATCAATCCCAGAGGCGTGCCGAGGCGCGCCTTGAAGCCGAGAATCTCCTGGGCCCGCTCGGTGATCCCCGGGAGCCGTGCGCCCCCACCGGTCAGCACGATGCCGGCCCGTGGGGCCCGTTCGACACCCTGCTCGATCAGCTGGCGGTGGATGCGGACGAAGAGATCGCGTGCGCGCTCGCCGAGGATCTGGGCGATGAAGGCCCGCTCGACGAGGAAATGCCCCTGCTCGCCGATGGCGGGCACCTCGACACCGCCCCCGCCGGGGCCCGAGGTGGCGGGCGTGGCGCCGACCTCCCGCTTGACGCGTTCGGCGGCCCCCGTCGTGGTCTTGATCATGACGGCCAGATCGTTGGTGAAGAGGCGTCCTCCAACGGGGGTTGCTCCCGAGGCGATGGCGGCGCCGTCGGAGTAGACGATCCACTCGGTGGAGCCGTAGCCCAGGTCGAGGAGCAGGCAACCCAGATCCCGCTCGTCCTCCGTCAGCACGGCCTCGGCGGCGGCGACGGGTTCGTAGGCCAGGCGGGTCACCTCGATGCCGGCCGTGTTGACGGCCTGGACGACCGCCTGGGCGTGGGTCTTGTGGGTGTAGAGCACGTAGGCCGAGGCGTCCAGCCGGTTCCCCGGAATGCCGACGGCGGTCCGGAGCCCGCCCTGTCCGTCCACGGCGAAGCCGGCGGGAAGGATGGAGAGGACCTGGTAGTCGTCCGGCACGTTCATCCGGGTGCACGCCTCGAGGGCGCGGTGCTGGTCCTCCAGGCAGACGGTGCTGGATCGCCCCGTGACAGGCACCGAGGCCGTGGCGCACATGCCGGTGACGGGGGTCCCGCCGAGCCCGACGACGGCCCGCTCGACGGGGAGGGAGGACATGGCCTCCGCCTCTTCTGCGGCCTCCCGGACGGCTTCGGCCACCTGGCCGAGCTCCGAGATGACATCTTTCTTGGACCCCTCATGGCGTGCGCGGCCGGAGCCGACCACCTTGATCCGGCCGTCCTCTTCGACAGCCACCACGACCGAGACGGCCGCCGAGCCCACGTCGATGCCCACGAGGGGGCTCAGCTCGCTCATCCTCTGCCTCCCACGATGGCTCGATCGTCACGTCGCAGGTCGGCCCAGGGGCCGGTGCCCAGGCCCTGCCGGAGCCGGGCGGTCCACCAGGATTCCGCGCGGCTTCCCGAGGGCCTCACATGAACGACGGCGCCGGCGGCACCGGGGCCGGCGCCCGCCAGGTGGACCTCGAGGTCGTCCGGCAGGATCCGTCGCACCCTCAACACCTCCCGGCCGGTCTCCGCCGCAAGACGCTGGGCGATGACCAGACCCTCCCGCAGGCGGGTGATCTCGGGCGAGAACTGCTCCAGGAGAGGTGGGGCCGGGCCCTTCAGACGGGCGCCAAGGCTACCGTCGGGCCCGACGGCGTGCCATCCGTGGCCCACGGGCACGCTGCCGGCCACCGGGGCGGGATGGATCGTCACCACCAGCCGTCCCGGGAGTTGGAGCCGCGCCTCGACGGATGCGACACCGGGCCAGGTCTCGGCGCAGCGCCGCACACCCTCCAGGGAGAGCAGCACGATCAGGGTTCCCTCGAGGGAGCTCAGGGAACGGACCGTGGTCTCGGGGAATCCGGGGTACGACGAAACGGCGACCGACTGGACGCGCCAGTTGAGCAGGCCGGCAGTCAGGAGCGTCAGGAAGGTCACGGCCGCGATCACCCGGCGGCGGACCCGCCGCTCTCGGCGGACCGCCACGGGCCGCAACCGACCGGGGAAGGCGAGCCCCCATATCTCACGGGTTTCCTGCTGGGACCGGAGAAGCACCCGCCATTGCGGCGTTTCCGTCGGAGGCGCCTTGGTCGAGCCGCCACTCTGACGGGCGTCTCCACGGTCTCGCGGCGAAAACCCATGAGATATGCGGGATCGGGGCCGGCCGCTCATGAGGGGTCCTCCAGAAGACGGCCGGCCAACCGGTCAACGTCGCCGGCGCCAACCGTCAGCAACACATCGCCGGCCGCCAGGATGTCCCGGAGCAGGGCCAGGGCCCCGTCCAGGTCTTCGACGGTCTGCGCCACACCCCCGGCCTCCTCGGTAGCCCGGGCGACCAGGGTGGCGTCGACCCCCGGGATGGGCGCCTCGCGTGCCGGGAAGATCGGGGTGACGATGGCGAGATCGGCTTTTGCGAGCGCCCGGCCCAGATCGCCGGCGAAGCGCTGGGTCCTTGTGAAGAGGTGGGGCTGGAACACGACGACGAGACGTCGTCCCGGGAAGCGCTGCCGGGCGGCGGCAAGGGCGGCTTCCAGCTCCGTGGGGTGGTGGGCGTAGTCGTCGACCACCGTGATTCCGCGGGCCGTCCCACGGATCTCGAAGCGTCTGGCCACTCCGGAAAAAGCAGCGATGGCGGCGGCGATCCGGGGAAAGCTCACGCCGAGATCGAGGGCGACGGCCGTGGCGGCCAGGGCGTTTCTCAGGTTGTGGAGGCCGGGCAGGGGAAGGTGGAGCTCCCCCAGTGTGTGGCCGGAGGCGGCGACCGTAACGCACGAGCCGCCCTCGTGAGAATCGACGGCCGTCGCCCGAAGCCAGGCGTTCTCGGCCATGCCGTAACTGAGGGTGCGGGCGCCCGCGGCGGCGGCGATCCGGGAGGCGCCGAGATCATCCGCGCAGGCGACGAGGGCGCCGTGGAATGGAACCCGCCGGGCCAGCTCGGTGAAGGCCGATTCCAGCTCCTCCACCGTGCCGTAGACCTCCAGGTGCTCGGGCTCCACGTTGGTGACGATCAGCCAGGCAGGGTGGAGCTCGAGGAAGGAGCGGTCGTACTCGTCGGCCTCGCAGACCATCAACCGGCCGCAGCCGCGCCGGGAGTGGCCGCCGAAGGCCGGGACGAACCCTCCGACGACGACGGTGGGATCGAGGCCGCAGCGGGTCAAGATCCACCCCAGCAGGGCCGAGGTCGTGGTCTTGCCGTGGGTTCCCGCCACGGCGATGCCCGTGTGACCGCGCAGGAGCTCACCGAGGAGGGTCGCCCTCCGGACCACGGGAACACCGGCCTTCCGGGCGGCGAGGATCTCCTCGTGGTCGGCCGGGACCGCGGCGCTGAACACCAGGGCGCCGGCGCCTTTGACATGGGAAGGATCGTGACCGACGGAGATCTTCGCGCCGAGACGGCGCAGGCGCTCCAGGCGCGGTGAGGGATGGGCGTCACACCCGCTGACGGGGCCGCCGCGGGCCAGGTGGAGCTCGGCCAGTGCGGCCATGCCGACGCCGCCGGCGCCCATGAAGTGCAGGTGCAGGCGATCGAGCCTCATGGCAGGTGCCTCCCGACGGCCAGGAGACGGCGGGCGATGCGGACGGCGGCCTCGGCCCGCCCCACCGTCCGTGCGCCGGCGCCCAGCTCCCGGAGAACCGCGTCGTCCTCCAGCAGGCGTTCGAGCACGGAGGCCATGGAGTGGGGCGTCGCCTCCCGTTCTGTCAGGACGACGGCGCCTCCGGCTCGCTCCAGGGCCCGGGCGTTGTACTCCTGGTGGTTGCCCGCGGCGGCGGCGAAGGGGATCAGGACCGAACCCCTCCCCACGGCCGCCAGCTCGGCGACGGTCAGGGCGCCGGAGCGGGCGACGACGAGATCGGCATCCGCCATGGCGGCCCAGGGCTCGGGGATGAAGGCGGTGACCTTGGCTGCGACCCCGACGTCTTCGTAGGCCGTCCGGACCACGTCGGCCCAGCGGCTGCCGGCCTGGTGGTTGACCAGGGGCAGGATGCCGCGGTCGGCCAGGAGGCGGAGCGCCCGGGGAATCAGGCGGTTGATGAAGAGGGACCCCTGGCTTCCACCGAGAATCAGCAGGCGACGTGGGGTTTCGGGCTCGACCTCGGGCACGGTGAAGAACTCCCGGCGAACCGGGTTGCCCGTCCACTCGGCGTGGAGGGAGGGGAAGGCCCCGACGGCGTCGGCGAAGCCGCAGCAGATGAGGTCGGCCCAGGGTGCCATGGACCGGTTGGTCCAGCCGGGGACGGCGTTCTGCTCCTGGAGAACCCAGGGGATTCCCAGGATTCCGGCCGCCAGCAGGCCGGCGCTCGAGGCATAGCCCCCGACACCGAGGACGGCAATGGGCTTGAGCTCCAGGAGGGTCCGCACGGCCGTGGCGACGGCGGCTGGCATGGTGACCATGGCACGGGCGGCGGCTGCCTTGCCCCGCCCCCGGACGCCCTCCAGGTTGACCAGGGTCAGTGGAAGACCCCGCTGACCCACCAGATCCTCCTCCAGCCCGTGGCGCGCCCCGAGCCAGTGGACCTCGATCCCCAGGGTGGCGAGCTCCTCGGCGACGGCCAGGCCGGGGAAGATGTGTCCCCCCGTTCCACCGCCGGCGATGACGATGAGGGAGCTCATGCGCCGACCTCCCGTGAGAGGTTGAGGAGGAGCCCCAGGGAGGCCAGGGTAACCACGAGATCGGTGCGCCCGTAGCTGATCAGCGGCAGGGGAATGCCCTTGGGTGGCGCCAGGCCGAAGCAGACCCCCGCGTGGAGCAGGGTCTGGAGGGCGAAGCCGAAGGTCAGGCCGAAGGCCAGGAGCCCCAGGGTCCGATTCTCCTGCCGCTGGGCGATGCGCAGGCCCCGCCAGACGATGATGCCGGCCACCAGGAGGATGAACCCAACGCCGAGGAGCCCCAGCTCCTCCCCGGCGATGGCCAAGATGAAGTCCGTGTGGGGCTCCGGCAGAAAGAAGAGCTTTTGGAGGCCGGCGCCGTAGCCGCGCCCGGTCAGACCGCCGGAGCCCAGGGCGATCAGGCTCTGGCGGGTCTGCCAGGCGGCGGCGGCGGCGGCGCCGGGATCCAGGAAGGCGCGGATCCGCGCCAGGCGGTAGGGCTCGGCGGCGATGGCTGCCACGGCGCCGGCCACGGCGACGGCCGCCGGAACGGCCATGTGGCGCACGGGCAGCCCGGCCACCCAGGCCATGGCGGCGGTCACCGTCATCAGCAGGGCGGCGGAGCCGAGATCGGGTTCGAGGACGATCAGGAGCGCCGTCAGGAGGATGGCGGCACCAGCACGGATGAGCCGCCGGACGGGCCAGCCCTCCGCGGCGGCCCGGTTCAACTCGACGGCGGCAAAGAGGATGACGGCCACTCGGGCCAGCACGGAAGGCTGAATGGACAAGCCTCCAATCCCCAGCCAGCGGTGGGTGTGGGCGATCTCGGGACCGAAGAAGGCCGCCCCCAGGAGGAGCCAGACACCGGCAAGGCCGGCCCAGGCCAGCCGCTCGTCGTCCAGGAGCCGGCGGCGCAGGTGCATGGCGGCCACGAGGACGACCAGGCCGGCCACGGCCGCCGCCGCCTGCCAGAGCACGAACCACGTGCCGGGACGGTGGTAGCGCTCCTCGGCGATCAGCCACGAGGCCGAGGCCACGAGGGCCAGGCCGAGCACCGTCTGGATGGCTGTGGCGCCGATCAGTATGCGGTCGTAGCGTTGCTTCAGCGGCACGGGACCACCTCCCCCCGCACCAGGGTGGCGAAGGCATCGCCCCGCTCGGCGTAGCCGGAGAACTGGTCGAAGGACGCGCAGGCCGGCGCCAGGAGAACCGTGTCGCCGGGACGTGCCTCCTTCCCCGCACGCTCGACGGCCACCTCCAGGGTGCCGCAGCGCTCCATGGGAGCGGCGCCGCCCAGGGCCCGGGCGATGGTTTCGGCGTCATGTCCTATCAGGTAAACCTTCCGGGCCGCCCGCCGCACAGCGGGCGCCAGAACGGAGAAGTCCTGGCCCTTGCCCAGGCCGCCGAGGATCAGCAGGACGGAGCCCTCGCCGTACCCCCCCAGGGCCGCGATGGTGGCGCCGACGTTGGTGGCCTTGCTGTCGTTCACCCATCGGACGCCCCCGTGTTCGGCGACGAGGACGTGGCGGTGGGCCAGACCGCGGAAGCTGGTGAGGGCGTCGGCCATGGCCCGCCGGTCGGCGCCGAGCTCCCGGGCCGCCAGGGCGGCCGCCAGGGCGTTGGCCACGTTGTGCCGTCCGACGAGGCCCAGGCGGGAGATGGGGAGGAGCGGCTCCTCGTCCAGGTAGAGCCGCTCGCCGTCGCTCCAGGCGTCGGCGGGCCCCTCGAGGGAGAAGCGCTGTCGGCGGCCTGGAGTCGCCACATGGGCGATGGCCGGATCGTCGGCGTTGAGCACGGCCAGGTCACCGGGGCCCTGGTGAGCGAAGAGGCGCAGCTTGGCCTCGAGGTAGGACGCCATGTCGGGGTGACGCTCCAGGTGGTCCTGACTGAGGTTGAGGAGGACGGCGGTGCGCGGGGCCATGGCCGTCAGGGCCTCCGCCTGGAAGCTGGAGATCTCCAGGACCCAGCGGTCCCACCCGCCCTCGAGAACCAGCTGCGAGGCCGGTGGTCCCAGGTTGCCGCCGGCGGCCACGGCCGCTCCGCCGTGCCGCAGCATCTCGGCAATGAGGGTGGTCACCGTGCTCTTGCCGTTGGAGCCGGTGACGGCGGCCAGGAGCGCTTCGGGACGGTGGAGCCAGGCGAACTCCACCTCCGTGAGAACGCCGATGTCCCGTTCGCGGGCCGTCCGGAGGAGGGGTGCCTCGCGCGGTACGCCGGGACTGGTGACGACCAGCTCGACCCCCTCCAGGCAATGCACGGGATGACCCCCGGCGAAGACGGCGTCCACGGCGGGAAGCTCCTGGAGGGTCTCCGTCAGCTCGGCTTCGGGGCGCACATCGGTAACGGCGACGGCCGAGCCGTCCGCGGCGGCCAGGCGCACCGCCGCCTGCCCGGAGGCGCCCAGGCCGACGACGAGAAGGCGGGAGGGAGCCGTGTACGCCATCCTCACCTCAGCTTCAGCGTGGCCAGCCCCGCCAGGCCGCAGAGGATGGAGATGATCCAGAATCGGACGACCACCTGGGTCTCGCTCCACCCCTTGAGCTCGAAATGATGGTGAAGGGGGGCCATGCGGAAGACCCGCTTGCCCCGCAGCTTGTACGACCCCACCTGGATCATGACCGAGAGGGCCTCGGCGACGAAGAGACCGCCGACGATGACCAGGAGGACCTCCTGCTTGGCGACGACGGCGACGATTCCGATGGCGCCCCCCAGGCCCAAGGAGCCCACGTCGCCCATGAACACCCGCGCCGGGTGACAGTTGAACCAGAGGAAGCCCATGGCCGCCCCGACGACGGCACCGGTGAACACGGCGACCTCCCCCGATCCGGGGACCGAGACGATATGCAGGTAATCGGCGATCCGGGCGTGGCCCGAGGCGTAGAGCAGGATGGTGTAGGTGGCCGAGGCAATGGCCATGGCACCGATGGCCAGGCCGTCGAGGCCGTCCGTCAGGTTGACGGCGTTGGAGGCGCCCATGAGGACGATCATGACGAAGGGCAGGTAGAGCCACCCCAGGGGCAGGAGGAGGTCCTTGAAGAAGGGGAACGCCAGGGCGCCGGCGTGGGCCGCCGGCAGGGCCACGTGGCGGACGGCCAGGCCCGCCGCCAGCCCGAAGAGGGCCTGAAGGACGAGCTTCTGCAGGGCCGTCAATCCCAGATTGCGGTGCTTGACCACCTTGATCCAGTCGTCGGCGAAGCCGATGGCCGCGTAAGC
The DNA here is from genome assembly GCA_964641295.1 of uncultured Thermoanaerobaculia bacterium. GTDB lineage: Bacteria > Acidobacteriota > Thermoanaerobaculia > Thermoanaerobaculales > Sulfomarinibacteraceae > JAADFK01. The sequence goes on from CAZXNA010000022.1 coordinate 27,259, forward strand.
CAGGGTGACGGCCAGCACGGTCCAGACATAGCGGTTGGCCAGGTCGGTCCACAGGAGGGTCGACAGCACTGTTGCGCTGACGATCAGCACGCCCCCCATGGTCGGTGTGCCCGACTTGACCTGGTGATGGGCCGGTCCTTCCTCGCGGACAGTCTGGCGGATCTTGAGCCCGGCCAGCCAGGCGATGGTGGGCGGCCCCAGGACCATGCTGGCGAAGAAGGCCGTGACGATGGCCATACCGACGCGGAAGGTGATGTACCGGAAGACGTTGAAGCCAATCCAGAAATCGTGAAGGGGGTAGAGTAGCCAGTACAGCATCAGGCCGCCTCCCCGCCGACGAGGGCGTCGACGGCCGCGTCCAGGCCGACCCCGCGTGATCCCTTGAACAGCACCAGGTCCCCGCTCTGGAGGATGCCCCGGAGCTTTTCCGCCGCTTCGGCGGCGTCGGACGCCTCGATGACGGTACCCTCGGCCATGCCGGCCCCCCGTGCCGCCCGGGCCATGGCGGCGGCGTGGGCTTCGCCGACGGTCAGGAGCAGGTCGCAAGATCGGGCCGCAAGGACGCCGACCTCCTCGTGGGCGTCCCAGGTCAGGGGCCCCAGCTCGTACATCTCCCCCAGGACGGCCACGCGCCGGCCCGGCGAGCCGGAGAGGAGGGCCAGGACACGCTGGACGGCCAGGGGGGAGGCGTTGTAGCTGTCGTCGACAACGGTGATTCCCGAGGCAAGCCGGATCACACGTCCCCGCCGCGGCGCCGCTTCGAGGTCTCCGGCAGTCTCGGCCGCGCGCTCCGGATCGATTCCAAGCTCGACGGCCGCCGCCACGGCCGCCAGGTAGTTTTCCACCTGGTGGAGTCCCGCCAGGGGCAGCTCCACGGGGAAGCGCTTCCCGGCGGCGACCAGGGTGAAGGCCGAGCCCAGGAGGCCGCGATCCTCCACCTCGTCGGCCCAGACTTCGGACCCCTCGGCTCCGAAGCGGATGATCCGCACGGTGGAAGCGGCGGCCAGCTCCTCCTGGTTGGGGTCCAGGGCGTTGAGCACCAGCACGCCGTCCTCTGCCACGTGTTCCAGGAGCTCGGCCTTGGCTCGGATGATGGCCGAGAGGTCGGGGAAGAACTCCGTGTGGGCCGGGGCGATGCGGGTGTAGACCAGGAGGTCGGGATGGACGATGTTGCCCAGCATGTCCAGCTCCCCGGGATGGCTCATACCCAGCTCGGCGACGAAGATCTCGATCTCCTCCGGCTGGCTGAGCAACTCGGCGGGGAGTCCCAGGGTCGAGTTGCGGTTGCCCTCCGAGGCCCCCGTCTTCCATCCGAGGGAAAGCAGGGCGGCCAGGATCTCCTTGGTCGTCGTCTTGCCCACCGAGCCCGAGACGCCCGCGACCTTCCAGGACCGCCGGCGCCGCTCCACGGCGGCCAGACGGTGGTAGGCCGCCAGGGGGTCGCCGACCCGGATCAGGGCCGTGCCGGGTGGGGGCGGCAGCAGGTCGGCCGACCGGCGGACCAGAGCGGCCGCACCGGTGTCCAGAGCCGAGGCGACGTAGGCATGGCCGTCCCGCTGGGCGCCGGGGAGGGCGATGAAGAGATCTCCGCGCTGAACACGGCGGGAGTCCACCTCGGCACCCGTGACGATCACGTGGGGATCCCCCTCGAGGATCCCCTCGACGATCTCGGCAATGCGACCGGTGGTCAGGCGCATGCCACACCCCCGGCGATCTCGGCGATGACGGTGGCGTCGGAGAAGGGAATCCGCCGTGGGCCAATCAGCTGGACGCTCTCGTGACCCTTCCCGGCCACCAGCACCAGCGAATTTTCGTCGGCTTCGTCCAGGGCGAGGGCGATGGCCCGCCGCCGGTCCAGCTCGATCATGGGCTCGACACCGGCCCTCCGGACACCCTCGGCGACGGCCGCGGCGATGGCGGAAGGGTCCTCGGAGCGCGGGTTGTCCGAGGTGACGATGATGGTTTGGGCCAGTCGGCCCGCGGCTTCGCCCATGGGACCCCTCTTGCCGCGATCGCGGTCCCCGCCGGCGCCGAAAACCAGGACGATGCGGCGGTCCGTCACGGCACGCAGGCTTTCCAGGACGGCCCGGAGCCCGTCGGGGGTGTGGGCGTAGTCGACGAAGACGGGGAAGGGAAGTCCAGTGGCGACAGGCTCCAGGCGGCCCGGCAGGGGGGCGGCTTCCTCCAGGCCCTGGCGAACGGCTCCCACTGGCAGGCCGGCGGCCAGGGCCGCGGCGGCGGCGGCCAGGGCGTTCCTCAGGTTGTGCTCGCCAATCAGCGGGAGACGGAGGTGTGTCTCCTCCCCACCGTAGCGGAGGGTGAAGCTCGTTCCGTCGAGGCCCATCCGCACTCCGGCGGCCGACACCGTTCCGGCGCCGACCCCCCAGGTGACGTCGCCCTCGCGGGGAGTCGCCAGCAGCCGCTGGCCCCAGGGATCCTCCAGGGGGAGCACGCGCCGGCCCCCGGGGGAAAGCAGCTCGTCGAAGAGGCGGCGCTTGACGGCGAAGTAGCGCTCCATGTCGCCGTGGAAGTCCAGGTGGTCCCTGGAGAGGTTGGTCAGCACGGCGACCTCGAAGCCCAGGCCGGCCACGCGCTCCATGGCAATGGCGTGGGAGGAGACCTCCAGGACGGCGGCCCGGCCGCCCGCGGCCTCCAGCTCGGCAAGGAGGGGGGCCAGGTCCGTTGCCTCGGGGGTTGTGCGATCGGCCGGCAGCGAGCGCCCGGCGACCCGGTAGCTCAGGGTCCCGAAGAGGCCGCAAGGCAAGCCCGCCGCGCCGAAGATACGGGCCAAAAGGTCCGCCGTCGTACTCTTGCCGTTGGTGCCTGTGATGCCGGCCAGCTGGAGCCGCTCCTGTGGGTCGCCCGCCAGGGCCCACGCGGCCAGGGCCGTATCCCGCCGCGGGTTCTTGCTCTCGAGCCAGGGTAGGTCGGCACCGGGGGCACGGTCGCTGAGGACCGCCGTGGCGCCCCTGGAGATTGCCTCGTCCAGGTACGTCACCCCGTGGGCGTGCTCTCCCGGCAGGGCGGCGAAGATCCAGCCGGGCTCGACCCTCCTGGAATCATGGCTGATTCCTCTGACCTCCACCCCGCCATCCCCGCGGAGGCGGACGCCGGGCAGCCGTGGGACCAGGACCTTGAGCTTCACGCGTCACCTCCCGGCGTGGGGGCAGCAGCCTTCCTGGCCAGGAGCACCGGCAGACCGGAACCCTCGGGCGGTACCTGGAGGATCCGCATGGCGGCGGCGCCGATGCGGCGGAAGCAGGGCGCCGCCACCGAGGAGGCCCAGTAGTCGCGGGTCGGCTGCTCGACGGAGACGACGACGACGGCCCTGGGGGTGTCCCAGGGGAGGAAGCCGGCGAACCAGGCCACGTGGTGGGTGTCGTCGAAACGGCCGCCCGATGGGCGCTGAGCCGTACCCGTCTTGCCGCAGGACGGGTACCCGGGGACCTCGGCCTCGGTCCCGGTCCCCTCCTCGACGACCTGCCGGAGCATGCGGCAGACGCGCCGGGCGAGACCGGCGTCGAGGATCCGGCCCCTGTAGGCGGGTCCGGAGGCCGCGCGGATGGTGCCGCCGTCGGCCGCGGTAACGAGGCGCGGACGGACGAGCCAGCCCCCGTTGGCCATGGTGGCGTAGGCCACGGCCAGCTGGAGCGGCGTGGCCGTCAGCTCCTGGCCCATGGCCAGGCTGGCGGCGCTGAGCTTCGACCAGGATCTCGGGGGGTGGAGACTGCCGGAGGCCTCGGCGGGGAAACCGAGCCCCGTCCGCCGGCCGAAGCCGAAGCCGTCCAGGGCGCGCCAGAGGAAGGTCCTCGGAATCCTGCCGGCGATCCGCGCCATGGCGGCGTTGGAGGACTGTGCAACGACCCCATCGATGGTGTAGATCCCCGGCTTGGCATGGTCCCGGATCCAGTGCCCGGCCACCGACACGCCCCGGTTGCGGCAATCGAAACGTTCGCCGCGGCGGATGACCCCGGCGGCCAGGGCGGTGGCCACCACCAGCGGTTTGACCGTCGAGCCGGGCTCGAACGCGTCCTGGAGGGGATGGCATCGCCAGTTGTAGCGGGGCGCGTCTCCGGGATCGGAGGGGTCGAAGGCCGGCACCGAGGCCAGGGCCAGAATCTCTCCGCTGAAGGGATCGAGAACCACTGCGGAGGCGGATCGGGCGGAGACGCCGCGAACCGTCTCGGAGAGAATCTCCTCGCAGGCCGCCTGGAGCCGCGCGTCGATGGTCAGCTCGAGGTCACAACCGGCGCGGCCGTTGCTAAGCCGGCGCAGGAGCAGCTTGCGTTGGATGGCGTCCCGGACGGCCAGGTAGCGGGCGGACTCTCCCGAGAGGATCGTGTCGTAGTAGTGCTCGAGGCCCGCACGGCCCACCGTGCGGAGCTCTTCACGGCCGACGAAACCGAGGACGGGCGCCGCCAGGGTGCCCAGGGGGTAGAGCCGGGAGCTGTCGGGGACGAGGACGACGGCGGCCGGGGCCAGCCGCCGGACCGCCGAGGCCGTGGCCACGTCGACCTGCTGGGCGGCCCAGACCATCCGGGGGCCGCGCCGGAGCCTCCGGAGCAGGGCCTGGGACGTCCGCCCCAGTAGTGGTGCCGCCGCCTGGGCGAAGAGCTCGGGGTAGGGAAGGGCCTTCCGGTCCACCTGGATGGCGATCCGGTCGACGCTGGTGGCCAGCAGGTAGCCGTCCCGGCTCCGGATCTCCCCCCGAAGGGAGGGGACGGTCAGGGTCTGCTGCTGTTGCCGGCGGGCCATTCGTGCGTAGCGCTGGTGGCCGGCCACCATCACGAGGACGGCCCGCATTCCGACGACGGTGAGCGCGAGGACGAGGAGGGCGACGACGCTCAGCAGTCGGCGCCGGTTCATCGGGCCTCCCCGGAGGAGCTCGTCGTGTTTGCGGCCACCTCCTCGGGCGGCACCAGGCCGAGGGCCCGGGCCTTTCGGGCCAGAGCCTTGGGGGAGCGCTGGGCCTCCAGCTGGACCTCGAGGGTACGCCGCCGGCGCTCCAGCTCCTGAACCTGGGCACGGAGCCGCAAGAGATCGTAGTGGACGGCCGTCACCTCCAGGGGAGGCCACCCGACCAGGGCGAGGACGCCTCCCAGAGCCAGGGCCAGCAGGAGGGCCAGGGCGAGGACGCGGGCCCAGTGACGGTCGCGTTGCCGCACCAGGAAACGGTTGGAGGGGCGGATGGCCAGGGGTTCCATCAAGATCCTCCTCCAATCCGCTCGACGGCGCGCAGACGGGCCGAACGGGAGCGCGGGTTGACCTCGATCTCGCCGGCCCCGGGCCGGATGGGCCGGCGGGTCAGGGGCCGGACGAGCTGCGTGGCACCGCAGCGGCAGACGGGGACGTCCGGGGGGCAGGTGCACCGGCCCTCGAGGCGCCGCATGGTGTGCTTGACGATCCGGTCCTCCAGGGAGTGGAAGGCGATGACGGCCAGGCGCCCACCGGGGCGCAGGGAGGTGATGGCCGGCTCGAGGAAACGCTCCAGCTCTCCCAGCTCGTCGTTGACGGCGATCCGTAGGGCCTGGAAGGTGCGGGTGGCCGGATGGACACGGCCCCGGCGTCCCGGTCCCAGGACACTGACGACGATCTCGACCAGATCCCGCGTCGTCTCGATGGGCTTGTGCCTCCTCCCCTCGACGATGGCTCGCGCAATGGCCCGGGCCCGGCGTTCCTCACCGTAGTCCCAGAGGATCCGCATCAGCTCCTCCGCGTCCAGGCGTTCAACGAGCTCGGCTGCCGTCGGACCCTCGCGACCCATGCGCATGTCCAGGGGGGCCTCGTTCCGGAAGGAGAAGCCGCGCTCGGCCGTGTCCAGCTGAAGGGAGGAGCAGCCGAGATCGGCGACGATGGCGGCCGGCGCCTCCTCCCCCACCTGCTCGAGGACCTGGGGCAACTGGGAGAAGCGGGCACAGACGAGCCGCACACGCTTTCCGAAACCGCCGAGCCGCTCCCGCGCCAGCTCGATGGCGGCTGGGTCACGATCGATACCGAGGAGCCGGAACCCCGGCGCAGCGTCCAGGAGGGCCGCCGAGTGGCCGGCCATTCCGAGGGTGGCATCGACCAGAAGCCCGGGGGCAGCCGGAGTGAGGAGCTCGACGATGGCGTCGCAAAGGACGGGGACGTGAAGCACGGGCATCGCTTCCCTCCATCACAGCTCCAGCTCGGCAAGCTCTTCGAGCTCGTCATCACTGAGGGAAGGCTCCTTGAGCATGGAGGCGGCCCGGTCCCTCCGGGTGACCGCCAGGTGATTGATCCGGCCGGAAACGACGACCTCGCCGCCGACGTCCACCATCTCCCGGAGCAACGCCGGGATCAGGACGCGGCCCTGGTCGTCCATCTCCACCTGCTGGCCGTAGTTGATCCGCTCGATCAGTTTGAGCACGGCCGGCTTCATGCCCGGCTTGGCCAGGAGGCGTTCCTCCAGCAACTCCCAGACCGGGATGGGGTAGAGTCTCAGCTCGTGGGGGAAGAAGGAACAGACGTAGACCTCGCGGCCGAAGCCCTGGTCCAGCTGCTCGCGGAGCTTCGCCGGCAGCTTGACGCGCCCCTTGGCGTCAATGGTAGCTGGAAACCCTCCGCGAAAACGTTCCACCAACCCCCCTCGGCCGGGGCGGATCGGCCCATCAAAGACCGCTTGGACCACCTCAGGCCATTTTGAGCCACTTCTGACCACTCCATGATGATGGGAGTTGGGGAGCGTGTCAAGGCCCGAAGGGTAGGAATTCCGGGTTTTTTGGAGGGGATGGACACCCCACCGGTGACGCCCGTCAATTCCGGAGGGGGGTGGCTCCGTGGCGATGTCCTGGAAATGCCGGGAATCGGCCGCGGGTACGCGGTCATGGGACCCCATCCTCCTCCGATGGATCCCGGTGACTTCAGCGTTCAAGATCGTGCTCACACGAGGTTCCGGAACATCCCGGCGGGGATGCGGCCCGTAGTGGGCCGCATCCCCACCCATTCTTGTCGGTACGGGAACCGTTGGCGTGGGAACCGTGATCCAGACGGGACGCACACGCGGTTCCGGGAGAAGGCAACTGGTGAAGAGCAAGGAGATGGCTAATGACCACACGCCGAGTGATTGACCTGCTGGTACTGACGGCGCTCGCCACCCTTTTGGGGACCCCCGTGGCGCGCAGCCAGACACCGTACCCCATGGAGGTCCAGATCACGGGCATGCGGAGGAATGCCACGGCTGGAGCTTTCGTACACGCTCTCTACGACGGAATCGAAGAGTCCCCGTACCTGAGGGAGGCGAATCTCTACGACAACTCCAGGTTGGCGCTGATGGTGACCATCGCCCCCGTGGACGACGGGGATCGTGACCTGATCGTCGCCTTTTCCGTGGTGCTGACGGAAAAGACCGGCAACGGCCTCCAGTACTACATTGCCTCCCTCGTGGGTACCGCGGGCGAAAAGGTGGCGTTCGCCCAGGGATACCGGGTCATGAGGCAGGTGGAGGTATGGGTCCAGGGGATCGTCAGGTGAGAGTACCGGTGCCTTCGGCCTGGCGTCACGAACCCTGCCCAGCGGCAGGGGCCTGCGGTCGGCCGCCGGCCACACGCCGGGTCAGCCACAAAAGGGGGACTGTGGTGATCCCGTCCATGATCGGAAGGACCTCATCGCCGGGGTGGACGGTGAATAGGGGCCCGGGTTCAAGTCGGCGCAGGGCGAATGGAAGCCACGCCCGGGCCGTGGCGACGGGGTACGTTCGATCTCCACGGCCCACAGCCGTCCCCTGATTCTCGTGGAGACTCGGTGGAGACCCAAGAAGAAAAGGCCACCCCGAAGGATGGCCTAAGTGCTTGAAAAGAATGGTGCGCCCGGCGCGAT
>CAZXNA010000023.1:0-34820 GCA_964641295.1 uncultured Thermoanaerobaculia bacterium
CCCCCCGTGGCCTCCCCTGCTCTGTGAGGGCCTCCGCCCTGGCCGGCCGCGCCCCTACTCAGCCCTGCGGCAGCGGGGCCCGGGTCTTCCTACGGCTCGCCGCGCTGGCCGAGGAGGTGGGGGCCCACATCCGTGAGACCGCGACCGGGCCGCTGGAGGAAGCCCAGGGCCCCGAGGCCCTGGCCCAGTTCGACGAGCGACGACTGGGCGAGCTGCGGGTGGAGCTGGACGGCGCCATGCTCGAGTACTGGATGTACAAACGCGAAAACGAGCTCTGGCTCGTGGACGACCCGGTCATGGATCTCTTCCTGGCCCTGACGCGCTTCCACCAGGTGCTCCGCCTGGGAGGCGACGAGTTTGTCCACCTGGTCCGCCAGGAGCCCGACGGCGAGCTGACCCTCCGGATCCTCTGCCGGGACGCCTCTCGCTTTATCGGCCAGATCCTCCGGGACGCCGCCGGCGCCGTGGCCATGTCGGCGACCCTGGAACCGTTCGAGTTCTACCGGAACGTCCTGGGATTTCCCGAGGAAGAGACTTCAACCCTTCACGTCCCCTCGCCCTTCCCCCAGGAAAACCGCCTCGTCCTGGCCGTCACTTCCGTCGATACCACCTGGAAACGCCGACCCCAGAACTACGATCCTATCGCCTCCTGGATCGCCCGCCTGGCCCACCCGGAACACAACGTGCTCGTCCTCTTCCCCAGCTACCGTTTCCTCGAGCACGTCCACGACCGGCTCCCCGCCGTTCCCCACACCGTCCTTCGCCAGCATCCAGGAGCCGACGGCAAAACCCAGCGGGAGGTCCTGGAGGCCCTTCGCTCCGGCCGGCCCACCCTCCTTCTGGCCGTCCTCGGGGGCATGTTCGCCGAGGGCGTCGATTACCCCGGCCGAATGCTCTCCCAAGTTGTCGTCGTCTCGCCGGGCCTCCCGCAGTTCGACACCGAACGCCAGCTCCTGCACGACTGGTACCTCGAACGCTACGGCCAGGGCTTCGCCTACGCCTACCTGATCCCCGGCATGACACGCGTCATCCAGGCAGCCGGCCGGCTGATCCGCTCGGCAGACGACCGCGGCGTCATCGTCCTCCTGGGCCGCCGCTTCGCACAGCACCAGTACCTGGAGCTCCTCCCCGAGGAGTGGACCGGCGAGGACCCGGCCGACCTCTTTCCCGAGGATCCGGAGGAGGCGGTCCGGAGGTTCTTCGAAAGCGGGTGAGATTCTCCGCTTAGTTCAGGTAGCCCTCGAGGGCCTTGGTCTTGTGGCTTCGGCGGAGTTTCATCAGGGCCCGGTTCTCGATCTGGCGGACGCGCTCCCGGGAGAGGTGAAGCATCTCGCCGATCTCCCGGAGGGTCCTCGGCTGGTCGTTCTCCAGGCCGAAGCGCAGCTCCAGGACCCGTCGCTCCCGCTCCGGCAGTTCGTCCAGGGCATCCCGAAGCGCCTGGAGAAACGACTCCCGCAAGATGCGCTCGTCGGCATCGGGCAGCACGGTCTGCTCCACGAGATCTCCCAGCTCCGAGTCCCGGTCCTCGTCGACGGGATCGTTGAGGGACAGGGAGCTCTGGGCCGCTCGCGAGAGGACCCGGACGTCCTCGATGCTGATCCCCAGCTCCTCGGCCAACTCCTGATCGGACGGTGGGTGTCCCAGCTGCTCGGTCAGTGCGGACCGGACCCGCTCGAGCCGGTACAGGGTGTTGGCCTGTTTCTGGGGCAGGCGGAAGGCGCCGCCGTGCTCGGCCAGGGCGTGGAGGATGGCCTGACGGATCCACCAGACCGCGTAGGTGATGAACTTGACGTCCTGACCATCCTTGAAGGGGTTGTACTTGCGCGCGGCCTGGATCAGACCCAGGTTCCCCTCGTGGATCAGGTCGAGGAAGGGCACGTTGGGGTTACGGTATCGCTTGGCATAGGCCACCACGAAGCGGAGGTTGGACTCGACCAGCTTCCGCAGCGCATCCTCATCACCCTTGGAGATCCTCCGGGCCAGCTCGAGCTCCTCCTCGTGGCTCAGCTGTGGATACTCGGAAATCTCGCGGAGATACCTCCTCAGCGTGGCGACCTCGGTGTCCGTCCTGTCGTCTGACCCGTTCATTCGTTGTCCACGGGCTGGATGGTCCCCGGGCGCACCGAAACGATGGCGTGGTAGCGCGGCACGCTCTCCTCTTCCTCGAGCTTCTGTTTGAGGATCTGGGTCAGGACATCGACCTCCCGCTGCAGCCTCTTGACCTGCTCCCGGAGGTTGAGGATGATCTCCACCCCGGCCAGGTTGACTCCGAGGTCACGAGTCAGGGTCAGGATGGTCTCCAGGCGCTCACAGGTTTCCTGATCGTAAAGGCGGGTATTCCCCTTGGAACGGTGTGGCCGGAGCAACCCCTCCCGCTCCCAAAGCCGCAGGGTCTGGGGGTGGACCCCGTACTTCTCGGCCACCCACGAGATCATGCGGTACCTCGGCCTCTCCGCCATCATTCCTCCTCGACGATCGTCACGCGCTGGCGCCGGAGCTCGGAGGCCTTGGGAAGTCGAACGGTCAACACTCCCCGCTCCAGCTCGGCCACCGGCGAGCCGCTGAAGCGGTCGACCGGGAGCTCGAAGTCCCGGTAGAAAACACCGGCCGGCCGCTCCATGCGAACGAACTGTCCGCCCTCGTCGTTCCCCGCACGGACGATCTCTCCCGCGACCCTCAACTTCTTCCCATGGAGCTGCAGATCGATGGTCTCGGCGTGGACGCCCGGGATTTCCAGGATGATGACCACCTCGTCATCGGTCTCGTAGAGATCCGCCGTGGGGCAGTACGGACCGCTGGACGGCTCACCGACCCCAAGCGTCCTGTCGACCAGGACCTCGTCGAACAGCTCGTTGAGCTTTTCGCGAAGCGCCAACAACTCTTTGATGGCAGGCCACGCCAGTGACATTGGACCTCCCGGCGGTGGGACGGGTCGTCCCCGTCCCACCTCCACTCTACCATGCGGCCCGCCCGGATCACCGTCGACCGATCCGGGCTAGTTCGCTCCTTCTGCATCGACGTCCACGTACTCGGCGTCGATGACCTCGTCCTCCTGACCGTCGGAGGCTCCCGCGTCACCCTGGGAGTCCACAGGACCCTGCGGTCCGGCGCCCGCTCCCGGCTGCTGACCCGTCGCCTGGTAAAGCACCGCCGCCAGCTGATGACTGGCCTGGGTCAACCGCTCGTAGGCGGACTCCAGCCGCTCCCTGCCACCCTCCTCGAGGGCCCGCTTGGCATCGGCCAACACCTCGTTGACCGGGTTGACCTCGGCCTCCGGAAGCTTGTCCTTGTTGTCGTTGATGAGCTTCTCTGTCGAGTACACGAGCGCGTCCAGCTTGTTGCGAGCCTCGATCTCCTGACGTTTGGCCTCGTCCTCGCTCTGGTGGATCTTGGCCTCCTGCACCATGCGCTCGATCTCGTCCTCGTTGAGGCCCGAGGAGCTGGTGATCTCGATCTTCTGCTCCTGCCCGGTGGCCCGGTCCTTGGCCGAGACGTGCAGGATCCCGTTGGCGTCGATGTCAAAGGTCACCTCGATCTGAGGGATGCCGCGCGGGGCCGGCGGGATTCCCATCAGGTGGAAGCGTCCGAGGGTCCGGTTGTCCTTGGCCATGGGCCGCTCGCCCTGAAGCACGTGGATCTCCACCTGACTCTGGTTGTCGTCGGCCGTTGAGTAGACCTTGGACTTCTTGGTCGGGATCGTCGTGTTCCGCGGGATGACCACGTCCATGACGCCACCCAAGGTCTCCACACCGAGGGAAAGGGGCGTCACATCGAGGAGCAGAACGTCCTTGACCTCGCCGCCAAGCACGCCGGCCTGGACCGCCGCACCGATGGCCACCACCTCGTCGGGATTGACACCCTTGTGGGGCTCCTTCCCGAAGAAGTCCGTCACGTGCTTCTGAACCAGGGGGATTCGCGTCGAGCCGCCGACCAGGACCACCTCGTCCACGTCCTTGGCGTCGAGGCCGGCATCCTTGAGGGCCTGCCGGCACGGCTCGATGGTGCGCTGCACGAGGGGCTCGATCATCTGCTCGAACTTGGCCCGCGTCAGACGCAGGTTGAGGTGCTTCGGTCCGGAGGCATCCGCCGTGATGAAGGGCAGGTTGATCTCGGTCTCCATGGTCGAGGAGAGCTCGATCTTCGCCTTCTCCGCGGCCTCCTTCAACCGCTGCAGGGCCATGCGATCCTTGGAGAGATCGACGCCCTGGTCCTTCCGGAACTCGTCGACGATCCAATCGATCAGCAGCTGGTCGATGTCATCGCCGCCCAGGTGGGTGTCACCGTTGGTGGACTTGACCTCGACGACGCCCTCTCCGACCTCGAGAATCGAGATGTCGAAGGTGCCGCCACCGAAGTCGTAGACGGCGATGGTCTCGTCCTTCTTCTTGTCGAGGCCGTAAGCCAGGGCCGCGGCCGTCGGCTCGTTGACCAGCCGGGCGACCTCGAGGCCCGCGATCTGCCCGGCGTCCTTGGTCGCCTGGCGCTGGGCATCGTTGAAGTAGGCCGGCACCGTGATGACAGCCTTCTCCACCTTCTCCCCGAGGTAATCCTCCGCAGCCTGCTTGAGCTTCTGGAGGATCATGGCGGAGATCTCCGGCGGAGAGTACAGCTTCCCGCCAATCTCGACGCGCGCCGTGTTGTTCTCTCCCCGGACCACCTTGTAGGGGACCGTGCGCTCCTCTTCGGTCACCTCGTCGTAGAAGCGCCCCATGAAGCGCTTGATGGAGAAGACCGTGTTCTCCGGGTTGGTGACGGCCTGGCGCTTCGCGACCTGACCGACGAGCCGTTCATTGTTCTTCGTAAAGGCGACGACCGACGGGGTGGTGCGACTGCCCTCCTGATTGGGGATCACGGTGGGCTTCCCGCCCTCCATGACAGCCACCACCGAGTTGGTCGTGCCGAGGTCGATTCCGATTATCCTGGACATGATGAAGTCCTCCTCAACTTTCATTGTCAGTCAGCAATATAGGACCTGAGTGAAATCTTGTCAAGTATTCTTTCGGATTCCAAGAACAACCCATGGGAACAGCCCGTTCCTGGACCACAACACTGACAATCCTCCTGCCCCATGGCGGACTCTCGTGCACCGTTCGGCCCGGGCTGCCCAGGAGCGGTCGTGGCCCGAGATGCGTGTCGGGACCGCCGGGAGGAACGGTGAGAGGCCGAGGAGCATCTGACCGCACATGGCCGGACCCCAAGAACCGAGAAGAAGGCCGCGGCCCACAGATCGCGCCGCGCAGTGGGTTTTGGATCGCTCGTGAACGGTCCAGGCCCCGTTCAGTCGAGCAGGATCACGCCCGGTCCGCTGGCCCCGCCAGCCGCCGGACCCTCCCACGGGAAGGCCCGGGACAGAATCAGTTGAGGGATCGGCTGCCCCTCGGCGTCGATTCCAGCCACGACGGCCCCATGTCCACGGATGACCAGCCGGTATGGCCGTCCCTGGGGGTCGACGGTCTGTTCTTCGGAGAGAATGCCCGCTTCCACAAGGTTCTTCAGGGACTGCGGCGGGATCCCGCGGGTCAGGACGTAGGTGTCGACCCCATCGAGTATCCTCTCCATACGGAACCAGGAGATACCGGGGAAGACGTACCGGCCCCACACGAACTGGTCCTCCTGACTGATGACGTTGAGGGGGTTTTGGGGGATGATGCTGATGGAGATTCCCAGCAAGGCCAGGAAGAGGACCGCCAGCCAGGGGATGCCGGGGAGCCGAAACACACCGCCCTTGACCGGTGCTTCCTCGGTGCTCAGCTCCCGCACGATCTCTTCGGGGGTCGACTCGCGGATCAAGCCGTTGTCCAGCAGCTCGGCCAGCGCCTTGCAGGTTTCGAACTCCAGGTAGGGGCTCTGGAGAACCAGTTCGCTGACGGTCTCCCGTCCGGAGACCAGATCGTAGATGTCTTTCTGACGTCTCGTGACCTGGTGTTTCCCAACGGGTTCCGGCGAAGACTCGTCCGGAGTCTCCGAAAAGGCAAACCCCAGCATGTCCAGATCGTCATCGTCCCTGTCTTCGACCACATCGAGCTTGAGGCTGGGATCGGTCTTCCGGAAGACCACATCCCGGTTGGGTATCCTCTTCTCGACGAAGGGCCATTCGTCCGTCATCCTGGCCCCCTCCATGATGATGGAATCCACCACCATGGGAACGACCAGGTCCCGGTCGTAGTCCACATCGGTTTCCTGGGAGAACTGATACTCGCCGTCGGTCCACCGGAACACCTGGTAGACGATCTGGAGGATCTGCTGCTCCAGAGCCGCCCGAACCTCGTCGGAGGACACCAGGCCGTAATCGATCAGGATCCGGCCGAGACGCTGGAGCGTTTCCTCCTGACGCCGAAGGGCCGTCTCCAGGGTCGCCTCGTCCAAGGCGCCCCGTTTGAGGAGGATGAGGCCCAGTCGATCCTGGGGGTGCTGGTTGAGGGAGCTGGCGGCGACGATCTTGCCCTCGAGAAACGACAGGGTCACCACATCGCCCTCGTTCTTCAGGGTCAACACGCCCGTCTTGCGCTGGAGGGAAATCAGCTGAAGGATATCGGCGAAACTGAAATCGCGGAGGGTTCCCTCGAGTGCCATCTCACCTCCTCTTCCACGAGACGACGATGGAACGCAGCCACAGCGCCAGGGCCAGGACGATCAGGATGATTTGAAGGGGTAGTGCCACCAGCTCGGGTTCCATGGGAACCATGAAGGCGGGCAACCAGAGCACGGCCCCGAGGGCGAAGAGCAGAACGAAGAACGCGTTCAGCATTCCCAGGACCCAATGCCCGACGAGGACCTCTCCGGCTCCGGGCATCACGACGGCCGCCAGACGCCGCCCCAGGTTCTCCCACGCCTCCCGCCGGCGCACCTGCTCAAGCTTGACCGCCTGTTGCTCGATGGCGACGGCATCGCGTTTGAGGAACACGGAGATGCACTGGCTGCAGTAGGCGTCGCTCTCCGTGGCCGTCTTGCATCGCGGACAGAACACCTTGCCACAGCGGGCACAGGCCGTGGACTTCCACATCCAGCGACCCCTGGCAAATGCCACGAGGATTCCCAGAAAACCCGTGAAGAAAACCGCCAAGGGAACAGGATGGAGGAAAAGGTCCCCAGCGCCGAGGCTGGGACTCCCCAATCCCGCAGCGTTCCACGCCCGTGGACCGATCTCCTGGCGCATCCGTTCAAGATCGCTCCACCCCACAGGAGGATCCAGCACCCGATTATCCGAGCCCTCGCTGCCATGCCCGATCTCGTGTCCCCCGGCCAGCTTCTCCGCCTTGCGACGCATCTGATCCGCCTCTTCGAAGCGATAGGTCTGGTCGTAGGCCCTGCTGAGGTTGAAGTAGGCCATGGCACTACCGCTGTCCCGCTCGAGGGCCTGGCGGTAGAACTGGATGGCCCCGGAAGGATTCCCATCGTCAAGCGCCACGTTGCCCAGGAAGATCAACGGGCGTGGATCGCTGCGATCGGCCAAGGCAGCCCTCTGGAAGTGGGCCCGGGCGCTGAGGTCATCGCCGTGGAGCCGGAACACGGCGCCCGCCACCAGGTGGTAAGACTCCGAGCTTTCCAGGATCTCTCCCAGGTCGGACAGTTCCTGCAAGACACTGGGATCGGCACGGTGCTCCAGGATCATGGCAACGGCCTTCGCCGGTGCGCCGGCGGGCCGAAGGGATTTGTGAAGCCACACCTCGTTGAGGGGCACAATCGCCAGGGCCAGGACCCACACGACCGCCGCGACGATCCGGCCCTTGGGGTCCAGATAGCTCCAGCTCAGGGCGAAGAGCCAACCCATGAGCCACACGGGACCGAGCCCGGCGAAGATGGGGAGCAACACCACGACCGCCGCGAAGACAATTGCGTTGTTCCGGCTGAACAGCAAACGCCCGAGCTCCCACCCATCGTGGAAGAGCTCCGGCAGGAACCGAACCGTCTGCATTGCGATGCCCATGGCCAGCGCACCCCCCAGAGCCAGGAGCAGCCAGGGGATGAGCGTGATGAGAAGCTTGTGTCTGGAGCTCCAGTCCCTCAGGGTGAAGAACCATCCACGGACGTAGGCCCTGGCGCTCTGAAAGTAGGATCCCTGCTTCCAGCTGGTTCGCGCCCTGTGGAATGAGACATGGGGAGACCACGGATCGAGGCGCTCCGCCAGCTGGGCGGCGGCCTGACCGGCCGGGTCTCCCGCGGCCTCGCTCCACGCAAGCAGCGCCCTCGAATACGGCGTCAGACGCCGAACACCCAGGTCGTGGGCCAGCGTCAGCAACTCCTCGCCACTGTCGTGCAGCGCAGTGGGGTTCTCGCTCTCGAGGGCCTCCTGGACGTGGGCCCATCCCTCACCCAGGGTCATGGCCTCCGCGCCCGGCACAACCAGGAACGTCGCGAGGGCCAGTAGGAGAATCGACCGCTTCACGAACCGCTCTCGACGTAGGCCAGTTGAAGCTGGGCAAGAACATCCCGCAGGTAACGGGCCTCTTCGGGAGCGAGCCGGCCCTCGGTTTTCTCCTGAAGGAGGTCCAGGAGATCGATGAACAGTCTCGCCTGAGCCGGGTTCCTCTCGATCCCCTGGGCGCCCGTCAGGAGAACGGCCGCCTGCTGGGCCAGAACGTCGACGATCACGGAGAACTCCGCGCCGGAGGGACGCCGCACACGAGGGGGGCCGCCATCCTGCCGGCCCGCCGCCGGTGCATCCGTCCGGGAAGCCGCCGATCCCTCCCGGGGAGATTGAGGAGCTTCGGGGGCTTTTCCATCGCTCGCCACGGCAGGCGCCTGGGGATCCCCCTTCTCTTCCTCCGGGGCCGGGGCGGCCCTCGGCGTACGAAGCTCACCCGATTCGTTGAACCAACGACGGTCCACGACCTTGATCTTCTTGGGAGAAGCCGGCTTGTCGCTCACCATCGCCTCCACTCCGTCCACGCTCCACACAACACTCTCGATCCACACCCCATGGCATCTTACTATGCCATCTTACGTTTCCACCGGGAAGGCCGCAAGATGCGCACTCCCGGGACGCTCTGCTGACATGACCGAGCTTCCAAATCCTGTGGATCTCTTCTTCTCCGTTCGGCGCCGCCATGGCCGCCGACTCCCGATCACCCTCGTTTCAACCCACGAGCCGCGCCACCGGAGCCCGTTCCAGCAGCCCCTCGAGGACACGGCGAGCATCGCCGGCCCCAACCGCACCTTCGACTCCGTAGACCACGAGCCAGACCTCCTCGGCCCCGGGCCTCACCCGCACCCTCTCGGCGTCGGTGATCGGCGTCCCGAACGGCCCGTTCCTGTCCTCCAACACGGGCTTACCCTCCAGATTGAAGGGCCCCCGGAAGCTGATCATGCTCTCTCCGGACCGCCCCCCACGGAGCACGAAGGGTGGACGCAACGAGGATGGATCGACAACGCAGCACGGAACCATGAGGCTGATGGAGAGCAGATTATTGAGGTCCACCAGCGGATGGATGGCCGGGAGCTCACCTCCCTTGAGCAGCCGCCTGGCGAGGGCTTCGGAGGAGGGACGATAGCGGGTCGGGTCGGTGCCCGCCCCCCGGAACAGCTTTCGGACTGCGGCCACGACGGGATCGCCCGCAAGATTCCCATCCGGAAACCGTTCTTCGAGGAGCCGTGCCGCCCCATCCCGCAGGGTTCCCAGCTCCCCCTCCCCCCGGCCGGTGGGCTCCAACCGGAACCAGACGAGCTCCCAACCGTCCAGCTGACAGGTGGTTTCCGGCGGAAAGGTGTGCGCCGTCATCTCCGGGGACTCCACCTATCCCAACACCGCTCGCAGCAGGTAGAACAGGCCGATGCTCATGAGGCCGGCCGCCGGGAGGGTCACCACCCAGGTGATGAAGATCTCCCGGATGACCCTGAGGTCCAGAGCCGCCATGCCACGGGCCAGTCCCACACCAATGACCGCGCCCACGATGACGTGGGTCGTGGAAACGGGGAGACCCAGCCTGGAGGCCAGCAGCACCGTGATGGCGCCTCCGAACTCCGCGGAGAACCCGCGGGATGGGTTCATCTCCGTAATCTTCTTGCCCACAGTCTCGATCACACGGTACCCGAAGGTCGCCAGGCCGATGACGATACCTGCCCCGCCAAGGGCCAGGATCCAGATCGGAACCTCGACGTTGGGCAGGATCTGGCCGCTGCGCGTGATGGAAACGACGGCCGCCAAGGGGCCAACCGCGTTGGCCACATCGTTGGCACCGTGGGCGAAGGCCACCGTGCACGCCGTGATGATCTGGAGATGGCGGAAGAGCTCCTCCACGCCGCCCAGTCGCTGGGAATACTCGCCGGTGACGCCGTTGCCCTTGAGCAGGGCCCAGCCGACGAGACCGGCGACGAAACCGACCCCCGCCGAGATTCCAATGGCGTGCAGCGCGGAAAAATCGAGATGCAGCTGCTTGAGCCCCTTGTAGAGGAAGGAGAGGCTCAACACGAAAAAGACGGAAAAGATCAGGTACGGTGCCACGTGCCGCGAACGGACCAGCGGGTCGGGCCGGTTGAAGATCAGCGTCTTGAGAACCATGAAGATGATCCAACCGAGGAGGGCACCGACGATGGGAGAGACGATCCACGAAGCGACGACCTTGGCGACCTTCCCCCACTGGATCGTGCTGGACGGCAGCACGACGATGGCGAAGCCGAGAATGGCGCCAACGATGGAGTGGGTCGTCGAGATGGGGTAACCGAAGTAGGTCGCCACCTGGAGCCACAGTGCAGCCGCCAGAAGAGCCGCCAGCATGCCGATGGCCAGCGTCGTTTCCTTCCCCACGAGAAGAGTGGGGTCGAAGAGACCGGACCGGATCGTACCGGTTACGTGTGCCCCAACCAGAATGGCCCCTGCAAACTCAAAGATGGCCGCCACGAGAACGGCCTGCTTGAAGGTCAGGGCCTTGGAGCCGACGCTGGTGCCGAAGGCGTTGGCCACATCGTTGGCTCCGATGTTCCACGCCATGTAGAACCCGCCCACGAGCGCCACGAAAAAGATGGCCTGGAGCATGGGACCCTCCTAGCGGGCGAGCATCAAACGCAGGTAGTTGGCGACCTGCTCGGAAGCATTGGCGATGTTGCCGAGGGCCTCGCACAGTTTCATCCAGAGGATGACATCGACACAGTTCTCCGTCCCGCCCTCCCTGAGGATCTCCTTGAGGAGCTTGAACGCCGTTTTGTCGGCCTCCCATTCCTGCTGACCCACGTGAGCGATCAGCTTCATCACCTCGTCGGCCTCCGGGCCGGTGAAGCCCGTCTCCAGGAGATCGTCCAGCTTCCCGACAACGTTCTCCGCCGTCTCTGCCGCCTCGACGCACAGCCGGGAAAACTCCACGATCCGGGGGCCGAGTTCATCGGGGATGCCCAGCCGCTTGATGTCGGCCAGGATGGCAGCGTCCTCGGCACCGTCTGCGATGTCGTCCTGGTGATGGAGGAGCTGGAGAAGATCGGCCCGAGAGACCGGCATGAACAGGGTGCGGGGGAGGTTGTCCCGCAGCTCGTTCTTGACCAGGTCTGCCTCATGTTCCGTCCGCGTGATCTCCTTGCGAACCCTCTTGACTTCCGTCTCGTCCCCGGCAACGACCGCTTCCATCAGGTCCGGCACCAGCCGAACGCAGCTCATCACCATCTCCATGTGGGCCTGGAGGGGCTTGAATGGGTTCTTGGCGAACAGGCCGACCAGCGCTCGTACCACGGCTCACCTCCGGAAGTTGGGCTTGCGTTTCTCCAAGAAGGCCGACGTACCCTCGCTCATCTCAGGGTCGGCCGCACACAGACCGAAGAGGGTCGCCTCCAGGAGACACCCATCGTCGAAGGCCATGTCGAGCCCGTAGGTAACGGCCTCCAGGCAGCGGGCAACGGCGTGGGGGCCGTTCCGCAGGATGCCGGTCAGAAGGCCGGTGACCGCCTGGGTCAGCTCGACGGGCTCCACGACGCGGTTGACCAGGCCGATCTTCTCGGCCTCCTCGGCCGTCACGTTCTTCCCGCTGAGCAGGATCTCCAGGGCACGGCCCTTGCCGACCAGGCGCGGGAGACGCTGGGTCCCGGCGTAGCCCGGGATCAGACCCAGCTTGACCTCAGGTTGGCCGAAAACAGCGTTGGTGGTCGCCACCCGCATGTGGCACGACATGGCCAGCTCACACCCCCCGCCCAGGGCAAAGCCGTTGACGGCGGCCACCGTGGGCTTGTTCATCCGCTCCAGCCGGTTGAACACCGACTGGCCCCGGAGGGAGAACTCCTTGGCGGCGTCCGGTCCCAGGGTGTTGAGCTCAGCGATGTCCGCCCCGGCGACGAAGGCCTTGTCACCAGAGCCGGTGACGACAACGGCGTGAACCGCGCCATCCTCCTCCGCCGCCTCCAGAACGGAGTCCAGCTCCTTCATGACCGTGGTGTTGAGGGCGTTGAGCTTGTCGGGCCGGTCAATGGTGATCCAGAGGATCCCGTCCTGGTTGGCCAGCTTGAGCATGGTGAACTCCATCGTTGCCTCCTCACCCGCCGTAGTCGTAGAAACCCCGTCCGGTCTTTCGGCCCAGACGGCCCGCCAGCACCATGCGCTTCAGCAACCCGGGGGGAGCGAAGCGGGGCTCCCGGTACTCCTCGAACATGATCTCGGCCACGTGGTACATGGTATCCAGCCCGATGAAATCGCAGAGTTCCAGCGGGCCCATGGGATGGCCGCAACCGAACTTCATCCCGGTGTCGATGTCCTCCCGGGAGGCCAGACCGTGTTCGTAGCACGCAATGGCGTCCAACAGGTAGGGGATCAGCAGACGGTTGACGATGAAACCGGAGTTGTCGACGGCGGCCACCGGTGTCTTGCCCACGCTCTTGGCGAACTCGAAGATGGTCTCGAAGGTTTCGTCCGAGGTCAGGATCGTCCGGACGACCTCGACCAGCTTCATGACGGGAACCGGGTTGAAGAAGTGCAGGCAGGCGAAGCGGTCCTGCCGTCCCGTCGCCATGGCCAGCTCCGTCACCACCAGCGACGACGTGTTGGTGCAGAAGATCGCCTCGGGTTTGCAGATCCCATCGAGCTCCCGAAAGATCTCCATCTTGAGCTCTTTCTGCTCGACGACGGCCTCGATGATCAGGTCGCAGTCGCCGAGATCCCCCAGCGAGGTGGTCGTGGAGATCCGTCCCAGGATCGCATCACGATCCTCCTCACTGAGCTTGCCCTTGGAGACGGCGCGGTCCAAGCTCTTCTGAATCCGGCCGAACCCCTTGTCTGCCAGCTCCTGGTTGACCTCGCGGGCCACAACCGTGTATCCCGCCCGAGCCGTCACCTCGACGATTCCAGCACCCATCTGTCCACAACCGACCAGTCCAACCTTCTCGATCTTCATGAGCTCGTTTCCTCCCTGGCACAACGATTGACCCGCCCACGGCGCGGGCCACGATAGTCTAACGTGACTGCGCGCTCAGCGCCAGATTCCCCGCCCCGAATCTGGGGTACACTCCGGCCCGTGGGAGGGACCATGGAGATCACTGGGGACATTCAGATTGAGGACCTGATCCAGGAACTGCCGGAAAGCGTCCGTATCCTCGCCCGGCACGACATTGTCTGCATCCGCTGCGGTGAGCCCTACTGGGGTACGCTCCGCGAGCTGGCGGCCGAGAAGGGAATCACCGACCTGGAGCCTGTCCTCGCCGAACTGCGAGCGGCTGCCAGGGCCACATGAAAACCGCCGGGGCGATCCCCGGCGGTTCGATGTTCGTGTGGTGGAACCTTCCCTTACCGGGGGAAGTCCCCCGGGCTGACGGCCCGATCCACGCCGGGGTCCATGGCCAGGCTTTCGGAGAAGCCGTGCATCACGGCCCCCGCACGTCTCGCCTCGATCCTCTGCCGATACCGGCGGAGGAAGGAGATGGCAAAGCCGCGGGTCACCGGTGCATCCTCGGCCGGAGGGACGTAGCTGACGCCGAAGATGTTCGCCACCGTCGCCAAATCCCCGTGGGTCATGATGGAATCGGGACCCCAGGTGGCTGGCAGGAACTCCATCTCCTGCAGTTTCACCAGCGCCTGGGCAGGTGAGAGCGCCAAATCGCCCTTCCTGGTCATTCGCTCCAGCAGTAGCTGGGCGAACTCTCCGTGGGTGATTCCCTGAACCGGCTGATCCGAAGCAGTGGCCATGGCCGGCGCTAAGACCAGCGAAACCAATGCAATGGCGATTCCCAGAGTCAGCAACCGCTTCATGATGCCTCCTAGCTGACCACCAAGATACATCCAGAACCCCAGATACGTCAAGTGGCGCACCACCGGGGGGCCTGTGAACCGTCCAACTCTGGCCGGCGCCCGTCTCGCTTTTTGGGGCACCACCGTCTCCAAACCGCGTACGATGGTGGCATCAGCGGTGAAATCCCGCCAGACACCGGACGTCGTGGTCGACGAGGTTGCCGGCGAGGCGCCAGGGATCGAGGGGGCGGCCGGAGGGCAGGCGCCCTACCCTGTGCAGCGTGGCGCCGTCCACCCTGTCGAGGAGCTCCAGAAGACGGCGACGGAGGTCGAGGAAGCGGTGCAGGGGATCGTCCGTTCCGGAAAGCTCCACCTCGCCGGGCAGCTCCACCTCCCCGGCGAGGAGTGCCTCGAGACGGGCGATGGCCACGGCCTCGGCGGCCACCATCTCCTCCAGCACGGCTCGGATGCGTTCCCCCATGGCCGCTCCGGCCAGGTTCCGCAGCCGCTCCGGCGTCTCGCGCAGCGCCGAGCAGAACACGAGGAACTCCGTCGCCTCCGACATCGGGTCCATCTCCTTCGGTGATGACAAGAAGGGGGGCCGAGGCCCCCACTTCCCACCATTCTGTTCAGTGGCGCTACTTGGCGCCCTCTACCGTGAACGCCGGCGGATCAGGGATACCCTCCCGGCGGGCGCTGGGACGTTGTTCTTTGGAGAGCGTCGGCGCAGGGTGACGCCGCCGCAACTTGCCGAGACGCAGGTAATCCAGGACGAGTTGCTGCTTCATGAGCTGGATGGCACGGGCGGGGTCCACGCCCTTGGGACAGACCCGCGAGCACTCCCCGGCGTAATGGCACCGCCACGGCCCGGCACCGGTGGAGAGGATCGCCTTGCGCTCGGCGAAGGCCCCGTCGCGCGAGTCGATCATGAACCGGTAGCCCTGGGCCAACGGCTGGGGCCCCGAGTACTCGGGGTCGGTGGCCACCGTGGGGCACGCCGCCATGCAGCAACCACACTTGATGCAATACGAGAACTGGAGGTACGCCTCGAGCTCCTCGGAGGACTGCCAGTATTGCTCACTGGGAGAGCGCTGCTCCTCCACATCGCTGCGTTTCACGTACGGCATCAGCTTCGCGTGCGTGGCGAACATGGGCGCCAGGTCGGGCACCAGGTCCCGCACGATCTCGAAGTTGGGCAGCGGCCCCAGCACCAGCACATCCTCAGCCACGTCGGCGATCTGGGTGCTGCACGCCAGGGTCGGCTTGCCGTTGACCAGCATCCCGCACGAGCCGCAGACACCCATGCGGCAGGAGGAGCGCCAGGCCAGTGTGGGATCGATGTGCTCCTTGATGTACCACAACCCCTCGAGCACCACCATGCCATGTGCGACCGGCACGGTGAAATCCTGGTAGTACGGGGCATCGTCCTTCTCGGGATCGTACCGCCGGATGCGGAAGATCACGTTTCTCGTTGTCTTGCCGTTGTCGCTCATCGCCACCTCCCTACCCGGCCATGGCCACGGCCCTGGCGGTGAACGCAGCCCAGGTACCGAAGACGAAGAGACCCAGCCCCACCAGCACCAGGATGCCGCTGACGAAGGTGCGGACGCCCGAGGAGGGGTTGAGCTCGAAGATGATGTTGCGCAGGCCGTAAAGCCCGTGGAACAGGGCTGCGCCCAGCAGGATGACGTAGCTTACGGCGAAGAACGTCTGCTTGGCGCGGTGGACCACGTTGACCCAGTCGATGGGCGCCCCGGCGCCCGGGTTGAACGTGTCGAGGTGCAGCACGGCGTTCAGGTGCATGATGCCCATGTGCAAGCCGAGCAGCACCAGGATGATCAGGCCGGCGATGACGTGCCAAGTCCAGAGTGGTGTATCTCGCATCTCCACCTCCTAATGCGGCAGAAGGAAGAACTCGTACCCGCCGGCCGCGATGAGCACGGCAGCGAGGATCATCATGATGACCATGAACGGCCGCTGGACGTTGAGCGAGCTCTTGTAGGGATAGACCGGTTCCTCGGCGGGGCCGGTCAGGATCCCGAGCTCGACGAGAACGAGCCGCAGACCGTTCAGGGCGTGGAAGGCGAACGCCGCGAAAACAAGAAACTCGCCGACCTTGAACACCGGCCCGCTCACGCCGGCCATGGCGTTTTGCCAGCTTGCCATGCCAAATGCACGGCTCGAAGTGACCACGATGTGG
The DNA here is from genome assembly GCA_964641295.1 of uncultured Thermoanaerobaculia bacterium. Classification (GTDB taxonomy): domain Bacteria; phylum Acidobacteriota; class Thermoanaerobaculia; order Thermoanaerobaculales; family Sulfomarinibacteraceae; genus JAADFK01. Next base: position 16,335 of record CAZXNA010000023.1, read on the forward strand.
AGCAGGAAGTAGGTCAGGAGCCCCAGTCCGCTCAAACGGTGCAGTATGTAAAGGTAGCGCTCCACGCCCCACCTGCCGCCGCTCCACCAGCCCTTGATGCCGAGGCGATTGGGATACTTCTTGATCTTTGCCATCACCGCCTCCTCAGTACTTCCGCTCGACCGGCTTCCACTTGGTGATGGTCACCGGCTTGTAGTCCAGCACCAGCTCGTCCCCCTTCTGGAAGACCAGCGTGTGTTTGAGGAAGTTCTCGTCGTCCCGCTTGGGGAAGTCCCGCCTGGCGTGACCGCCTCGGGATTCCTCCCTGTGGAGTGCCCCGAGGATCATCACCTCGGCGAGGTCCAGCAGGTTCTCCGTCTCGAGAACGTGGAACAGGTTAGTGTTGTAGACCCGGCCCCGGTCCTTGAGATGGATGTTCTGGAAGCGCTCCCGAAGCTCCTTGACCTTGGCCATGCCGGCCTCGAGCTTCTCCTTGGTCCGGTAGACGCCCACGTTCTTCTGCATGTTGACCCGCAGCTCGTGCCGGATATCGTACGGATTCTCGGGCCCGTCCTTCTTCAGCAGGTCCTCGAAGATCTTGTGCTCCTCGGCCTTGACCTGGGCGTCGGGCACGCTTGCCAGCTTCGCCCCGCCCTTGACGTACTTGAGAATCTCGTTACCGGTGATGTCTCCCCACACCAGGCACTCGGCGGTGGAGTTGGTGCCGAGCCGGTTGGCGCCGTGCATGGAGGTGCACGCCGCTTCGCCGGCCACCCAGATGTTTTCCACCCGGGTGCGGCCGTCGATATCGGCCTCGATCCCGCCCATGGAGTAGTGGGCCACTGGACGCACCGGGATCATATCCTTGATCGGATCCACGCCGATGAACTTCATGCACACTTCGCGGATCAGAGGCAAGCGGTGGTTGATCTTCTCGGCGCCGAGGTGCGTCAAATCCAGCCACACGTGATCCAGACCGTCTTCCCGCGAGACGCCCCGGCCCTCGATGATCTCCGTGATCATGGAGCGCGAGACGATGTCTCGCGGTGCGAGCTCGCGAACCGATGGGGCGTACTTGTCCATGAACCGGTCGCCGTCGGCGTTGCGCAAGTACCCGCCCTCGCCACGGCACCCCTCGGTCATGAGGATGCCGGACGGGATGAGCCCTGTCGGGTGGAACTGGAGGAACTCCGTGTCCTCCAGGGGAATCTGCTCGGTCCGGAGGGCATAGGCCAGCCCGTCTCCCGTCACGGTCTGGGAGTAGGTCGTGAAACCGTAGAGGGTTCCCTGGCCACCCGTGGCGATCAGGAGCGCCTTGGCCCGCAAGACCAGGAACTCGCCGCTGAAGGCGTCGATGGCCGTCAGCCCGGCGAACCGGTCACCGTCCATCAGGATGCTGGTGACGAAGAGCTCGTCGTACCGCTGCCATCCGGACCACTGCTGCAGGGCATCGTAGAGCACCTGCATCTCCATGAAGCCGGTCTTGTCGGCCGCCATGGTGGCCCGGGGGTAACCGTGCCCGCCGAACGGTCGCTGCTGGATCCTGCCCTTCTCATCGCGGGACCACGAGATGCCCCAGTGATCGAGCAGGAGGATCTGTTTCGGTGAGAGCCGCACGAAGCGATCCACCACGTCCTGGTCGGCCAGGAAATCCGACCCTTTGATGGTGTCCCACGCGTGCAGGTCATAGCTGTCCCCCTCCTCGGGATACAGGACGGCGGCAGTGCCGCCCTCCGCACACACCGAGTGGGAGCGCATGATCTGCACCTTGGACACCAGTGCCACGTCCACCGTACCCTCGCTCTTGCGGGCAATCTCCGCTGCGGCCCGGAGGCCCGCGAGACCGGTCCCGAAGATGAGGACGTCATGGGTTCGTTCCACTGCCATCTGTCACTCCCCTCCCTCCAGGGATTTCCGAACACGACGGTGCCCCGGTCCGGGTACGGGCCGGGGCATCCGGAGACAACGATCTACCTCAAGTCCTCGGGGAATTTCTCGAAGAGGGACTTGACAGCCTCGGCGCTCTTGTACAGGGCGGCCTTCTCCTCCTCGGTCAGCTCGATCTCGATGATCTTCTCGACGCCCTTGCGGCCGAGCTGCACGGGAACGCCCATGTAGATTCCGTCGAGGCCGTACTCGCCTTCCAGGTACGCGGCGCACGGCAGGATCTTGTGCTTGTCCTTCAGGATGGCGTCTGCCATCTGCGCAGCTGCGATGCCCGGAGCGTAGTAGGCGGAGCCGGTCTTTAGCAGGGCGACGATCTCACCACCACCCTTGCGTGTACGCTCGACGATGGCGTCGATGCGTTCCTGGGGCAGAAGGTCGGTGATGGGGATGCCGGCAACCGTCGAGTAACGCGGCAGGGGCACCATGGAGTCGCCGTGGCCACCGAGGACAAAGGCGTGGGTGTTCTCGATGGAGACACCCAGCTCCATGGCGATGAAGGCCCGCATGCGCGCGGAGTCCAGGATTCCTGCCATTCCCATGACACGCTCCTTGGGGAAGCCGGAGACGCGCCGCGCCACCTCGACCATGGCGTCCAGGGGGTTGCTGATGACGATGATAATGGCGTCCGGAGAACCCTTGACAACGCGGCCGATGCACTCCTTGACGATGGCCATGTTCTTGAAGAGGAGGTCGTCACGGCTCATGCCCGGCTTGCGGGGAAGCCCTGCCGTCATGACGATGATATCGGAACCTGCCGTGTCGGCGTAGTCGTTGGTCCCCTTGATGTTGGCGTCGAAGGGGAAGATGGGCGACGACTCGAACATGTCGAGGGCCTTGCCCTGGGGCATCCCATCGATGATGTCGATGAGCACGACGTCCCCGAGTTCCAGCTTCGCGATGTTGAAGGCCGCTGTTTCGCCGACATGACCGGCGCCGATGACCGTAATCTTGTTCCTCATGACAACCTCCCTTGTTGAATGTCCACGATACGCAGGCTCCGGTGGAAGATCCACCGTCGCCACAGTTTTCACGAGGCGTTGAGCCCCAGCAACTCCTCCAGCTTGCGACGCGACTCCGCCTCGACCACCTTGTGCAGCGACTCTCCATGGGAGTCCATGGTCACCATGACCGGGAACCGCTCCACATCAATGACCCACATGGCCTCGGGTACGCCGAACTCCTCCAGCATGAAGACCCGTTCCACCTTCTTGACGGAGTTGGCCAGCACCTGGGCCGCGCCGCCGACGGCGTGGAGATAGACCGCCCCGCAACGGCCGAGACCGTCCAGGGTCTTCTGACCCATACCCCCCTTGCCGATGACGCCTCTCAGGCCGTACTGACAGATGACGTCGGCCTCGTAAGGTTCTTCACGGATGGAGGTCGTCGGACCGGCGGCCACGAACTCGTAGGAGCCGTCGGGGTTCTTGCGGACCACCGGTCCACACTGATAGATCATGGTGCCCTTCATGTACGGCGCCACCTCTTCCCGGAACTCCTCCAGCAGCCATTTGTGGGCGGCATCACGGCCGGTGATCATCCTCCCGGTCAGCTCCACGTAGTCGCCGACCTTGAGCTTCCGGATCACGGCCTCGTCGACAACGGGGATCTTCAGTTCAGCCATGTCACTTCGCCTCCTTCCCCGATCCGGACGCCCGCGCGCCGGCCAGCCCAACAGAGATAACTGATGGTGACGAAGTAGCACGCCGGAAGCCGATCCAGCACGCCGATCTTCACACCCAGCAGGGTCGTACGTCCCCCAAAGCCCATGGGACCGACGCCCAGCTCATTACCTTCCTTGAGAACCCTGGCCTCCAGCTCGGCCAGCTCGGGATCGGGGTTGACGTCCGGGAGCGGCCGCAGCAGCTGGCGCTTCGACTCCTCGAAACCCGACACGCGGTCCCCGCCGATGCAGACGCCGAGAGTCCCCGGGGAACAACCCTTGCCCTGCGCCTGGTAGACAGCGTCCAGGAGAACCCGGCGGACACCTTCGAGATCGCGGCCCGCGCCAAGCCCATTGTCCGGGAGCTTGTACTGGGCCCCGACGTTCTCGCTGCCGCCACCCTTGAGGATCATCCGAACCTCGATGTCCGGGCTGTCCCACTCCTCGAAATGGAGGAATGGAATCCCGCGGCCGGTCCCAACCCCCGTGTTCTTGCCGGTCAGTGTATCGACGGCGTTGGGCCTCAGGTACTGCCGGGCGGTGGCCTGCTGGACGGCCTCCACCATGGCCTTCTCCAGAACGCGGGTACTGACGCCCAGCGGATGATGGATCCACATGACCGGCGTGCCCGTATCCTGACAGATGGGCGCCACCTTCTGGCGTGCCAGATCCACGTTATTGAGAATCGTACCGAGGGCCTTCTGGGCGAGGCTTTCTTGCTGTTCGGCCTCCCGGCCCTTCTCCAGCGCCTCGACGACATCCGCGGGAAGCTCCGTGGAGGCCCTACGGATCATCTCCAGGAAGGTCTCCACCAATCGATCCGGATCGACCATCCCCACCTCCTTGATACCCGGCACCTGCGTGGCTGTAGATGCCTTTGTGATTATAAGCGCAAGTTCCGGGAAATGCCAGTGGCAGGGGCCTCGTCCTTCGTTTCACAAGGTTGTACGGCCGTGAGAACGTCGGGGATTCCCCCGGAGAAACCCCACCGCCGGATCAGATCTTTCTTGTGAGGATCAGTATTTCCAGAGCAAGACCGGCCCGAGTGGCCGCATCCCTGAGCTCCGTCACCGGTACCCCCTCCATGCCGCCGTCCGGCTGATCGCCCAGCAGGATGGCGACGGTTCGATTGCCGATCCTCAGGGGCGCGGCGACGACTTCCACGGGCGGGGGTGGTCCCAACACCTCCGCCAGGGCCCGCGCCCCGGGATCCCCGCCGAGCTCCCCGGTGTAGAGCCGGCCCCGGATCGCCACGCTCCGCAACACGGCGCTCTCGCCCAGCGGCAGGTTGAGGGCCTGTACATCCTCCAGCGAGATCTCCCGTCCACCACCGAGCCAGCCGGAAACGTTGTCCCGCTGGACGGCCAGGAGGACGACCCTGCCGAGGTACTGTCGTGCAAAGGCCACGAGGAGTTCGCCGACCTCGTCACGCTGCCGGCAGCCCCGCAACAGCGTACGGAACTCTTCCCTGGTCATGGGGGGAAACTCCTCGCCGCGGATCTCCACCAGGCTGGGAAAGGCCGCCAGCGTTGCGGGCCGGGAATGGAAGCTCACCGAGTTCAACGCCCGCCTCAAGGCTCCGGTCCGGACGGCCGGCGGCTTCCACAGGACCTCCCAGCTCTCGGAGGCATCGGTCAGCTCTTCCAGCGACTCGAGCTCGTCATCGCCATCCTCCACGCGGGTCCAGCTTCCCGACGCATCCAGGGCCAAGCGGATGGCCCGTTCGCTGGCCACGAAGGGTTCCACGTGAAGACCACTCAACCGTTCGAGCTCCTCCCTGGCCGCCAGGTCCCGGGGATTGACCATGGCGACGGAGAGCACCCGCCCGTGCTGTTCGAAGGGTACGGCCTTGAGACGAGTTTGTACGTCGATGGGAATGGTCGCTTGGAGCTTCGCCGATTCGGCGACCAGATGATCCGAGGTCACCGGCTGCACCCCAAACTGCCGGGCGAGAGCCTTGAGGAGCTTTGCCTCCGGAACATAGCCCAGGCGGAGGAGGTGCGTGCCCAGCCGTCCTCCGCTCCTCTTGCAGGCCTCCAGCGCGGTGTGCAGCTCGCTGACCGTAACCGCTCCATCCTCCAGCAAGAGCTCCCCGAGACGTCGAAAGGTAGCACCCATACCGTGATTGTACCGCCGACCGGCCCGTTGGGTCATGTGCCCCTTGTGGCCGAGGTCGAGCTCGTGCAAAGATTTCCCGGGGCCCGAAGCCATACACGTCAAAATGGAGCAGGAGTAACCCAGTCCGGTCGTGGTCCAGGCGGGGGCGTTGGCGAACCAGCCATCCATGACGGACGCCAAACACTTCCTCCCGCTTCCCCACGCCAACCAGGGCGGATCTGCCGTCCCTTGCAGCCGGTCTCCCGGTCGTCGCCCACGGCTTCGCCCTGCCACGCGGGGAAAGGACCTGACGGACTTCCCGGGTGGCCCGGTGCCGTCGAGCATCGCGACGGCACCGGGACCATGAGTCCCGTCTGATAGCCTTGCCGCCATGGATGTGGCGTGGCTCCGCGGAACGGGTTGGGGGCGATGGAGAGGATGGTGGAGTTCCAACCGGATCCTGGTCGCCCGGGAGGGTTCGTGGAGCTTGCTTGCGGACGGGGAAGAGCTTTGGCGGGCTCCGGACTTCCATCACGCCATGGGCCTCCTTTGGCATGGGCGCAACGTCCGTGGAAGAAACCCTCTACTCGTAGGGTGGCTGGGGTTCGAGGAGGCCCTGCGGATGGCAGGAATGCCCGGAAGACCTGGACCGGCCGGCGGGGGGATCACCGCCGCTTGGCTTGTCGAGCCCACACCCGCCACGCCGGAACTCGGTGGGCCCACCGGCGGCGGGCCCGTCCGCGGGGCATCCTGGCGATCGAGCCTCACAGACGAGGAGTTCATGGGAGGCGTCGCCAGGCTCCTTGAGTCCATCGCGGCGGGCGAGGTTTACCAGGTCAACCTGACCCGCAGGTTCACGATCGAACCGTGGGACGGGGGGCTCGGCGATCTGCTGGGGTTGGCGTCTGCGGGAGGAGCACCGCCCTATCTGGCATGGATGTCGCTGGCGGGCCTCGAGCTCGTGTGTGCCTCGATGGAGCTTCTCCTTCGCCAGCGTGGAGATCTCCTGGAAACGCATCCCATCAAGGGAACTCGCCCCCGGGGATCCGGGAGGGAAGAGGACCGGTTGCAGGCCCTGGAGCTGGACGCCGATCCCAAGGAACGGGCCGAGCTCTCCATGGTCGTGGATCTGGAGCGAAACGATCTGGGGCAGGTGGCGGTTCCCGGAACGGTTCATGTGGCGGATGACGGATCCGTTCGCCGCTTCGCCACGGTTCTCCACAGGGTGGCCCGGGTCAGGGCACGGATTCGGCACGGGTTGCGCTGGTGGGAGGCCCTGGGCGCCATGGTCCCCGGCGGATCGGTCACGGGGTGTCCGAAAAGGGCAGCCGTTTCGCTCATCGCCACGTTGGAGCCCCTCCCTCGCGGCCCCTACACCGGTGCGTTGGGGGTTGTCGATGGTCGAGGCGACATGGAGTTGGCGCTCCCCATTCGAACGGCCTGGCGGGACGGCGGAACGGTGGCGTGCGCGTCCGGCTGTGGCATCGTGTGGGGGTCGGACCCAAGGCGGGAAGAACTGGAGTCCCGCCTCAAGGTGGCCCACTGGCTGGAGGGTTCATGGACGAGCTGATCTGGGACGATGGGAAGGTGGTGAGAGGAACACCGCCCCTGGCCGGAGAGGTCGCTTGGGGGGCGTTCACCACCGTCGGGTGCGACCGAGGGCGGCCCATGCTGTGGGTTCAGCATGAGGAGCGGTTGCACCGGACGCTGGAGCGACTCCTTCCCGGCTCCTCATTCCGTCTCCCCACGGAGCTCGAGCTGGTGGAGCTCCTGGAGGCGGGCCGGTTGGCGGGACCGGCGCGGTTGCGCGTCGTGGCCAACCTGCTTCCAGAGGGAACATCGTGGCGGGTCCGCGCCCACGCGGTTCCGGTAACACTCTGTGGTCCGGGACTGCCCCCATCCCGGTTGATGGTGGTGCGATGGCCGGGGATTCCACCCCTGGCGGACCTCAAGACGGTCTCGAGGCTTCCCTGGGATCTGGCCAGGCGGCACGCGAAGGAGGGGGGGGCCGACGAGGCACTCCTGGTCACACGGGATGGTCAGGTGCTGGAAGCCGCCGTTGCCAACGTGTTCGCTGTCTTCGGAAACCGACTGGTGACGCCCCCGGCCGATGGCCGTTGCCTGCCCGGGGTCATGCGGGCATGGCTCCTGAGCGCGGCGAAGGACCTGGGCCTGAAGCCTTTGGAGAAGCCGCTTCGGCTGGAGGAACTGCTGGAGGCCGACGAGGTCTGGACGACGGGATCCACCAGCGGGGTTCGCAGAGTCGGCGCGATCGGGCCACGACGTTTCGTGACATGGCCCGTTTGGAGCCTCCTGGCGCCCCTGGGGGTTCCGGCGCCGGGGTGGCCCGTGAACGAGCCGTGAGAGCGCAACGCTCCCACAACCCTCCACCGGTGCTCCCCGGCCGATCTCGCCGGGCGCCGCGCCAGTTGGGTTGCTCTCCATCCCGTGCCCGGGCATCGGGGAGATCGGCGGCGGCGCGGATCAACGGGATCGCGGAACGTCCCAGGTCATGATCAGGGCGTCCTCACCGTCTCCGTAGTAGTGGGGACGGCGGCCCTTGAGGTGGTAGCCCAGGGTCTCGTAGAGCCGGATTGCCGCCCCGTTGGATGTCCGGACCTCGAGGGTGACACTCTCGCCCCCGGTCTCGGTGACGTGCTCCGCCGCCATGATGAGCAGATGCCGGGCCAGCCCCTGGCGCCGCCAGGGCGGCCGCGTGGCGATCTTGAGGATGTGAAGATCCAGGTACTGCCAAACTCCCAGGAGGTAGGCCATCAGCTGGCCATCGGGAGCCACGGCCAGGCGATGGAATCGGCCGGGCGCCCTGACCTCCGCCAGGAAGAGGTGACCCGGCCACGGATCGGGGAAACACTCCCGCTCCGCTTCCTCCAGTGCGCGGGCGTCGCCCGGACCCGGGGGACGGATGACGGGCCTTAACGCGCGGACCGCCATCAGGAACCACCTCCGGCCACCGGGGGGTCCTCCACGTAGAGGGGCTCGGCAGGCTCACCCGGCACTCCCCGGCCGGCCAAAAGGAGGGCCGCCTCGGCAGCCGTACGGGATACGGGAGCCCGGTCTGCGGCACCAATGTCAACGCCCATGGCGGCCACCCAAGGCCCACGGTCCGCCGTCTCCTCCACGCCCAGGATTTCGATGCCGGTGACGGCCTCGGGTACGCTCCCGGGTGCCGTCCGGTACGGTTGGACGTAGAGCTCTCCGCGTCGCCCCGGCTGGGCCGTCCAGATCGTCCCGCGTGTCTCGACCCGTGCCGCCTGTACGAACAAGCTGTTGTAGGCAACGATGGGGATCGTCAGAGCCACCGCGAGACCTTGGGCCGTGGCGAGCCCCGAACGGATCCCCGTGAACGAGCCGGGGCCGCGCGTGACAACCACCCTGGAGAGCGTGGAACGTCCACCGCCGGCGTCCTCCAGCAGAAGATCCACCGCGGCCAGAAGCAGCCTGGACCTCGGGGCCTTCCCCGCCAGTCGGATCAGCGACACGCCTGCGAGGCCTTCCCCCGCCAGCCCCACCTCGAGCTGTGGCGTACAGGTCACCAGGGCAAGATCTCGATCCCCCACCCGAATACTGTAGCCCAGCCATCGTGAATCCCGCCACGGAACCCATCAACTCGAGGCCTTCCCCCCCTGCACGTGTCCGAAGAAGGTGATCCCGCACACTTGGGTGTCGATCTTCACCTGGCTATACTGGATACAGCGTTGCTCCTCCTCGACGACTTCCTGGACGTCTCGGGGAAGGGAGGTCTGGCATGATTCGTTTGATCCGTTCCACAGTGCACCCCCTGGACACCGAAGCGCATTCCGGAAGCCGTGCTGCCCTTCGGTCCACCCGGGTCCTCCTCGGTGTCCTGGTCGTGATAACCGCCCTTGGGTCGGGGATCGCTTTCGCTGGTGGCGCACCCGGGCTCAGGGCGACGGTCTCCGGTACGCTCAACCTCCTGTGGGGGGACGGCTCCAGGGAGGCGCCCGGCGCCGTTGGACCGATCCCAGTTCTGACCGACGCCTCGGGGCATCACATCGAACTCCGGCTGGGAGACGAGCTCGTCAAACCGTACGGCGGCCTCCTGGAGCTTGATGGGAAGACCGTGACCGTCGAGGGCACCTGGCATGAGCAACCGGGTTCCACCGGAACCCCCTCGGTTCTCGCCGTCGATTCCATACGGCTGCAGGCCGCCGGGGCGCTGGCTTCCGTCACGGCTGTCAGCGGCTCCCAGCCCTGGGTTTCTGTGCTCTGCAAGTTCTCGGACATCTCGGCGGAGCCGAAAGACCTCGCTTACTTCCAGAACATGTTCAGTAGCAGCTACCCCGGGTTGGACCATTACTGGCGGGAGCTTTCCTACGACAACGTCAATGTCGTTGGAAGCGCGGCCCACGGTTGGTACGTACTGCCCCACCCCAGATCCTACTACGTCGACAGCTCGGGAAACGCCGACCTCAATCTGCTGTTCAGCGATTGCACCGCCGCCGGCGACGCCGACATCTACTACCCCAACTTCGTCGGGATCAATCTGATGTTCAACGACACCATCGGGCCCTACGCGTGGGGGGGCAACCACTGGGCGACGCTGGACGGCGTCTCCAAGAGCTGGAGGACGACCTGGGAGCCTCCGTGGGGGTACGAGAACATCACCGTCATGTCCCACGAAATGGGCCACGGATTCGGACTGCCCCACTCCTGTTTCAATCCATCCAATGTCTATGACAACGCCTGGGATGTCATGAGCGACACCTGGAGCTACACCATCACCGATCCGGTCTACGGTCACGTGGGCCAGCACACGATCACCTACCACAAGGACGAGCGCCTGGGGTGGTTGCGACCCCCCGAACGGGTGACCGTCGGAGCAAACGACTCGACCACGGTCAACCTGGAACGCCTGACGCAGCCCCAGTCGCCCGGCCCCAAAGAGGTGTACATCCCAATCGGTGGGTCCAGCACCCACTTCTACACGGTCGAGTCACGGCGCAAGGTCGGGTACGACGTCAGTCTCCCGGGCGAGGGTGTCATCATCCACGAGGTCGATACGACGCGCCAGGAGCCGGCCCACGTCCAGGGGAGTGACGGAGCCTCCGGCGCCATCTTCAGCCCGGGTCAGGTCTTCCAGGACACCACAAACGGCATCGGCATCGCAGTCGTCGCCAGCTTGGATACGGGCTACCAAGTCGCAGTGGCCAACGGCTCCGCCATGGCGGCGGCGCTTCCAGAGCTCGATGGCTCCTCGGCGGCCGGAACCAACTCCAACCTCAATGGCGTCCTCGAACCCGGCGAAACGGTGCTCTTCGCCCCGGTCTGGACCAACGCCTCCCCCTCCACCCTGAGCCCCACAGGATCGCTCTCGAGCTTCACCGGACCGGCCGGCGCCTCCTACACCATTGCCGACGGAAGCGCCTCCTACGGTTCGGTGGCGACGGCCACGACGGCAAGCTGCACCGACACGGGGAACTGCTACCAACTCACGGTCTCCAACCCGGCAAGCCGGCCCGTCCAGCACTGGGACGCCACCGTCACCGAGACCCTAAGTTCGGGCGCCACCAAGACGTGGACGATCCATGTGGGCTCCAGCTTCTCGGACGTCCCACCAACGAACTGGGCATACCGTTACATCGAGTCCCTCTTTCACAGCGGCATCACGGCCGGATGCGGCGGAGACAACTACTGCCCGGGAGACACCATCACGCGGTGGCAGATGGCCGTCTTCCTCTCCGCAGCCCTGACCGACGGGCAGGCTCCGACCAGCGGCACGGTGGAGGGTCTCGGCAACTACAACTGTGTCTCCGGAGGCACCTCCTTGTTCTCGGACGTCTCCCCGACCGATCCTGGGTGCAAGCACATCCACTACATCGCCTCGAAGAAGATCACCGCCGGATGCGGCGGCGGAAAATTCTGCCCGGCGGATCTGCTCAACCGCTGGCAGATGGCCGTCTTCCTGGCCACGGCCATGGCAGGAACCGATGTTCCCTCATCGGGAACAGTTTCCGGCATGGGGAGTTACAACTGCACGGCCGGGGGCTCCTCCGTATTCGGCGACGTGCCACCGACGGACAGCGGATGCCGTTTCATCCACTTTCTCGCGGCCAAGGGCATCACCGCCGGTTGCGGCAACGGAAACTATTGCCCCTACGACGACCTGGCGCGGGACCAGATGGCCGTCTTCATGACGGCGGCCTTCGACCTTCAGCTGACGGCCCCCTAGCCCGGATTTCATGAGGGTTCGTCGCGAAAGGGGCGAGGCGCCGTGAATGACAGCGTTGTCACCGGGGTTGCGAGCGCAGGCGTGCCTGCGGCACGTCGAGCGAGCGAATCGGGAGAATGCTGCCGGGTGCGGTGTACCGCCCCTTGCAGCAGAAGACTCGTGAATGGTCCGGGCCAGCTGCGAGGTGGAGCCGCATGGGCCCGGCTGCCGTGTCCACTGCGGGGTTCTATACTGTGGTCATGAGCACGAACCACCGCGCCCGGCGGAACAACGGGGCCAGCAATCAGAGCGAGGAACGGCTGAGGAAGCTCAACGGCGTCCTCGAGAATGCCCGGACCCTGCTGATCGTCATGCAGAACAACCCCGATCCCGATGCCATCGCCGCGGCGGCGGGCCTCCGTGAGATCGCCAACGAATTCCACGGCATCTCCTGCTCCCTAGCCCACGGTGGAACCATCGGCCGCGCCGAGAACGTCGCCCTCGTCCGGTACCTCGGCCTGAACCCGAGGCCCCTGGAAGATGTCGGGGTCCAGCGCTTCGACCGTCTGGCCATGGTCGACGCCCAGCCGGGCGCCGGCAACGTCTCGCTGCCTCCCGATGTTCCCGTGGACATCGTCATCGACCACCATCCGATCCGCCGGGAGACGCGGTCGGCCCGGTTCACCGATGTTCGCAAGCGGTACGGGGCCACGTCGACCATCATCTACGAGTACCTCGACGCCGCCGGTCTGGAGATCGAACCGGCGCTGGCCACGGCCCTCGTCTACGGTATCCGCTCCGATACCCAGGATCTGGGACGTGAAAGTACCCGCGCCGACGTCGAGGCCTTTCTGGCGCTCTACCCAAGGGCCAATGCGAGGGCGCTGGGGAGGATCGTTGCCGCACCACTGCCACGCGCCTACTTCGCCCAGCTCCGGACGGTGCTCGACCGCGCCGTCGTGTACGGTCACAGCATCGTCTCCTCCCTTGGACCCCTGGAGACGCCGGAGATGATCGCCGAATCTGCCGATCTCCTCCTCCGGGTGGAGGGGGTCGACTGGGTCTTCTGCTACGGGCTGGTCGACGGTTGGCTCCATGCCAGTATCCGCTCTTCCCAGCGAGGCAGCAACGCCGGCGCTGTCGCCCGACGGGTGGCCGGCCGTCGGGGCTTCGGCGGGGGGCATCAGGCCCTGGCCGCCGTCCAGCTGCCCTTGAGGCCCGCCGAGGCCGCCGACGCACGGAAACTGGCGGTCATCGAAGCCCGGATCACCCGCAGCTTCCTGCGAGCCACCGGAGCGGACGACGTCCCGGGCGTCCTCCTGTGCGAGGGAGACTGAACCCGATCGGAAAGCACGACCCCATGGCAACCCCCCCGGCTGCCGGGGCCTTCGATGCATCACACTGCATCAGACATCGTCCCAAAGGGTGGGGGGTGCCGTGCCCGGCGGCGTTCTCGCAAGATTCGCGAGCGCAGGCGCCGCCGGCAGCTCGATGACGACCTTGAGACCTCCATCGGGGTGATTGCGGGCAGAGATCCTGCCACCGTGGCCTTCCACGGCGCGGCGGGCGATGGCCAGGCCCGTGATCCCGGACCCGGACGAGAACCCATCCATCCGAGGATTCCAGCCCGAGCTCGACCGTGCTTCCGGCGGAGGTGAAGCGCACCGCGTTCCGCACAACGTTTTCCAGGGCGGAGCGGAGAAGACCGGGGTCGCCATGGACCATGACACCCGCCTCGCCGTGGACCTCCACCCGGACGTCCCGGGCCGCCATCCTCGATGCGCGGTGCGGGTCGGGGAGGGACGCCCGGGCCTTTCATCACTTTGGAAGTCTATCGGTGCCATAGATTTGGCTGGGATGGGTGGATGGGATATACTAGCTGCATTCTGGACAAAAGAGGCATGTTTCTTGTGTCCGGCAAGATAGGCCGCAAATTGTTGCAAACAAAGGGAGGTTTATGCTGACGCTGGGGGTCATCGGAACGTCGAGAAAGGAAAACGAACGAAGAATGCCAATCCACCCGGATCATCTACGGAGGCTCCGGGAACGGTATCGCCGACAACTGATCTTTGAGCAGGGCTATGGGAAACCATTTGGGCTCTCGGACGCGGAGATCGCCTCGCAGACAGGAGGCTGTGCGACACGTCGTGAGCTCCTCGCCGACGCTGATGCGGTTGTTCTTCCCAAGCCTGTGTTGGAAGACCTCGAAACACTCCGCGAAGGTGGCATCCTGTGGGGCTGGCCGCACTGTGTTCAACAGCGGGCTTTGACTCAGGTGGCGATCGAGCGCAAACAAACTCTTATCGCTTTTGAGGAGATGTTCTTCTGGGGTCCCGATGGACACGCCGGTCGGCACACTTTCTACAAGAACAATGAGATGGCCGGTTATTGCGCAGTGTTGCATGCCCTGCAACTGAAAGGCATCGACGGGCACTACGGAAACCAACGCAAGGTCGTCATCATCAGCTTTGGTGCAGTGAGCAGGGGTGCTATCTATGCACTCAAGGCGCGAGGGTATCGAGATATCACGATTTGTATCCAACGCCCCGACTATGAGGTGCGAGAGGAGGTACTTGGTTGCAACTATGTCCGTATTCGGGCGGGCAAGGAGGGTGAGGCACGCCTTGTGGTCGTGGAGCACGACAGCACCGAGCGGCCGTTCCTCGACCTTATCGGCGAAGCAGACATCATCGTAAACGGGATGTTTCAGAACCCCAACCGGCCACTGATGTTCGTCACCGGTAAAGAGATTTCACACCTCAAGAGGGATTGCCTGATCATCGATGTGAGCTGCGACGAGGGCATGGGGTTTGCCTTCGCCAGGCCGACCACATTCAAAGAACCGCTGCTCGAGATTGGAACCGTGAGCTACTACGCCGTCGATCATACACCGAGCTACCTGTGGGAAAGCGCATCCCGGTCGATCTCAGCTGCCCTGATCGTCCACGTGCCAGCTGTGCTGAGCGGGCGCGACCAGTGGCAACAGAACGAGACGATTCGACGGGCTGTGGTCATCGACACAGGGGTGATCCAGAATCCTACAATCCTCTCCTTTCAGAAGCGCAAAGCACACTACCCGCACGAGCCCCTCTGAACAGTAAGGGTGCCCGGTCCGGTGATTGACGTAACGTCCTTCCTCCAGACGACGTCCAACGGTATTGGGTGGATTCATCGAGTGATGTCGTGGGTTGGAATGGTCGTTAAGGAACCGGTTTCCCTTGGGTTGCCTCCTGCCGGGGTTGTGCCCACCATTCGCCGCGCTTGGGCCGTTTTCGCCGCACCGAACAGTCGAAGATCACCAGATGGAAGATGAAGGTACACGAGTGGCCCGCCCCATGTCTTTGAGATGTCACGCGTGACAAGAATGCCAGAGAAGTTTCAGCGTGGCTGAATCTTCTCTGGCCTTGTTGTACCACCATCGACGGGGCACGTGGAACCTCGGAGGGTAGCTGCATAGCCCTCAGCGAGGCCTCGCGTTCCGGGGCTTCCGTGCCTTGCGATGGGCGTCGCGAGTGAGGTGCTGGAGCAGCTCCACCGGGATCGCTGCCACCACCGAGGCTGTGCCCTCGGGGATCTCGACGGCCGCCCAGAACGGCGCGGCGATTCCGGTCCCTCAGGCCGTCGGGGCGACCGGCAGCTCGATGACGACCTCGAGACCTCCATCGGGGTGGTTGCGGGCAGAGATCCTGCCACCGTGGCCTTCCACGGCTCGGCGGGCGATGGCCAGGCCCAGCCCCGTGCCACCGGCGCCCCGCTCCCGGGCGCTCTCCACCCGGTAGAAGGGCTCGAACAGCCTGGGCAGCAGCTCGTCGGGCACGCCCGGCCCGTGATCCCGGACCCGGACGAGAACCCATCCATCCGAGGATTCCAGCCCGAGCTCGACCGTGCTTCCGGCGGAGGTGAAGCGCACCGCGTTCCGCACAACGTTCTCCAGGGCGGAGCGGAGAAGACCGGGGTCGCCCTGGACCATGACACCCGCCTCGCCGTGGACCTCCACCCGGACGTCCCGGGCCGCGCCCTCGAAGCCGGCATCGGACGCCACCTCCCCGAGGAGCTCACGAAGGTCGACCGTTCCCCCGGGCACCACCGACCCGTTCTCCAGACGCGTCAGGGTCAGCAGGCGGCCGATCAGATCGTTGAGACGGTCGGCCTCCCGCTGGATCCGGTCCAGGGAGTCCTCGACCTCCCGGCCCTCCCCCGTCCTTGCCAGCTCCAGGGCCACATTGAGCCGCGTCAGGGGTGAGCGCAACTCGTGGGATACGTCGCGGAGGAGCCGCTCCCGCGATTCGATCATCTCCTGAAGCCTGCCGGCCATCCGGTCGAAGTCACGGGCCAGATCCGCGATCTCGTCGCGACGCCGTCCGATGGAAGGTCCCACCCGGACATCCAGATCGCCCGAGGCCAGCGCCGCCGTGGCGTTCCGCAAGCGGCGTACCGGAGCGGTCAGGTAGTGTGCCAGGGCCCAGCACAGAGCCGTCGCGATCAGCAGGACCATCAGGAGGCGGATCGCCAGGGTACGGGTTCCGACCAGCCGCGCCAGGGGTGGGCTCGGCGGCAAGCCCAGGACCGCCATGAGCGGCTTGGCCCCTGTCACGCGGAGGGGGTGGGTCATCAGGATCCGGCCCTCCCATCTGGCGAAACGTGGGGGCCGGAAACGACCATGTCGCATCCCTTCCCGGACTTCCCGCCGGCCGACCGCCAGCTCCCTCACGATGTCGGGCGGATTGGTTCCCGGATGGGCCAGGTCGCCACCGTCGGGAGCCAGGACCCACACCTCGATCTTCTCTTCCTTCTGGAGCCGGGCCGCAGCAGTTGGCAGTGCCCGGAGGCCGCCGCGCTCCACAGCCGCCTCGAGGGAACGGATCGAGAGCCGGACCATCGACCCCATGCGCTGCCGCCAGCTGAGCTCGAAGCCATGGTTCGCGGCCCACATGGAGGTCAAAACGCCCGCTGCGCTCACCAGGAGAATCCCCGCCCAGAACCAGAGAAAGATCTTGAAGAAGAGGTTCCGCATGGGCCGCCTCACCCGCTCCGGGCCCGGACCGTCAGGATGTAGCCACGGGCCCGAATCGTCTTGATCCGCTCGCCACCGTCGGGAAGTGGACCGAGCTTGCGACGCAGGTTGCTGATGTGGACGTCCAAACTCCGGTCGAAGGGGTTGGGCCGGCGCTCGAGAACCTCCCGCGAGAGCTCCTCTCGGGTCACCACCTGCCCGGCGTTGCGGGCCAGAAGCTCCAGGAGCGAGAACTCGGTACCCGTAAGCTCGACCGGCCTGCCACCGGCGAAAACGGCGCGGGCGCCAAGGTCCAGCTCCAGATCCTCGACCTGCAACAGGCCCCCGGTCGCCCCGGCCGGCGACGAGGACCCGGCCCTTCGGAGAACGGCCCGCAGGCGGGCGGCCAGCTCTCTGGGGTTGAACGGCTTGGGAAGGTAGTCGTCGGCCCCGGCCTCGAGCCCGACGATCCGGTCCACCTCGTCCCCCCGGGCCGTCAACATGATGATGGGGACCTGCGATCGGGTTCGGATCCTCCGAAGGACCTCGAATCCATCGAGGCCCGGCAGCATGACGTCCAGCACCACGGCTTCGGCGGCGCCATCGAAGGCGGCGGCGACCCCGGCCTCCCCGTCGTGGACGGAACTGACCTGGAAACCCTCGCCCTCGAGGTACCGTTTCAGGAGTTGACAGAGCTCCCGGTCATCGTCAATCACCAGCACGCGGCGTTGCTCTCCCATGGCTCCGATCCTACACCGCCGGAGGGCGAAAACGGCCCTTTCCGAAGGAATTACCCGTTCCCTTGAGGTTTCTTAAGAAAACCTTGTTCTTCTTTGGCCGCGTGGGTCATCTCTCTAGGCGTCGCGGACGTAGATTGTTACGTACGAACAACGTCCCCTCCCGGGGGACACGACCACGGAGGTGACACATGAAACGAAGCGTTTTGATCGCAACCCTGATCCTGACACTGGCGGCCGGCGTCGGCACGGCCTTCGCCTGGGGCGGCCCCGGAGGCCACGGCCCGGGCATGGAGGGCCACGGCGGCCCCGGAGCCTTCCTGCACGGCATGATGCGCCTCATGCACCGCCTCGACCTGAGCGACCAGCAGCGCGAAGCGATCCGCGGCATCCTCCAGGACACCCGGACCCAGATCGGACCCCACCGGGAAGCGCTGCAGGAAGGCCGTGAGCAGATGCGCGCCCTGGACCCCTCCGCCTTCGATGAGACGGCCGTCCGGGCCATCGCCCAGAAACAGGCCAAGGAGCTTGAGGACATCATGGTCATCGCCCAGAAGGCCCGCTCCCAGATTTGGGCCGTCCTGACCCCCGAACAGCGGGAGAAGGCCAAGCAGATCCGGACCGAGATGGAGCAGCGCAGCGAGCGCCTGCGGGAGTGCATGGAAAGCGCCGGCGGCCCCGCCAAGAGCTTCGGGCCTCCCTCGGCCGACAAGTAGGGGTCCCGCCCTTCGCCAACGATCCCGCCGGGCGCCAGGTGCCCGGCGGGTTTTCTCTTCAGCTCCTGTAAGACCGGATTCTCCGAAGCCGGAAGGCGCAGGGCCATCGAACCTCCACGGTTTGCACAAAGGGTGGGAGCCGGTGTGGATCTCGGGGTTCCCGGGAG
>CAZXNA010000024.1:0-34708 GCA_964641295.1 uncultured Thermoanaerobaculia bacterium
TAGACGCAGGGGGTCAGGTTGAGGGCCAGCCCGGCCAGGAAGACGATCAGCAGCTGGAGGGGCAGGCTGGCCCCGGCCAGTCTGGACGCCCCTCCCGTGGCGGCACCCCGGCCGCTGGCGGCCCCGGCGCCCCCGGCGGAGGCCCCGGCGTCCGCCGTCGCACCCGTCCCTTCCTCCGCCCCACCCCGCTCCCCGAAGAGCGCTGCGTTGACCGGCATGGAAGCCGTTCCCGGCGAGGCCACCCGGAAGCTCCCCCGTGCCGTGACGGGGGTCGGCGGCAGGCAGCTTGTGTTGTTGCAGGCCTGGGCAGTGACGGTGACGTCGATGCCGGCGGTTCCCGTGGCCCCGGCCGGCACCGTGCCGCTCGCCACAAGGACGACCGTACCCTCCCAGACGTGGAGGGGCGTCTCCGAGAAGTCGAACTTGATGGAGCGCCCCTCGGGGAACCGGACGGCCGGCGTTTCCCAGCCCTGGGGGAGCTTCCATTGGAGGGTCGTCGGCACGGAGAAGTCGCTGCCCGGATTGTCCGTGTTGACGTGCCAGCCCGGATCGATGCTGACCTCCACCGCCAGGCGGTACGGCTCCCCGGCCACGAGGGGTTCGCGATCGGGCAGGAGCTGGACGTGGAAGACGGGCGGGCCGCCCAGGCCCTGGGCCGCCGCCACTCCCGACACGGCCAGCACCATCAGCAGCATTGCAAAGGTTCTTCTCATCGTTTCCCTCCGGGAATCAGCCGCGGGCGGTAGCCCACGTGCCCCTCACTTTGTCGTGCACGGCACAACCGTTACGCCGTTTCGTCCTCGTCGCACGCAACGGCCGCCTCGCAGCGCGCGGCCAGGGCGGGCCCGAAGCGCCGGATAATGGCCCTGACCTCGGAAGAATAGCTGCCCCAGTTGCGCAGGACGAGCTCCGGACGGCGCTCCACCGTCAGCCGTACGGCCTCTTCCAACCGCCACCGGCGGATCCTCTCGTGGTGGCCCGATTTCAGGATCTCCGGGACCTCGTGGCCCTCGACCTCGACCGGCCTCGTGTAGGCCGGGTAGTCCAGCAGGCCCTCCGTGAAGGAGTCCTCGCTGACCGAGCGCGGGTCGCCGACGACCCCTGGAACCAGCCGCGCCACGGCCTCCATGACGGCCATGGCCGCCACCTCCCCTCCACCGAGGATGTAGTCTCCCACGGAGAGCTCCTCGGGCTTGAGGATCTCGCTGACCCGCTCGTCGAACCCCTCGTAGCGCCCGCAGAGCAGGATCAGCCGCCCGCTCCCGGCCAGCTCGGCGGCCATCTCCTGGTCGAAGACCCGGCCCCTGGGCGACAGCAGGATCAACCGTCCCGGCTCCTCCCCCGGGCCGCGGAGCTCACGGACGGCCCGCAACACCGGAGGCGCCTGGATGACCATGCCGGCCCCACCTCCGTAAGGCTCGTCGTCCACCTGGCCCCAGCGGTTGCCGGACCAGCGGCGCAGGTCGTGGGCCTCCAGCTCCACCAGGCCCCGCTCGACGGCCCGGCCCAGGATCCCCGTGGCACGGAATGCTCCTATCAGCTCGGGGAAGAGGGTCAGGACGTCGAAGCGCATGGGGAGGCCTCAGGCCTCGACCGCGTCGTCGTCCAGGAGTCCGGGCGGCGCGTCGATGGTCAGGGTGCCGCCCTCCAGGTCAACCCCGGTGACGATCTGGGGCACGTAGGGCACGAGGAACTCCCGGCTCCCGCGGCGGACCACCAGCCGGGCCTGGGGGCCCTCGTTCTCCATGGCCGTCACCTCGCCCAGGAGCTCGCCCCCGGGGGAAAGACAGCGCAGCCCCACCAGGTGGTGCTCGTAGTAATAACCCTCGGGAAGCTCGTCGAGGCTTTGCTCGGGGAGGAAGAGGTAGAGGCCTCGCCACCGCTCCATGGTGTCCCGATCGCGGATTCCCTCGACCCCCAGGAGCCACTGGCCCTTGTGATAGCGGACGTGGTGGACCTCGTGGAAGACCTCGGGCCCTTCCTCGGGGCCGAGACCGAAGCGGACGCCCTCGGCCAGCCGCTCGGGGAAATCCGTGACGATCTCCACGAGCACGTCACCGTGGACCCCATGCGGTTTCCGCACGAAGCCGACGATCAGCCAGTCCCTGTCCTTCTCAGAAGTTCCAGATTCGGTCACGCTACTCCAGGATCTCCAGAACGAAGCGCTTGTGCACCTTCATGCCAGCGGCGGCGAGCAGCGTACGGATGGCCCGGGCCGTGCGGCCCTGGCGGCCGATCACCTTGCCCAGGTCCTCGTTCCGCACGCGAAGCTCGAGAACCGTCGTCTGCTCCCCCTCGACTTCCGTTACCTGAACGTCCTCGGGGTTGTCCACAAGTGCCCTGGCGATCTCTTCCAGCAGGTCCTTCATCGCACTCACGGGGAGCTCCTTTCGTCGTTGGAGTCTGTTGTTGCGGTGTTACTGGCTCTTCTTGGCCTTGCGAACGAGGGAGCGGACGGTCTCCGACATCTGAGCGCCCTTGCCGCGCCATGCCTCGACCTTCTCTGTATCGATCCGGACCTCGGGCGGATCGACGGTGGGGTCGTAGAACCCGACCTGGTCGAGAACGTCCGACGTGGGCCGTTTCCGGGAATCGGATACAACGATCCGGTAAACGGGCTTGTGCTTCGCGCCCATGCGCCGCAATCTGATGGTCAACATCTGCGTGTTCCTCCTCGTGCGGCCCTCTCCCGGGCCGCTCACGTGTGGTTTCTTATCGTATCCCCAGCTGCCGCTTGAGGGACCGGGGGTCGGCCTTTCCCAGGCGCTTCATCAGCTTACGCATTTGTCCGAACTGGCGCAAGAGGCGGTTGACCTCCTCGACGCTGGTCCCCGAACCGCGGGCGATCCGTTTCTTGCGCGAGCCGTTGAGGATCTGGGGGTGCCGCCGCTCCTTGGGCGTCATGGACGAGATGATGGCCTCCATGCGTTTGAGCAGCCGCTCCTGGCCCTCGCCCATCCCCCCCTGGGGCATGGCGCTGCCCATCCCCGGGATCATCTCCATGACCTGTTGCAGCGGCCCCATCTTGCGCACGCTGCGCAACTGGTCCGCCAGGTCTTCCAGGTCGAACTTGTTCTTCTTGAGCTTGGCCTCCAGGCGGCGGGCCTTTTTCTCGTCGACCACCTCCTGGGCCTTTTCCACCAGCGTCAGGACATCGCCCATCCCGAGGATCCGCCCAGCCATCCGGTCCGGGTGGAACTGCTCCAGGGACTCCAGGCGCTCCCCGACACCGGCGAAGACGATGGGCCGGCCGACCACCTGGCGGACCGAGAGGGCCGCACCGCCCCGTGCGTCGCCGTCGAGCTTGGTCAGCACGACGCCGGAGACGTCCAGCTGCTCGTGGAAGGCCTTGGCCGAGCGCACCGCGTCCTGCCCCGTCATGGCGTCGGCCACGAAAAGGATGTGCTGCGGCTTGAGGATCTCCTTGACCCGCTTGAGCTGGTCCATCAGCTCGTCGTCCACGTGCAGGCGTCCGGCGGTGTCGAAGATCAGGACCTGGTAGCCCTTGATGGCCGCCTCGCGCATGGCCCTGCGCGCGATGGCCTCCGGGTCGTCCATGTCCCGCGTGTCCACCGTGGGGATCTTGGCCTGCTTGCCGAGGATGAGGAGCTGCTCGCGCGCCGCGGGGCGGGAAGTGTCCGCCGGCACCAGGAGCGGGAAGAGACCCTTCTTCTCCCGAAGCCACTTGGCCAGCTTGGCGGCCGTCGTCGTCTTGCCCGAGCCCTGGAGCCCGACCAGGAGAATCACCGCAGGCCGGCCCTTGAAGCTCAGCTCGGTCGTCTGCCCTCCGAGCAGCCCAACCAGCTCCTCGTGAACGATCTTGGCGACCATCTGAGCCGGGGTCACGGAGGTCAGGACCTCTTTGCCCAGGGCCCGTTCCCGCACCCGCTCGGTGAAACCGCGGACCACGTCCACGTTGACGTCGGCCTCCAGCAGCGCGAGACGGATCTCGCGCAGGGCGGTATCCACGTGGTACTCGGTGAGGTGTCCCTCACCGCGCAGCGTCTTCATGACGCGTCCGAGACGGTCCTGCAGTCCCTCCAACATAGGAGCGCAAGGGTAAGCCAAAGGGGCTTTTGGGTCAAGTGACCGTTCCCCACAGGGGTCTCGCGAGGCCCCCCGTTCCCCATGGCCCCGGCCGGCCGACGGCCGTCACAGACCAACGAATCCCGGACCGGTTACAATCGGCGTTGAGGATGAGGAAGGGTCCAGGAGTCCTGTTGGAGCCGCCGTGTCCGGATCACAATGATTCAGACATGGCGCAGCTTCTCGAGCGCCTCACGGAGACGGCCGGCGCTCGATGGGTTGCCGTCGAGCTTCAGCGGGAGGGCCATGCCAACCCCTGCCGGTACTCCATCGGCGAGCCCAGGGAACCCTCCCAGTCTCTTTCCGCCGACTCGCCCGGCTTGTTTCGCTTGACCCTTCGGCTCCCCGCGGAGATCCCTGTGGCGCCCTGCCTGCCAGCCTTGGCCCGCCATCTCTTCGAGCACCTCCTGGAGGAACGGCGTCTCCAGCGCCTCGCACATCTCTTCCAGGGGGCACTGGACAGCACGTCGTCCAGCGTCCTGCTCTTCGATCCCGACGGGCAGATCGTCTACGCCAATCCACCGGCCGACGCGCTGCTCTCCCGCCAGACCGAGGACGAGCTGTCCGTCCTCGAGCCCGGGCGCCCGCCCCGGCCTCTCCTGGCCGTTCTCGTCACCTGGATCGAGGAGCTCATCGATTCCGGTCCGGACGAGCCCAGCAAGAGCTCCGTCGTCTCCCTCAGCGACGGTACGGCCGTCGCCTGCGAGCTGGTTCGCATCGACGACGATGTACGGGCACTCCACGGTGTCGTCGCCCGCCTTCAGCCGTTGGCCATGGTGCCCGACGCCTGCCTCTCCCTGATCGCTGCGACCTACCACCTGACCCCGCGGGAGCACGAGCTGCTGCACCACCTGGCCACCGGCCTCAGCACCGCCGACGTGGCCCGCGAGATGGGCATCAGCCTCCACACCGTTCGGGACCACATCAAGAACCTCTACCGAAAGACCGGTGCCCGCTCCCGTTCCGAGCTCGTCGGTCTCCTCTCCCACCCCACCGCCCGCGTCAACCAGGACGCCAGTCGGCTCTCCCGATCCTGATCGTTCTGCCGACCCGAGCGGGAATGAGGGATAATCGCTCCGTGAAGAGCTCCCGGTTCCCGGTCCTGACCCTGGCAGGCCTGCTGCTGGCCCTGACGATGATCTTCTTCCCCGCTCTCTTCTTCGGGCGAGTCGTCTCGCCCATGGACACCGTGGAAAGCGGCCTCCCCTGGCGGAACCTGGATCGTCCGGTCGAGGTGGCCAACCCGGAGCTGGAGGATCCCGCCGTCCACTACCTGCCCCTGGCAGCCCTGGCCCGGCGCGGGCTGGACACGGCCGTCTGGAACCCCTACGTCGCCTGCGGAACGCCGGGTTACCTGTCCTGGGATACCGGGGTCCTCGCCCCGACGACCTCCCTGCTGTTGCCCTGGACCGACGACGTCCACCTGCCGAGCACCATGGTGCTCCTCAAGCTCCTTCTGGCCTTCTGGGGAACGTGGCTCCTGGCACGGAGCGAGGGCGCCGGCGAGGTGGCCGCCACCACCGGCGCCTCGGTCTACGCGCTGGCGCTCCCCCTGGCGGCTCGCTGGCTCTGGCCGGCCTCCGCCACGGCGGCGGCCCTCCCGCTCCTCCTCTGGACGGTTTCCCGAGCGCTCCGCTCCCGCCGGCCCTGGCGGTGGGGACTGCCTTCGGCGCTGGCGTGGCTGGCCTTCCTCGCCGGGGGCGATCCAGCGGTCACAATCGGCTGTCTCTACCTGCTGGCCGGCTGGGTCCTTCACATCGCGCTCCGGCGCAGCCCCCGGAGTGCGAAGGTTCTGCTCGTGCCGGCGGCGGCCGGGGTCCTGGCCTTGGCCCTCCTGGCGCCCTCCCTTGGCCTGTACCTGGCCACCGACCACACCGGCGCCCCCGGGCCCCCTTCCCCACCGCACACCGGCCTGGGCCTCGCCGGTGTCCACCTGCTGGTCAACCCGCTTGCTCTGGGCGATCCCCGGCAGGGCACGTTCACCCCACCACCGGGCCTGGAGGGCCTCCAGCTCCACGACCTGGCCATCGGCACTGGCTCCATCGCCCTGGCCCTGGCCCTCCTGGGGCTGGCCTCCCGCCGCCGGGGGATCGGCTTCTGGGCCCTGGCAGCCGCGGCCGGTCTCCTTCCGATTCTTTGGACCCCCGCGGCGCAGCTCCTGGGCCTCCTTCCAGGACTCCACCGTGCGGGCCCCTGGGAGCTGGCGGCCATCCCGGCCCTGGCCACGGCCCTTCTGGCAGCCGCCGGAACCCAGGCCCTGGGCGAGGTCGTGCGGTCCCCCGCCCTGCACCGGTGGACGGCCCTCTTGGCGGCGGCCGTCGTCCTGCAGCAGGGCGCCGCCGCCGGCCATCTCCTGACCTGGCTCGCGCCCCACGAGGCCGTCCTTCCCTCGACCCCCGCCATCCGTTTCCTCGCCGGCGCCAACCGGGAAGGCCCCTGGCGCATCGCACCGCTGGGCAACGTCCTCCTCCCCGATACCGCCCAGTGTTTCGGTCTGGAGGACGTCCGCGCCAGCCGTGGCGCCCTGCCGGCCTATGTCCGTCTGCTGCTGGCCATCGACCCCCAGTCCTTCGGACATTACGGGAGCGGTCTCCGGCTCAACCCGGCAACGGCCGACCTGACCCACCCCTACCTGATGGCCCTCGGCCCGCGCTTCCTCCTGGAGGAT
The DNA here is from genome assembly GCA_964641295.1 of uncultured Thermoanaerobaculia bacterium. Lineage (GTDB taxonomy): Bacteria > Acidobacteriota > Thermoanaerobaculia > Thermoanaerobaculales > Sulfomarinibacteraceae > JAADFK01. The sequence goes on from CAZXNA010000024.1 coordinate 6,755, forward strand.
CCCGGCTTTCACCTGGTGGAGTTCGCCCTGGGGCAGCGCACCGTCGAGATCGAGCCGCGCAACATGACACTGGGCCCCCTGCGCCCCGGCCGGCAGGGAGCCGTCGTTCAGGAGTTCCACCTTCCCCGCGGCGCCTCCCGCCTGGCCCTCAACGCCACGTCGCGGGATGCTCCGGTGCAAGGCACCCTGGAAGTCCTGCTCCACGACGAGATCCTCGACCTGCCGGTCGGCCGCTGGAAGGTCGATGCGGGCGCCCTTGCAGAGGACGGTTTCCACTGGCTGAACCTCCCGCCCCGTCTCGCCACGACCCACAGGATGCGGCTGATCGTTCGGCCCCACCTCAAGGCCGGCCGGCTGTGGCTGCTGAGGACCAGGAACCCCGGGGCCCTCGATGGTCCGCTCCTCTGGAGGGGGCGGCCGATGGACGGCGACCTGGGGCTCTCCTTCGACACCTCGGGCTACGTGCAGACCGCCGACGGGCCCGACTTGAGGATCTGGGAGAACCGCCGCGCGGCCTCCCGTTTCTGGATCGTGAGGAAGATCCGTCCGGGGACCGTGGAAACCCTCCTCGAGGCCGATCCTCCCCTGGACCTGCAACGGGTGGCCGTCGTCGACGGCGAAACGGCCCGGAAGCTGGGGGCCACCCTGGGCCCGGCCCGCGGCCCCGAACGGCTGGTCCTGACGGTCTGGAAGGCCAGCCGCTACGAGCTCCGCTCGAAGCTCACCGCCCCGGGCCTGTTGGTGGGCTCCATCCCCTCACGGCCACCCCTGTGGCACGCCGAGATCGATGGACGCCGGGCGGAGCTGATCACGGTCGACGGACTGTTCCTCGGTCTGCCGCTACCAGCGGGGGAACATCACATCACCCTTCACGCCGCGCTGCCGGCTCCCTGGCTTGCCCTCTCGGCCCTGGGCCTCGTCGGGTTGATGGGTCTGGCCGTGGCCACCGGGCGAAACCCGATCCCCAAGGAGAAACAACCGTGAAGCTGGTCATCCAGATCCCCGCCTGGAACGAGGAGAAGCACCTGGGTTCGGCCCTCGAGGCCCTGCCCGCCACGGTGGAAGGTTTCGACGAGGTCGAAATCCTGGTCATCGACGACGGGTCCACCGACGCCACCTCCCGTGTCGCCCGGGAGCACGGCGCGCGCGTCGTCCGGCTTCCCGGACACCGAGGCCTGGCCGTGGCCTTCGTCACGGGCCTGCGCGAGTCGGTGCGCGCCGGCGCCGACGTCATCGTCAACACCGACGCCGACAACCAGTACGACGCCCGGGACATCCCGGCCCTGACGGCCCCCATCCTGCGTGGCGAGGCCGAGATGGTCATCGGGGACCGTGATCCCGGCTCCTTGCCCCACTTCTCACCGCTCAAGCGCCTTCTTCAGCGCCTGGGATCCTGGGTCGTCCGGCGCCTCTCCGGCACCGAGGTCCGCGACGCCACCTCCGGCTTCCGGGCCATCTCCCGGGCCGCCGCCCTCAAGCTCCACGTCTTCACGCGCTTCACCTACACCCTGGAGACCATCCTCCAGGCGGGCGAGGCCGGCCTGCGGATCGTCTCCGTTCCGGTCCGTGTCAACCCGGAAGCCGACCGCCCCTCGCGACTCTTCCGTTCCAACCTTTGCTACGTGTTGCGGTCCCTGGAGAGCATGGCCAGGATCGTCGTCCTCTACAACCCCCTCCGCATCTTCCTCCGGCTGGCCTCCCTGCCGGTCCTGGCGGGCTCTCTCCTCCTCCTGCGCTTCTTCTACTTCTACCTGGTGGGTCACAACCCGGCGGGCCACGTCCAGTCCCTCCTCCTGGCGGTCATCCTGATCCTCGTGGGCGTCCAGATCGCCGTCACCGGGGTCGTGGCCGACCTGATCGCCGTCAACCGCCGGTTGGTGGAGGAGATGGTCGAGGGCGCCCGGGACCGCGATCCCAATGCCTGACGCCCGGGGACCGAACGGGGCGGGAGGGCCAGGACTTCGCCCGCGTCATCTTTTTCAGATGGCGGTGGGACTGGCTCTCCTGGTCACGGTGCTGGCCGTCGCGGGGCCGATCCGCGTCGTCCGTCTCCTCGGCACCACCGATCTCCTGTGGTACGCCGCTGCGGCCGGTGTGTACGCCGTTGTCGCCACGGCCCGCGGGCTCCGTCTGGCCCTGTTGGCGCCCATCGGTCCCGTCCGGGCGTGCCAGCTGGGAATGGTCGTCCAGGCCGCCGTCCAGGTCGTTCCAGCGCGACTGGGAGAGCTCAGCCTGCCCGTCCTCCTCCGGCGGGAATCCGGCCTCCCCTTCTCCGCCGGGGCCGGTATCCTCCTGACCGTCCGTGCCCTGGACCTGGCGGCCCTCGGCGCCTGGGCGGGAACGGCCATCGGCTTCCGCTGGGGCCTCGGGCGGCCGTTCATCCTGACCGCGTCGGCAGCCCTCGCCCTCCCGCTGATCTTCCTCCCCCTCATGGCGTCGTGGGCTGATCGGCTGGCCACCCTGTTCCTGGCACCCCGGGGCCAGGTTGGACGCCGCTGGACCCGCCGGGTGCGCCGGGCCCGGAGCACCCTGGACCTCCTCCGCCGCCGGCCGTGGCGTCTCGTCTGGGCCCTGGCCCTCTCCCTGGCCGGCTGGGGGTTTCTCTGGATCAGTGTCTGGTGCCTGCTCCGGGCCATCGGCCATCCCATGGCCCTGGATGCCGTCGTTCTCGGCACCGCCTCGGCCACCGTGGCGGCCCTGCTGCCCGTCAACGTCCTCGGCTCCTTCGGGACCATGGAGACCGGGTGGACCGCCGCCTTCACCGCCCTGGGCGTTCCCGTGACAACGGCCGCGGCCAGCGGCCTGGCCGTCCACATCCTCTCCCTCCTGGTCACCGTGGTCTACGGAGCCGTCGCCTTCGCCACCATGTCCTCGACCCGGGTTCGAACCCTGCACCGACGTTAGGCCGGAACGATTCACCCGACCCCGTGGCCAGGGGAGGGAGGTGCCGTGCCCGACGGCGTACCCGAGTTGGACACGCACCCAGCCGACAGTGCGGGTCAGCCCACGGCCTTCCGATCCTGGTAGGGGAGGAGGGCCATGGCCTCGGGAATGTCGGGGAGGGCCGATTCCACACGGTTCCAGTTGGGCAGGAGGGGGACGTGGAGCAGGTTCTGCAGGTAGTGATCGCCCGCCATCTGGACCGCCAGGGCGAAGGCCTCCACCGTCCGCTCCTCCAGGTCCCGGTCGTAGGGGTAGCCGTTGATGGCGGAATCCTGGGCGTAGCGCTCGATGTAGTCCTGGGCCGTCCGCGTGTAGGCCGCCTGAAGCGAGGAGACCAGGGAGGAGGAGATGCGGACCCCCTCACCGGCCAGGGTCCTGAGGATCGTGCCCGTGATGTCCTTGACCATGCGCATGAGACCCTGCTCGGGGTCATCGGCCGACAGGGCCTGGTGCTTGTGGTCGTAACGGCCCGCGATATCCACCTGGCAGATCTCCTTTGGCGACAGATTCCGGTAGACCTCGGCCAGCAAACCCACCTCGAGACCCCAGTCCGAGGGGATCCTGATGTGGCGGGCCACGTCCAGGTGCATGGCCATCTCGCCCGAGAGGGGGTAACGGAAGGCGCCGAGGAACTCCAGGAAGGGCTGGCCGGGGAAGAACTCGGCCAGGGCCGTCAGGATCGGGTACATGTAGAGTCGGGTCACACGGCCGTTGAGGCGATCACTGATGCGGGCGTAGTAGGCCTTGGCGTACTTGAAGTCCACGTCGGGACGCAAAACCGGGAAACAGAGCCGCGCCAGCAGGTAGCGATCGTACGTGACGACGTCGCAATCGTGAAGCGCCACGGCACTGCAATCGCCGGCCCCCAGGAGGAAGCCAAGGGCGAACCAGACGGCCTGCCCCTTGCCGCGCTCCCGCCGAACCAGGCCCACTTTCTCCAGGCGCCTGAAAACCTCGAGGGCCGAGGGGCCGTCCAGCCACAGAATGTTGACCTCCTGGGGCAGGACCGAGAAGAACTCCAGGGCACGCCGGTAGTCCTGCTCCGTCGCCCGGTCCAGGGCGACGACGACCCGGTGGAGGTAGCGCACGTGGCGCAGCTTCTCGACGATCCCCGTCAGGGCCGGGCCGTCCATCTCCGAGGCCAGGCTGGGCAGGAGCAGAGCCATCCGCCGCCGGGCCGCCGCCCGCTCCAGGGACGACTCCAGCTCCTCCAGGTTGAGCCGCTCCAGGCGGTGCAGGGTCGTGAAGAGCCGATGCTGGTAGAAGTCGGCCATGGCACCCTCCCCGGGGCGGTCCGGCCGCCCCTGGTTCACGGGTCCGCTGGAGGCCATACCGGCTTCCGCGCTCCAGAGCGCGGCCGGGGCTCGGGCCTACTGGCGCTCGGCCTCCTTCGCCCGTTCCCACAGTCCGTCCAGCTCCTCCAGGTCATGGTCACGAAGCGGACGGCCCTCCGCGGCCGCCGCCTCCTCCATGGCCCGGAAACGCCGGAGGAACTTCTCGTTGGTACGCTGCAACGCCGTTTCCGGCTCCACGCCCAGGTGGCGGGCCAGGTTTGCCAGGACGAAGAACACGTCGCCCAACTCGCCCCGGACCCGGTCCAACGCCGAGGGGTCTTCGCTGACCACCTCGGCTTCCAACTCCTCGACCTCTTCGTGGAGCTTGTGGAGCACGTCTGCCGGCCGCTCCCAGTCGAAGCCCAGGGCGGCCGCCTTCTCCGTCATGCGAAAGGCCTTGAGCAGCCCGGGAAGGGAGCGCGGAATACCGTCAAGGGCCGAGCTCGCTGGCTCGTGGGCCCGCTCCTGCTGCTTGATCTCCTCCCAGTTGCGCTCCACCTCCCGCGCATCGCCCACGGTGCGGTCACCGAAGACGTGGGGATGCCGCCGGATCATCTTCTCGGAGATGCCGTCGCAGACGTCGTCCAGACCGAACCAGCCGTTCTCCCGGGAGATCCGCGCCATGAAGACGATCTGCAGCAACAGGTCCCCCAGCTCCTCGCGCAACCGGGCCGGCTCGCCCGACTGCACGGCATCCACGACCTCGTACGCCTCCTCCAGGAGGTAGCCCGTCAGACTCTCCAGGGTCTGCTCCCGGTCCCAGGGACAGCCCCCCGGCTCCCGGAGCCGATCCATGATGGTCACCAGACGATCGCACGCTTCCGACATGGGAACATCTTACCCCGGATCGTTTCCGGGGGATCCGGGTCGCGGGGGAGGCCGGCCGGCGATCCTCCCGGCACATTCACCTTTTGAACGGCCATTTGACAGCACCCTGCGCAACGGTTACCTTTTTTGTTGTCAGGAGGTGAGATGACCCCCACACGTCGGGAGCTCAAGGCGGCCCGTCGAAAGCAGGAGATCCTCCGCGCGGCGGCCCGGGCCTTCAAGAAGAAGGGCTACTACGGCACCACCATGGACGACATCGCCGCCGAGCTCCTCATGACCCAGGGGAGCCTCTACTACTACTTCAAGAGCAAGGAAGAGATCCTCTTCGCCTGTCACGAACACAGCCTCCAGTGCCTCCTCGCCCTGGCGGACCAGGCCGATGCGGCCGATGTCTCGCCGGCTGCTCGCCTCGGCGCCCTGATCCGCGCCTCCATCTCCGTCGTCATCGACGAGCTGGCCGCCTCGGCCATGACCCTGGAGTTCGGAGCCCTCTCCGAACCGTACCTCGGGACCATCATCGCCCTGCGCGACCGCTACGAGGGGCGTTTCCGGCGCATCATCCAGGACGGTATCGAGAGCGGCGAGCTTCTCCCGGCCGACCCTGCCCTGACCGGCTTCGCCATCCTCGGCGCCATCAACTGGATCGCCCGCTGGTTCGATCCGGAGGGCCGGCTGCCCGCCGAGGCGGTGGCCGACCACTACGCCGACCTCTTCCTCCGCGGCCTCGGCGCCGACCCCGACCGCGTCGCCAGGATCGACCTCCCCGGACCCCAGTGACCGGCCCGTCCGTCTTGAAACAGCCACAGCTGACCGTCGTCGTTGCCGCCGTTCTCCGCGATGATCGCGGCCGGATTCTCATGGCCACACGGCCCAAGGGCCGTCACATGGAGGGCCTGTGGGAGTTTCCCGGCGGCAAGGTCGCCCCCGGCGAGGACCCCGAAGAGGCCCTCGTCCGCGAGCTCCGTGAGGAGCTGGCCATCGAAGCCCGCGTGCTCGCCCCCGTGACCTTCGCCATCCACCGCGAGCCCGGCCGCCGCATCCTCCTCCTCTTCTTCGAGGCAACCATCGTGGAGGGCACCGCCACCCCCCTCGAGAACCAGACGCTCCGCTGGGTGGAGCCCGCCGATCTGGACGGGTTGGACACCCCTCCCGCCGACGCCGCCATCATCAGACGACTGCGGGACGCACAAAATTCCCCCTGAGAACCCCACGACCGGATCTCCCCGGCTCCCCCTCTCCGGCCGGCTCCCGGGTTCCCCCCCTTCCTCCGCTGGTACTGGCAACACGGCCCCCGAGGGACCACATTAAGATGGAGAAGGAGGTAAACATGCAGCACGCAGCCCTTCGCGAGCCTGCCGTCGCCGGAATGTTCTACCCCGCCAATGGTCAGGCCCTCGAGGGGGACCTCGCGCGCTACATTGTCCCCGACCCCCACCCTCACCACCTGCTGGGGTGCATCGCGCCCCACGCGGGCTACATGTACTCGGGGCCAGTGGCCGGCCGCCTCTACGGTCATCTGGAGATCCCTGCCCGCGTCATCGTCCTCGGCCCCAACCACACGGGCCTTGGCGAGACCGTCTCCGTGGCGCCCCATCAAGCGTGGAAGACCCCCCTGGGCGTCGTGCCCCTGGACGTGGAGCTGGGCCGGCTGGTCACCGAGGAGTATCCCGCCGCCAGTCTCGACGCCACCGCCCACTGGCGCGAGCACTCCCTCGAGGTGCAGCTCCCCTTCCTCATGGCCCGCCGTCCCGCAGTGCGCGTTCTGCCCATCACGTTCGGTCACCTGAGCCTTCCCGAATGCCTGGAGGCGGGCGCCGCCCTGGCCCGGGCCATCATCCGGACCGGCGAGCCCGTGGGGATCGTCGCCTCGTCCGACATGACCCACTACGAGCCCGACGCCGTGGCCCGGAAACGCGACCGGGTCGCCATCGAGGCCGCCCTCAGCCTGGACCCCTCCGCGCTTTACAACGAGGTCCGCCGCCACGGCATCACCATGTGCGGGGTCGTCCCCGCCACCGTCATGCTCGAGGCGTCCCGCCACCTGGGCGCGGGCACGGCCCATCTGGTCGACTACGCCACCTCCGGCGACACGAGCGGGGATCGAGCCTCCGTCGTCGGTTACGCTGGAATCTGCGTCCCGCGGGACAACTGAGGGGAGGCTCACATGTTCAGTCACCTGGCCGTCGGCCTCGACGGATCGACCGGCAGCGAGGGTGCCCTGGAGCTGGTCCTCCAACTGGCCGGACGGCTGGGATCCGTCGTCCACGGCATCTACGTCCTCGACATCGCCTTCCTCGAGGGTTCCTTCATCGCGGACGTCAGCGGCGCCATGGGCATCGAGCCACTGGTCAACCTGACTCCCCAGGTGGAAACCCTCCTATCCGACCTGGGAGCGACGATCCGGCAACACTTCGAAGAACGCTGCCGCGAGGCCGGCGTGGCCTCGCAGTTTCACACCGTACGCGGTTCCGTCGCCCCGGCACTGGCCAGGGAGGCGTCCGCCTGCGCACTGATGGCCGTCGGCAAGCGCGGAGTCAACGCGGACGTTCACGGCGACCTTCCCGGCCCCGTCACCGAGCGGCTGCTGCGCGTCTCCAGAACCCCCGTCGTCGTAACGCCCGAGGGTCCTGGCCCGCTGGAGCGGATCCTCATCGGCTACGATGGCAGCGGACGGGCCCGCCGGGCCCTCCGCTGGGGCGGTGAGTTGGCCCGCAGCCTCTCCGTGCCCGTGTCCATCGTTTCCGTCGCCGCCGAACCCGAGGCCGCCGCCCGGACCGTGGCCGAGGCCATCCAGTACCTGGAACCGCTCGAGCTGGAAGCTCGGCGCCATGCCGCTTCCGGTCACGCCCCCATGGTCCTCGAGCATTTCGCCGAGGAGGATGGCGCCACCCTCATCTGCGTCGGCTCCCACGGCCGCCACCGGCTCCTCGAGATGATGATCGGCTCGACCACCGAGGCCATCGTCCGCCGCAGCTCGATTCCAGTTCTCTGTGTGCCCTGACGCGGACCACCCGCGACGTGACCTGCTCCGGGCTGGGACGCCGACGCCAGGCCCGTGGCGGGCGTTGCACGGATCACGAGCTGCCACGCGCCGCCGGGTTTCCATCCATCGCCGTTGAACGGTGGAGAAGCGCCGTCGTCCATTCGGGGCCACTGCTCCCGAACTGCCTCCGGCAGGGGAAGCGCCACCGCCGAACGGGCTTCAGCAGCCCATTCTTCAGCAGGAGGCCGGTGCGGACTGCAGGTGGCGGTCGACGCTCTCGGAGCTTTGCGGGTGGAGCAGGTACGCCAGCACATGGGCGGCGGAGTAGGAGGAGCGGCCGGAGCGCAGGAAACGTCCGATGAACGGGAGACCATCGCCGGAGGTCACGATGGGGGGCTCCACGTAGCCGTCGGCCCGCCGGCTCGGATAACCTGCGGTGGCGAGCAAGCCGTTGCAGAGACACACAGCCCCTTCGGTATCCTCCGGCCGCCCGCCCTTGGCCACGAAGCCATCCACGGGCTCGGCGGGACAGCGCAGCGCCACAGAGCCGTCCTCGAGTCGTACGGGGCAGCGCAGCATCCCCAGGTCGCATCGCCTCGGCCTGGCGTTGTACACGGCGGAATCGGAGAGGGTTCCCTCGAGCTGGACCACCTTGAACGGGTAGCCGGTGGGAGAGCCGATGGGGTCCGTCCGCACGGCCACACGATCTCCCATCACGGCGGCGAGAACGCGCCGCTTGAGCTCCGGCTCCATCGCCGACTCCTCGCAGTAGGCGAAGGCTGTTCCAACCTGAACGCCGGCAGCTCCCAGGTCGAGGGCGCGTTGGAGCCGCTCGGGCGTGTCCTCGCCGCCTGCCAGCCAGAATGGCAGACCAAGGCCCGTCATCTGCTCCGGGTTCACCAGGTCCTTCGGACCGTAGACGGGCTCTCCGCGCCGGTCGAGGCGCAAGGGGCCTCGAGGCGGGGCGTTGTGGCCGCCCGCCGTGGGCGCCTCCACCACAAACCCATCGATACCGTCGGCCGAACGCCTCAGGAGCGCCTTCGCGAGCACGGTGGAGGACACGATGGGCAGGAAGAGGGGTTTCGTGAGGGTCCCGGTCCGCCGTGCCATCCCGGGGAAAGTGGCGGCCGGGTCGAAGTGCATGACGAGCTCGTCGCCCGGCGCCGCTGCCTGAAGGTCGAGGCGGTAGGCAACGGGCTCGTGCCGGACGAGACGGTCGAGGATGCCGGGGATCTGGTGGGGGATCCCGGCTCCCATGATGACCACACCCACGCCAGCGAGCATGGCGCCGTAGAGGGTGGCCATGGTGGGCATCTGGATCTTCTCGAGCAGGTTCATGCCCACGGCACCGCCGTGGCCCTCGCGGGCGAGGGTGATCTCGACGAAGGCCGCCATCACCGTCAGCTCCACGAGCCCACGGGGCGGCTCGGGCGACCACAGGGGAGGCCGCGGGGATCGGGCCGACGCCGCCGAGTAGCGCCGGAGAACACGTTGGACCGCCTCCTGGTCAGGGAAGAGTTCCAGGGCGCCGCGCACGCGGCCGCCGGGATCGCCGCCGGCCAGGCGAGCGGCCACCACCGTCCCAATGCCCGTGCCGGAGACCACACCGAGCTGGCCCGTCGCGGAGACCGCCTGGGCCAGGCGCCAGTCGGAGATCGCCACGCCCATGCCGCCCTGGATGATCTGTCCAATCCTCACGGATCTTCCCTTCTCGGACGGCCGACCGGGCGCTCCGGACCGCGGGTTCCGCTGCCGGTGCAGGCCGTGCCAGACCGTCACGATCGCCGTCCCGGCGGGCTGCCGCCCCAAGTTCATCATGGGGCCTGGGTTTCAGGGTTCCTTCGGGACTGTGTCAGGATCGTGTCAGGATCGAGCGGCTTCCACCGGGCGCCCGCCACTGGGGAATCGACGGTCGTGATGGAAACCTTCCGCCACCGAACCCGTTACCCGGGCGACTCTGCAACATGCTTCGGCGCCGATCGCCCGGCAGATTCGCCATCGATTACCGCCCCGTGGAGCCGTCACGGAGCCGGTAGCCGAAACCTCGCACCGTCTCGATCAGCAGTGGCCTGGCCGGATCCTCCTCGAGCTTGGACCTGAGCTGGGCGATGAAGTTGTCCACCGTGCGGATGGAGCCGTAGTGCCCCGGGCCCCACACGGCGTCCAGGATCTGCTGGCGGGAGAGAACACGGTCCCCGGCACGAACCAGCAGCACGAGCACCTGGTACTCCGTGGCGGTCAGCTCGACGGGCCGCCCGTCCCTCAACACCGTGTGGCTTGCCGTGTCGACCTCGAGGGGGCCCACGACGAGAGCCGTCTCCTCGTCCCGTCGCCGGCGGCGGAGCATGGCACGCACCCGTGCCAGCAGCTCTCCCAGGGAGAACGGCTTGGAGACATAGTCGTCGGCGCCCAGGTCCAGCCCCCGGATCCGGTCCATCTCGTCCGACCGGGCGCTGAGGATGAGAACCGGCGTGTCATCACCGGCGGCCCGAAGGGCGGCCAGGATCTCGTAGCCGTTGCGGCCGGGCAACATCAGGTCGAGGACGATGAGGTCCCACCGATCGTGGCGGGCCAGCTCGAGGCCGCGCTGGCCATCATCGGCGGTGTGCACCTCGTAGCCCTGACGCCGGAGGGCGAGTCCGAGCCCCTGCAGGATCGAGGGATCGTCCTCCACCACCAGGATGCGGCGTTCGGCATCGTTCATGACGGCTTCTCCCGCTCATCCACGGCGGGTAGCACGATGGAGAATGTGGAACCCTCTCCCGGCTCACTGTCCACCTCCACCCGGCCACCGTGGCCGTTGGCGATGTGCTGCACGATGGCGAGGCCGAGCCCCGTCCCCTCCACCGCGCGCGACAGGCGATCGTCGGCCCGGTAGAACTTCTGGAAGATCTGGCGCTGCTCCCTCCGCGGGATGCCCGGACCGTTGTCGCGTACGAAGAGCCGGACGGCCTTGCCGTCCGACGAGGCGCCCACGACGATCCGCTTCTCCTCGCCCGTGTACTTCACGGCATTGCCGAGCAGGTTGAGGAAGGCGTCCGCCAACGCCGCCCGGTCCCCCTCGATGGGAGGCAGGGGGCGTGTGATCTCCACATGGATGGGGAGGTCCCGCCCCTGGGCCGAGCCGCGAAAAACCCCAAGGGCCTCCTCCACGACGTCGGCGGGATCCAGTACCGCCCTCCTGTACCGGCGCCGGCCCGCCTCCATGCGGCCCCACTCCAGCAACCGCTCAATCCGCCGCTGGAGGCGGAGCGCCTCCCTCTGGATCCCCTCCATGCAGAGTACCCGCTCGGTGGGATCGGTCGACTGGTCCGCGGCCATTTCGGCGAACATCAGTATCGATGTTAGCGGTGTCCGCAGCTCGTGGCTGATCTTGGAAACGAAGTCCGTCTGCAGCCGGGAGAGCCGGGCCTCCCGCCGGAGGAGGACGAGCGCGATCACCGATCCGGTGACCAGGCAAACCACCAGGGCCGTGACCAGGATTCCGAACACCAGGTTGAGGGGAGATCGCCATAGCACCAGCATGAGGATGCCGATCACCAGCAGAAGGGCGGTGGGCGCCACCACCAGCCCGATGAGCAACGACACAATCCTCCGGAACCCGCGCTCCTGGGCATTCGAGGGTGATGGAAACGGGCCGTCCATTCACCCATGGTAACGCCGCGCCGCCCGCCCACGTCACGTGCCCGGATTATTCATCAGTGATCCGCTGCCCGGCCAGATCTGCAAACCGCCGCCTTGCTCGTCGCCCGGAGAGACCTCCGACGTGCCGTCAAGTGCGCCTTGCCTTCCCCTCACTCAAACGGACTACCCTGACACACAGCCCCCGCCGCTCGCCGCGATCCCCCATGAATGACCCGGCCTGGCCGGAGGAAAAACCCGGCTGGCTCAGCCCGAGACCAGTGGGGTGGAGAGGTAGCGCTCTCCCCGGTCACCCGCAATGGCGACGACGACCTTGTCCTCGCCCAGCCGCCGTGCCTCCTGGAGGGCGATCCATGTGGTCGCCCCCGTGGAGACCCCGCAGAAGATCCCCTCCTCCCGGGCCAGGCGCCGCGCCGTCTCGAAGGCAACCTCGTCGGACACGCGAATCTGCTCGTCGATCAGCGAGCGGTCCCAGATGGGCGGCTCGTAGCTGCCGTCGAAGTGCAGCAGCCCTTCGATGTGGGAGTGGGGGTCGTCGGGCTCCACGGCGACGATGCGCGTTCCCATCCCCGCCTCCAGGAACTTCCGCGCGACGCCCATCAGCACGCCACCGGTCCCGACCCCCGCCACGAAGGCGTCCAGCTTCCCACCCGTCTGCTCCACCAGTTCGGCCGCCGTGCCGTGGTAGTGGGCCTCCCAGTTGCCCGGGTTGCCGTTCTGGTCCAGGTAGAAGTAGACGTCGTTCTCGCGGACCGCCTGCTCCACCGCCCAGATGTGCGAGTTCTGGTCCTCACCCGTGGTCAGCACCAGCTCCGTCCCCCAGGCCTTCATGATCTTCCGACGCTCGATGGACTTGGTCTCCGGCATGAACACCCGCGAGCGGTAGCCCTTGAGGGCCGAGACCATCCCGATGGCGATCCCCGTGTTGCCCGAGGAGGCGTCCGTGATGATCTGGTCGGGTTTGAGCCGGCCCTCGGCCTCGGCCTTCTCGATGATGTACTTGACGATGCGGTCCTTGAGGGAGCCCGACGGATTGAACGATTCCATCTTGAGCATCACGCGGGCCATGCCGGGCTCCACCATGTGACGGAGCTCGACCAGGGGCGTGTTCCCCACCAGGTCGAGAATGGATTTCGGCGCCATGCAATCCTCCAGCGGCGGGCGCCCCGCCGCGCCCGGCGCTGGCTTGCTGAGGCCCCACCCCGGCCGCAGATTCTACCCCAAGCAGCGAGGATTTGCCCAACCGGGCCGGGAAACGGAACGATCGATGAAAGCGGCGGAGCGTCGTGTCACCCGGGGCACAGCCCACGCCCAATCGCCGGGTCCCCCACAAGAACTCCATGGCCACGGTCCCCCTCATCATCATTCATCACTCCTCGCCTCACCCGGCACGCCTCCCCGGCGCCGATGGGCTCGAAGAGCAGGGCAGCAGGTGGTCCCGGAAGGTGAGGGTGTGGAAGGGCTTCCGGTGTCCTCGCGGATGAAGATGGCGCGGGCATCACGCAGCGCCGTCCAGGCCGCGGAGGTGGGTCAGCCCAGCCCCGACCCGGGCGGTGGTCCGGGGGCCGCGAGGCCGCTCACCGCCGCGGCCGCCGAAGACCGAGGCGCTTGATGGTGCTGGCCAGGGTGCTGGGGGGGACGCCCAGGCGCTCTGCGGCGCCGCCGCGGCCGGCGAGGCGGTTGCCGGACTCGTGGAGGGTCTGCAGGATGACCAGGGCCTGGGCGTGCTCCAGGGGGCGGAGCCCTTCGGGGAGGTCGTAGCCCTCGGGCAGGGCGACGGGGAGGGGCGCCTCCCGGGTCAGGGGCTCCCGGTCGCGGCCCAGCTCAACGTGGTGGGCACCGATGGTGCCGCCGCCGGCTAGGATGGCGGCGCGTTCGAGGACGTTGCCCAGCTCGCGAACATTGCCGGGCCAGCTGTGGCCTTCGAGGACATCGATGGCGTCCTCGCCGAGGAGGAGCCCGGGCATGTCCAGCCGTTGGCGCAGCCGGCCGAGGAGGTGCTGGGCCAGCAGCAGGACGTCGCCGGGGCGCTCCCTCAACGGCGGCAGCCGGACGGGAAAGGCCCCCAGCCGGAAGAAGAGGTCGTCGCGGAACCGCCCGGCGGCAACCTCGGCCTCGAGGTCGCGGTGGGTGGCGGCGATGACGCGGACATCCACGTGGAGGGTCGTCGTGCCGCCCAGGCGTTCAAAGGCGCCCTCCTGGAGGACGTGGAGCAGCATGGCCTGGGCCTCGGCCGGCAGCTCGGCCACCTCGTCGAGGAAGAGGGTGCCGCCGTCGGCCAGCTCGAAGCGGCCGGCGCGCCGGCGTTCGGCGCCGGTGAAAGCGCCCCGCTCGTGGCCGAAGAGCTCGGCCATGGCCAGCTCCCGCGAGAGCACGGAGCAGTTGACGGCCAGGAAGGGCCTCCGCGCCCGTGGCGACCACTGGTGGATCGCCCGCGCCGCCTGCTCCTTGCCGGTGCCCGTCTCGCCCAGAAGCAACACCGAGGTCGGGGCCGGGGCGACCAGACGCAGGAGCTCCACGGCCTCGAGCCACGGTCGGGAGTGGCCCACCAGCGCCGCCCCGGTCGGCCCCTCGGGGCTGAGCTCCGCGGCGGCGGCCGCCAGCGACTCCAGGTCGCGGGAGAGGCGCTCGGAGGTCCGGCGCTCGGTCATGACCATGGCGGCCAGCCGGGCGAAGGCGCCGATGGCCCGGAGCAGGCCATCCGAGGAGAAGACTCCGCACTGGAGCACATCGAGGGTCATGGCGCCCACCAGCCGGCCCTCGACCCTCAGGGGCGCCGCCAGGCAGGAATGATCGCCTGGCAGGGGGACGACCTCCACGTAGGGATCGGGCTCGTTGTGCTCCAGGTGGGCGTCGTCGAGGACCGTGGGGCCGTTGCCGGCCAGGGCCATCCGCAGGGCGGGACGGACCCCGAGGTCCACCCGCAGGTGCTCGACGCGGGGCGAGGCCAGGGGACCGGCGGCCGCCAGGACACGGAGGGTGTCCTCGTTCTCCAGTTCCAGCACCGCCGCCAGGTCCGCCGGCACGAGCTCACGGACGGAGTCCAGGATCGATTCCAGCCAGCCCATGGTACCGACACGATATCACGTTCTGGCGCGCTATTTCGCGTGCAACATGCGAAATATCGTGTCACGAACCGCTTTCGTTCCTGGCAATCCTGGAACCGCTGTGGCGACAGTTGGTTACAAACCGTTACCGGTTGGCACGGCCCCTGCAATGTACCGGGGTGTCACCGAGGTGACCCAAAAAAAAGGAGGAAAACATGAATAGCAACGAAACGAACATCACCGAGAACCTCAACCGGCTCCTGGCCGACGCCACGGTCTTCTACCAGAAGCTGCGGCACTACCACTGGAACGTCAGCGGCCCCCGCTTCTTTCAGTACCACGAGCTCTTCGAGTCGCTCTACGACAGCTGGGCCGACGCCATCGACGAGATCGCCGAGCGCATCCTCCAGCTGGGTGGGGTGCCCCACCACACGCTGGCCGCCATGCTGGCCGTCGCCACCATCTCCGAGGATCCCGAGATCCCTGCCGGCGAGGTCATGTTGCAGCGGACCCTGGCCGATCTCCAGCTCCTCCACGGGGAGATGTGCGTCGCCGCCGAGGCCGCCGAGGAGAAGGCCGACCGGGTGACCACCGGACTGCTGGACGGCCTGTGCACCGCCACCGAGAAGACGCTCTGGATGATCGGCGCCACCCTGGCCGCGTGATCCACCGCCGCGGCCGGAAGGGCGCACGCGCCGGCCGATCGTCAACCCCGGCGAGACCAAGAGGAGAAGACATCATGAAGGAAGACAGCAAACAGCCTGCTCGAGGCACCTCCATCCGCGACTGGTGGCCCAATCAGTTGAACCTGAAGATCCTCCACCAACACTCGCCCCTTTCCGATCCCATGGGCGAGGACTTCGACTACGCGAGAGAGTTCGAGAGCCTCGACCTGACGGCCGTCAAGGCGGACCTCACCGCGATGATGACCGACTCGCAGGACTGGTGGCCGGCGGACTTCGGCCACTACGGCCCTCTCTTCATCCGGATGGCGTGGCACAGCGCCGGGACCTACCGCGCCGGCGACGGCCGGGGCGGCGCCAGCCGCGGCAGCCAGCGCCTCGCCCCCCTCAACAGCTGGCCCGACAACGTCAACCTCGACAAGGCCCGCCGGCTGCTCTGGCCCATCAAGAAGAAGTACGGCCGCAAGCTCTCCTGGGCCGACCTCATGATCCTGGCCGGCAACGTGGCGCTGGAATCCATGGGCTTCGAGTCCGGCGGCTTCGCCGGCGGGCGCGAGGACATCTGGGAACCGGAGGAGGACGTCGACTGGGGTCCGGAGAAGGAGTGGCTCGACGACCAGCGTCACACCGCAGGGCAGAAGCTGGAAAACCCGCTGGCCGCCGTACAGATGGGTCTGATCTATGTCAATCCCGAGGGCCCCAACGGCGAGCCCAACGTGCTGGCGGCGGCGCGCGACATCCGAGAGACGTTCGCGCGCATGTCCATGAACGACGAGGAGACCGTGGCGCTGATCGCCGGCGGGCACACCTTCGGCAAGTTCCACGGCGCCGGGCCGGCATCCCACCTGGGGCCCGAGCCCGAGGCGGCCCCCGTGGAGGAGCAGGGCCTTGGGTGGAAGAACAGCTTCGGCACCGGCAAGGGTTCCGACACGATCACCAGCGGCCTGGAGGGAGCCTGGACCCCGACGCCAACCCGGTGGGACAACAGCTTCTTCGAGACCCTATTCCGTTACGACTGGAACCTGGAGAAGAGCCCCGCAGGAGCGTGGCAGTGGGTCGCCACCGATCCGGCCGCGGCGGAGCTCGTGCCCGACGCCCACGATCCGTCGAAACGGCACGCACCCGTCATGTTGACGACGGACCTCGCCCTGAGGATGGACCCCATCTACGGACCGATCTCGAAGCGCTTCCACGAGAACCCCGGAGAGTTCGCGGCGGCCTTCGGCCGCGCCTGGTTCAAGCTGACCCACCGCGACATGGGCCCACGGACACGCTACCTCGGCCCCGACGTCCCGGCCGAGGAGTTCCTCTGGCAGGATCCCATCCCCGCCGCCGATCACGAGCTGATCGGGGAGAGGGACGTGGAGGACCTCAAGGCAAGGATCCTGGCCTCGGGCCTGTCCATCGCTGAGCTGGTGTACACCGCCTGGTCGTCGGCTTCCACCTTCCGCGGCTCCGACCGGCGGGGCGGCGCCAACGGCGCCCGGATCCGCCTGGCCCCGCAGAAGGACTGGGATGTCAACCAGCCGGCCCGGCTGGCCAAGGTGCTCGACGTCCTCGAGGGCATCCGGAGCGCCTTCAACGGCGCCCAGACCGACGGCACGAGGGTCTCGCTGGCGGACCTGATCGTTCTCGCAGGATGCGCCGGTGTCGAGCAGGCGGCCAGGAATACCGGCTTCAACGTCAAGGTACCCTTCACGCCGGGGCGGATGGACGCCTCTCAGGAGCAGACCGACGCAGCCTCCTTCGCCGTGCTCGAGCCCGTGGCCGACGGCTTCCGCAACTATCTCCAGGGCAAGTACTCCGTGCCCGCCGAGGAGCTCCTGGTAGACCGGGCGCAACTGCTGACCCTGACCGCACCCGAGATGACGGTGCTCGTCGGCGGCCTCCGCGTGCTGGACACGAACCACGGCCAGTCCCGGCACGGTGTCTTCACCGAGCGGCCCCAGACGCTGACTAACGATTTCTTCGTTAACCTGCTCCACATGGGGACCGAGTGGCGGCCGACCTCCGGGGACGCCGACCTCTTCGAGGGCCGCGACCGCTCGACGGGTGAGCTCAGGTGGACCGCCACACGGGTCGATCTCGTCTTCGGCTCCAACTCCCAGCTTCGGGCCCTGGCGGAGGTCTACGCCTCCGAGGATTCCGGGGAGAAGTTCGTCAACGACTTCGTCGCCGCGTGGAACAAGGTCATGAACCTCGACCGCTTCGACCTCGCCCAGGCGTAGGGCATCGTCACCGGCCATCGGAAAAGCGGACCATCAACCCAACCGACGGCGGAGGCGCCCAACGCCTCCGCCGTTTCTCCATCGAGGGACCTCGCCACCTTTTCGTCCGAGGCGGTGCAGGCCGACCTCGCCCACCGCCGCCAGGTGGCGGGAATCCGGAATCACCGAGTCGGGCACCATTTCCAACGCAATGCTCCGCGGTGCGGAGCTGAGAGTCAGATCCGCCACACGGTGTCGAGGACGGTGCCGTCGACCCACTTGACGACGGCGACGGGGTCCCGGGTCCGCTCGATCTTCTGGGGCGCGCCGCAGAGGCGGTCCAGCTCGGCCTTGAGGTCGTGGATGTCGCGGATGGGCAGGTCCGATCCCTTGACGGCGTCCAGGAGGTCCTGCCGGCGCGGGTTGATGGCGATACCGCGCTCGGTGACCACCACGTCGATCAGCTCGCCGGGGCCGCAGAGGGTCGTCACCTCGTCGACGATGACGGGGATCCGGTCCCGGAAGGAAGGCACCAGAAGCATGGTGGTCCGGGCGGCCAGGCAGTTCTGCCAGCCGCCGATGCCGTGGAGGAGACGGCCGTCGGAGTGGGTGACCACGTTGCCGTTGAAGTTGACGTCCACCTCGGTGGCGCCTAAAACGGCCACGTCCACCATGGAGGCGAAGTTCCCCTTGCCGTGGAAGTTGTAGGAGGTGAAGGGTGAGGTGTCCACGTGGCGCGGATCGTCGCGCATGGAGGCCACGCCGTCCAGGTCGAAGGTCTGCCCGTCGAGGATGGCCCCGATGAGCCCCTCCCGAAGCATCTCCACCATGTACTTGGTGGAGCCGCCCCGGGCGAAGCTGGCCGTGACGCCCCGCTCCTTCATCAGATCCCGCAGGTAGATGGCGAAGGCCAGCGTCGTGCCGCCGGCACCGGCCTGGAAGGAGAAGCCGTCGTGCAGGATGCCCGTCTCGGCGCAGAAGCGCGCGGCCAGCTCGGCGATGCGCAGGCGGTCGGGGCTCCTGGTGATCCGCGTGGTCCCCGAGACGATCTTGGCGGGATCGCCGATGGAGGGCACCTCGACCACCACGTCCACGTTGTTGCCCTGGATCTGCCACGGGAGACAGGGAAAGGGCACCAGATTGTCGGTGACGACGATGACCCGCTCGGCGTAAATGGAGTCGGCCAGGGCGAAGCCCAGGAGGCCGCAGGCGGCGGGGCCGTTCAGGGCGTTGGCGTTGCCGAAGGGGTCGGCCGTGGGCGCCGCGATGACGGCAACGTCGATGTGGACCTCGCCATCCTGGATGGCCTGCCAGCGGCCCCCGTGGGAGCGCAGCACGCCGAGGCCCCGCATCTTGCCGGCCGTGCAGTAGTCGCCCAGTGGGCCGTTCATGGAGCCCTCGATGTGGTGGATCACGCCCGAGTCCATGTGCCCGATCTGGTTGGCGTGGACGGGAAAGGAGGCCGACGGGAACCACATGAGGTCCTTCACCCCCAGCTCGGCCGCAGCGTCGAAGACCATGTTGGCCACGGCGTCACCGTTTCTCAGGTGATGGTGGGTGGAGACGACCATGCCGTCGGCCAGGCCCACCCGCTCCAGGGCCTCCTGCAGCGAGCCCACGCGCTTGTCGCCGTCGGCCGGGTAGTCCAGGCAGCTCCGGATCTCCGGCGCCGCCTTCCGCCCCGAGGGCCGGTGGCCGCCCACGCCGGCGAAGGGAACCTGCCCGGCCCCGTTGACCTCGGCCGGCACCAGGCGTCCGGCGGCGTTCCTGACGAGCTCGTTTCCCCTACTCATTGGCGGCCTCCAGATCCGAATCGAGCATGCCGGCGGCCACGGCCAGCTCCACGGTGCGTTGGGCCTGGGCCACCACCGGCGGGTCCACCATCTTGGAGCCCACGGCCACGGCGCCCAGCCCCCGGGCCTCGGCCTCGCGGGCGGCGCGGACGATGCGCAGCGCCTTCTCCAGCTCGGCCTCGCCGGGGGCCATGGCCCGGTGCACCACGGGAATCTGGCCCGGGTGGATGCAGCCGATCCCTTCGAAGCCCAGGCCCCGCTCGCGGCGAACGTAGGCCTCCAGGCCGGCCTCGTCGCGGATGTCGGAAAACACCGAGGCGATGGGATCGACGCCGGCGGCCCGGGCGGCGTAGACCGTGGTCTGGCGGGCCAGAAAGCTCTCCCAGGCCTCCGGGGTCCGGGGCGCTCCCAGCTCGGCCGAGAGATCCTCCAGGCCGAGGGTCAGCGCCACCACCAGCTCGTCGGCCGCAGCGATTTCGTAGGCGTTCGCGATGCCGAGCGGCGACTCGAGGATCGGCATGAGGAAGGGCGGGTCGTCCACCAGCTCCCGGAGCCGGGCAGCCACCGCGGTGATCTCCTCCGGCCGCTCGACCTTGGGGAGCAGGATCGTGTGGACGTTGTGGGGAGCGATGGCCTCGAGGTCGGCCATTCCCAGCGCGCCCTGGTTGATGCGCACCATCCGCTCCGACGATCCCCAGTCCATGGCCACCAGGGCGTTCCGGACCAGGAGCCGGGCCGTGTCCTTCTCGGCCAGGGCGACGGAGTCCTCCAGGTCCAGGATGATGCCGTCGGCGCCGTAGAGGCCGGCCGAGAGCATCAGTTTGGGTCCGCTCCCCGGCACGTAGAGACGGCTCCGGCGCAGACGCCGGCGCTTCCGGAGCGCCGTGGCACCCGGCGCCGGTTCGGGCAGCACGGGGTCGCCGGCCAGGCCAGCCCGCCGCAGACAGGCCTCCACACGAGCGAGGATCACCCACTCCAGGGCTCCGTAATCCTCCACCGAGAGCGTGCCCGTGGTGGCACCGAAGACCTCCGCCACCCGCCGTGCCGCCGCCTCGATGGCCTCACCGTACAGGTATCCCACCTTGCTCCGGACCTGGACGGCCAGAGGCGAGCCCCCCGGCTCGTACCGAACCACCAGGTCCGACCGGATCTTCTCACCCGAGGGCCCTGTCCGGGCCACCCGCACTCCCGTACTCATGGCTTCACCTCCAGCCTCGGCCAGCGAACTGTAGCCCAGGTCACGGCGCAATCCAAGCCCCCGGGCGCCTGCAGAGCGCCAGAGGCCTGGACCGACACGATCTCGAGTTACGGCATCCTGCGGCCAGCCGGACGGCCGGTCCGGGGGGAGGGCAGGAGGTGCACGACCCTGGCCTGATGGGCCTCCAGGGCCAGCGTCAGGCTCATGAAGCCGCCGTCGCGGGAAAAGGGGATGGGCTCGCCCGTTGCACCGTCCGTGAGGCGCAGCGTGGAGACTTGGGAGAGGCCCAGCCCCCCGAGATCGATGGAGATCGTCACGTCGCGACCGGCATCGTCCGGGTTGTAGACGGTGAAGAAGATGCCGGGAGGCGCCGAGGGATCCCTGGGCGGTCCCATGCGGCCGAACCGTTCCATGAGGACCTCGGGGTCGGTGGTTCGGGCGCAGGTCAGGGGCTCCCAGCCGGCCGCCCAGAAGGTGAAGACCAGCTCCGCGGCCTCCTCAACCAGAGCTTCGGCCTCGGGCTCCCAGTCGTGTCCATTGGGCCCCACGCCGGAGGGCACCCCGAAGAGGATGGCCGGACCCTCGAAAAGCCGGGCCTGGTCCTCGGTGAAACCGACGGTCTGGTTCGTGAAGAGGTAAGGACGCCGGTCCGCCACAGCCCGGCGGTAGTCCTGGATCTCCAGGTTCCAGTTGGGGCCGGTCCCGTCCCGCCCGATGTTCCCCTCGCTGCCGAAGCCGTCGATGAAGGGCGCGAGGTAGTACGGGTGCGCAATTCCCCAGAAATTGATGGTGATGCCGCGGTCGGTCCCCCAGGTCTCGTCCAGGTGCCGCCGCAGCCACGTCAGGTATTCCCAGACCGAGAAGCCGTTGTGAACGGCGGGCCGGTAGGTGTGGGGGGAGTATCCGAGGGTCTGGCCGGCGGCCGCGATCGCCTCGGGCCGGAAATCGAAGGAGGGTGTGGACATGAAACTGTCGATCTGGACCCCGTCGAGATGGGCGCCCGCCGCCGCACACGCGGCGAAGGCCGCATCGATCCGGTACTGGAGGTTCCACTGGGCCTGGCCCCCTTCGATCTCCGGGTCCATGTTGGCGATCCAGCTGGCCTCCCACCAGTCCTCGGCCCAGACGGGAACCATCACGTGCTTGATCAGCCACTCACCGTTGGTGTCGGTCACCGCACTGGAGCGGATGGCCGCGGCCCTTCCCCGGGTTCGTTCGTCGGCGCTCTCCGCCATCTCGTTCACCGTTTCGAGCAGATCGTCCAGCGTCGGCCGGGGATCTCCAGCCGGGGCGACCTTGATGGCAAGGTCGCTGGAGGTGTACTGGGTCGAATAGGTGTTGGTCGCATCCTCGGCCAGGACCTGGGCAGCACCCGCCGGCGTGTAGTAGTACCCCTGGCTGCTGCCCTTGAAGCCGTAGAGCCTGACCTGGGGGCTCAAGGCATCGGGGAAGAGATCCCGGTACCGCTCGATGATGTCGCGAAAGCCCCACTGGGGATCGGCGCGGAACACGAGCGCATGAAACCGCGCCTGGCCGTTCAGCTGGCCAGCCAGAGGCGAGATTCCCAGGTGAAACGTCACTTCCAGCACGCCGCGGGCGGCGTCGTAGGCGATCTCGCCGAGCTGGGGCACCTCCGGGGGAAGGGCGAGGGCGAGCCCGGCCCCGCCGGAAAGGCTCCCCAGGCCGCCGTAGGGGTACAACGAGACCGGAAGCCAACCGTCGGACACGGCGCTGACCTCGTGTTCGTACCGTCCATCCCCCGCCACGGGCCGGCTGACGTGGGCGTCGTCCCACCAGGTCCACCCTTCGTCAACGGCGACGGGGACCTCGACCTTCAGATCGAGTGCGCGATCCGTTCCGGAGGAGTCGGACACCGCGCCGTCCACCCGAAGGGCCGTCCCCACGTCGGCAACCCGCGCCGTGACCCGAAGGCCCCCGACCTCGGAGCCCGAGATCTCGACACAGTTCTCCTCTCCCGCGCAGGGTGTCACCACCGCCGAGACGGCGCGCTCCGGCTCCGTTGCGGCAACCACGGAGAGATCGTCCACCCATACCGTTTCACCGAAAAGCTTCGCCCCGATGATCACACGGACCGCCGCGGCCCCGCCGGGCGCCACGAGCTCCCTCCGGGTCAGCTTCCAGGTGGAGCAGTTCACGTGAAGCGCCACGGCAAGCTCGGTGTCGCCCACGAGCTTCCCCGCCCCATCGAGCCACTGTACGTACAGCCCGGTGTGGTGCTGGAACTTCCGCCACTGCACCATCTGGAGGGCCGGCGCCGTGCCGGAATCCTCGACCAGAAAGCCCTCGGGGCTCTTCCACCAGGCCCCCACCCTCAGGCGCTCTCCCGGGGAGATCTCCACGGGATCGGCGGCCCACGCCACCCAACCGACCTCATCCTGGGAGCCGCCGGAGAGCTCCAGGACGCCGTTGCCGGAATGGGCCGACCCGCCGGCGAGGACACCCTGGGCGCCGTCGCTCTGGACCTCCTGCCACTGCTCCAGCCCGTTCTCGAACCCGGGGTTCGCCAGGCGGTTCGGCTCAAAGGCCGTTCCCGCCGAGCTGAGATCCCTCAGAACCAGAAGCGGCGCCGGATCCTGGGTCAGCTCGGTCTCCCCCACGCGAACCGAGGTCACCAGTCCATCCGGCGACAGCCCGAGCGCCAGGCCGTCCGTGGTCCGGAGCTCGAACTGCTGGGTGAGGCCGTTTCCCGTCAACAGGCACGCAACAAGCAGAACCCTGCCAACCCGCCCGGCCCCCGGCCGTGTGCCGTCCGGGAGCAGACCCCGCAACCTTCCGATT
Organism: uncultured Thermoanaerobaculia bacterium; assembly: GCA_964641295.1. Classification (GTDB taxonomy): domain Bacteria; phylum Acidobacteriota; class Thermoanaerobaculia; order Thermoanaerobaculales; family Sulfomarinibacteraceae; genus JAADFK01. The sequence goes on from CAZXNA010000024.1 coordinate 30,212, forward strand.
CCTGCACGAACGTACGGCTTGTCGAGGCCACATCGCACGGGGTCCTCCCTTCACCACAACCGCCATGTCTTCGACGAGCCCGGCGGCCGAGCGGTTGACGGGCCACTGCCCCTCTGCGCCGAGGACAGGGAGACCAGCGCGACAGGTCCCGACCGGGGGTTCAGTCGGCCGGGGCGTAGAAGCAGCGTTTGGGAGAGATGACCTTCCCCTCCTCCTTGAGCTGCTTGATGGCTTTGGAAACAACCTTGGAGTCCACCTCAAGCACCTTGGCCACGTCCCCGGGGCGGACCGGCCTGCCTGCCTTCTTCATCTCCTTGAGAACCGTGTCTTTCAGATCGGCCATGGAAACCTCCTTCGCAATCTCTCACCAATACCGAACCCGACGGTCCCCCGTTCCATTTCCTCGGTTGCACAAGTGCCTCACCCGGGAGGGCAATCCCTCGAAGGACAACTCTCCCGGGCGAGCCGTATCACGGCCACCTGCTCCGACAACTCGTCGGCCAGGGGCCGGCCCGCCGCCTCACTCCGGGCTCAGCGACGCAAACGCCAGGGCGGCCGCGGCGAACTCCCGCCCCGTCGGAAGCCGGCCGTTCCGGCCCGCGAAGGTCCTCAGGAAGGCGCCGGCATCCCGGTAATAGTCGAGGTAGGTCTGGTAGACCGGGGTTTGCCGGCCCGTGTCATCGATCATCCAGTAGCCCCGCTGCGTGCCGTCCGGCTCCACCTCGTTGTTGTAGAGCTCCCAGTACAGCACGAAGGGGCAGCCCCATTCCAGACCCGCCCGGATGACCCACCGGCACCGGAGGTCCGCCTGGACCTCGCTGAACTTGATGGCCGGGTACCCGAACTCCCCGATCCAGACCCGTCTTCCCGCGGGGAGGCCGGATCGGGGCCGGAGGTGGGCCTCGATGAAGTCAAGGGCGGCGAAGAGCTTCTCGCGCATGGCGCCGGCCGACTTTGGATAGTTGGTGGTGTCCCAGGCCGAGTAGGAGACGTAGTCCACGTCGACCTTCGGCAGCACCTCGGTTGTGGCACAGGGATCCCCCCGCAGCCCCCGCTGCACCAGGTTGACCTCGGCGTAGCCGTAGACCTCCACGTCATGGTGGGGTGTCTCCCGCCTGGCATCGTCGATGGCCCGCTGCCGCGTGTTGAGCCATCGGACCATTCCCTCCACCGTCTCCGGGCGGAGCGGCCGCTTCCGGTCGTAATCCCACCGGAGATGCCAGTCGCCCTCCCAGTGTCCGATGTAGAAACGCTTGCCGCTGCCGCTGTAGGTCCTCAGCAGGTGGGCCGCCAGGTCGTGGATCTCCCGGTACACCGCGGCGGCCTCCTTCTCCGTGAAACCGTCCTGGAAGCTCGCCAGCGCCTGCTGGGTATCGCCTCCACGGTACTGGGAAAAGGCATAGGCCCAGAAGATGTAGTTGGTGAAGTCCATGTCCAGCACGGCCCGCACCGAGGGCTGCCTTTCAGCAAGGTCGCGCAGTGTCTCGATGGACGGGTCCCGGGGCAGGCGGTACTCCACGCTGCAGTACCGGGCCGTCAGGGCCATCTTGAGGGTGTTGGACCCCATGGCCCGGATGACCCTGGCCGTTTCCAGCAAACGGTCCTCGTCCGTGAAGCCGTAGGCCGGGAGGATGGTCTGGGTCCCCACCACGGTGTTGTACCGTCCCAGCTCCCCTTCCAGCGCCGGGGGGAGCCGGTCGGAAGCGGCACACCCCCAGGACGCCACGGCCGCCAACCCGACAATCCACCACTTCCGGAGGAGATGGCTCGACCTGCTGTTCATCGAGAGATTCTACCCCGGCTGCTTCGTCTCGGGCTCAGGCCGGAAAGCGCGGAACGCCGTGGGGACAGTCAACTCTTGGGAGGTTTCACAGGACACCCCGCCTTCCAGAGAGGAGGAGTTCCGGGGTTTCTTCCATGCTACGATCTGCCCACGATCCTTCCTGGAGGAACCATGAGCCAACAGATCTTCATCGCTGTCAACGGAACCCAGCAGGGGCCCTACACCATGGAGCAGCTGGCCCAGATGGCAGCCCAGGGCACCTTGCAGCCCGGCACCCTGTGCTGGTACGAGGGGCTACCACAATGGACACCCGTGGAGCAGGTGCTCCCGGCGACCGCGGCGCCGGCGCCGCCCTCACTCTCGGCTCCCCCCGTGGCCCACCCAGCACCGGCACCCGTCGCCACCGGCCGCGTCCACATGGAGATCGTCCGTTCCGAGTTCTACCAAATGCCCAAGATCGTCCTGGAGAACGGCGAGGTCATCGTGGAGTCCGGGGCCATGCACTACATGCGGGGCGCCATCACCCTGGAGGCCAAGGCACCCTCGGTGGGCGGCTTCGTCAAGTCCAAGCTGACCCGTGAGAAGGCCGTCCGGCCCCGGTACCGCGGCACCGGAGAGCTCTACCTGGTCCCCTCCTTCGGGGAGTACCAGATCATGGAACTCACAGGCGAGACCTGGATCCTGGACAAGGGGGCGTTCCTGGCCTCCGAGGCCGGCGTCGAGCTCGGTGTGTACACCAACAAGGCCTTCTCCGGCTTCTTCGGGGGCGAGGGCTTCTTCCAGACCCAGGTCTCGGGAACGGGCAAGGTTCTCTACCACGCGCCCGGTCCGATCGAACGTGTCGACCTGGTCAACGACGTCCTCGTGGTGGACGGCTCCTTCGCCGTCGGCCGCACGGCGGGACTGGAGTACAAGGTCGAACGTGCGGCCAAGGGTCTGTTCAGCAGCTGGATCTCCGGCGAGGGCCTGGTCAACACCTTCCGTGGAACCGGGACCGTTCTCCTGGCCCCCATACCCAACCGCTATGTGACCCTGATCCAGGAGTTCGGAGGCCTGCGCAGTCTGATCCGCAGCATGGGAAGCTCGGGTTGATCCGGGTCCGCCTCTCCGAGGCATCGACGGCATGGCGGGCGCGTGGCCGGCGGGAAGAAGCTTGTCCATGACGACCACCCGGTGGCTGATCCGCCGTCTCGTACCCTATGTCCTGCTGGTGATCGCCGGCGGGATCGTCGCCGGTTTCGTCCGGAAGGCCGGTGTCTTCCTCCCCGGGATCTCCGGCATGGCGGCCGGGGGTGTCCTCGGCTGGCTGACGGGCCGGCTCGCCCGGAAGGATCCCGAGGAGACCAAGGGCTTTGGACTGAGGGGGGGGCTCACCCTGGGGGCCGGAGTCCTCCATGAAACCGTCGCCGCCGTCACCGTCAGCGTCCTCTCCGCGAAACCGGGGGACGGACCCCTCCGCTGGCTCGGGAGCGTTCTCTCCGGATACGGTGGCGAGCCCTTCTACGGCATTTCCCGGTACAGCCTGCAGAGCGTGTCGGGAAGGCTCCAGGGTGGGTCCTGGCTGTTTTTCGTGCTGGTGGACTTTCTCCTGTTCGCGTTCCTTTTTCTGGTGAGCAACGGCGCGGGTTCTTCTCCCGACGAGGAGGATGAGCGAGAGGGGACGGTTTCACAGGACGCCGGGGAAGCCCCGGAGCCGCCGCCACTTCCCGAAACCCCGGCAACGGCCTCCGGTCCCCGGGGCATTCTCGTCTTCGGAATCTTCGCGGCGGTTACCGTGGCGTCCCTGATCGTTCCCCAGCGGATGTGGTCCGCCCGCACCGGCCCGGACATCGGCCCCCGATCCCATGCGGTGGCCGCCAGGCTGGCCGGCCCCTGGGTCTTCGGGCCCGAGGCCTCCTTCCTCGGGTCCCGGGAGGCCGACCGGACCTTCACGATCTCCTACGGACCGGGAGGCAGGCTCGCCGGCCTCGCCTCGGGCTCCGGCAAGTTCCTGTTCACACTGGAGCCACGGCTCGACGGCAGCTACCACGGTTCCCTGGTCCTTGGAGAGGACACGGCGTTCTCCCTGAGCATGCGGCCTTCAGGCCCGAAGGATGAGCTCCGATTCGCCTTTTTCCGCTACATGGGGTCCGGCCCCAGGATCTACACGGTGAGCGCCCGGCGGCCCGCCGGTGGAACGGTCTCATCGCAAGGACGGGTCACGCCGGAATGACGGGAGCACTGGATCTGCGGTGACCATTGCCGCAACCACGACACAACCCGCCAGCGCGGGCCGACCCGGATTGTTCATGGGTCTTCTGCTGCAAGGGGCGGACCCTCGTGAATCATCCGGGCCAACGGGCAACCGGTCTCGACGAACCGCCCCATCCACTGACCGCCAACCCATGCCGTCGAGCTCCCGAACGACGGTCAGGGCGCCTGCCACGCGCCAGGAGCCCAGGTCTCCCACCGAGGCCTTGTCGGCGTTGGAGTGAGCCACCAGGCTCGGCTGCTCCCGGCACCTCCGTCAATGAACCGATGGACCGTTCAAGGTCACCGGCGCGGATCACGGCCTGCGGCGTTCTCACGGACCGTTCAACCGGCCCAGAAGGGTGTCCACGCCCCAGTTGCGCTCGAAGTCGAAGTACCGGGGTTCCCTGCCCTCATTGGGCGGGACGAACGACATGGCGCGTTCGGCGAACGCCGTGATGGAAAGGGCCGGATTGACGCCGAGG
>CAZXNA010000025.1:0-33657 GCA_964641295.1 uncultured Thermoanaerobaculia bacterium
CCGAGTGCGGGGGGGTGCGTGGGCGGGGCGGGGCGGTGGAGGGGGGGCGGGGCGGGCTGCGCGGGCGGGCGGGGTTCCGGGGGGGGTCCCGTCCTGGTGGAGGGGGCCCAGGGGCGCCAGCTGCGCCATCAGCGCCCGGCGGCCGCCGTAGGCGCCGACGGGGGGCCCGCCGCCGAGGATCTTGCCGTAGGTGGCCAGGTCCGGCGTGACCCCGTAGAGGGCGGCGGCGCCGCCCGCACCGACGCGGAACCCCGTGATGACCTCGTCGAAGATCAGCAGGACCCCGTGGGCCGTGCACAGCTCCCGCAGGTGGCGAAGGAACTCCTGCCGCTGGACGAGGAGGCCGGCGTTGGCCGGGATGCCCTCCATGAGGACCGCGGCCATGCGGTCTCCACGCTCGGCGAAGAGACGTTCCAGGGCCGTGTCGGCGTCCAGGGGGAGGACCAGGGTGTGGGCGGCAAAGGCCTCGGGAACACCGGCCGACGATGGCGTGCCGAAGGTGGCGAGGCCCGAGCCCGCCGAGACCAGCAGGTGATCGGCGTGACCGTGGTAGCAGCCGTCGAACTTGAGCACGTCGTCCCGCCCCGTGATTCCCCGGGCCAGACGGACGGCGGACATGACGGCCTCGGTGCCCGAGGAGACGAAGCGCAGCATCTCCAGGTGGGGCACGGCGCCGGTGATCAACCGCGCGAGCTCGATCTCCTGCTCGCAGGGGGCGCCGAAGCTCAGCCCCCGGGCGGCCGTGGAGGCGACGGCCTCGACGACGGCGGGGTGGGCATGACCGAGGATCAACGGTCCCCAGGAGCCTACGTAGTCGATGTAGCTTCGGCCGTCGGCGTCCGTGACGCGGCACCCCGAGGCCGAGGCGTGGAAGATGGGTTCGCCGCCGACGCTGCGGAAGGCCCGGACGGGGGAGTTTACCCCGGCCGGCATCAGGCGGCAGGCCTCGCGGTAGAGCTCCCGTGAACGTGGTCCTGCGCTCATGTTCGGATCCTCACAGCCAGTCCCCGGCGAAGGCCTGGCGGGCGTGGTAGGTGATGATGATGTCGGCGCCGGCGCGGCGGAAGGCGTGCCAGTTCTCCAGGACCAGGGCCCGCTCGTCGACCCAGCCGCGGGCCGCGGCGGCCTTGACCATGGAGTATTCGCCGGAGACGTTGTAGACGGCCAGGGGCTGGGCGAAGGCCTGGCGGATCTCTGCCACCACGTCCAGGTAGGCCAGCGCCGGCTTGACCATCAGGATGTCGGCGCCCTCGTCCACGTCGAGACCGGCCTCCAGGAGCGCCTCGCGGCGGTTGCGTGCGTCCATCTGGTAGGAACGGCGGTCGCCCTGGGCCGGCGCCGAGTGGGCTGCCTCGCGGAAGGGGCCGTAGTAGGCCGAGGCGTACTTGACCGAGTAGGACATGATGGCCGTGTCCACGAACCCGTCCCCGTCCAGGGCCTCCCGGATGGCGCCGATCCGGCCGTCCATCATGTCCGAGGGCGCGACGACGTCGGCGCCGGCACGGGCGTGGGCCAGCGCCATGCGTTCCAGGTGGGGGAGTGTGGCGTCGTTGTCGATCCGGCCATCCCGCACGAGGCCGCAGTGGCCGTGGTCGGTGTAGGCGCAGAGGCAGACGTCCGTCATGACGGCCACGTCCTCGCCGAATCGTTCCTTGATGGCTGCGACGGCCGCGGGTACGACGGCGTCGCCGGAGTAGGCGGCGCGGCCGTCCGGAGCCTTGGCCTCCTCCTCGGGGATGCCGAAGAGCAGCACGGCTCGGATCCCCAGCTCCAGGTCGGCGGCGACGGTTTCCAGGAGCCGGTCCACCGACTGATGCTGGATGCCGGGCATGGCCTCGATGGGCTCCGAGACGCCCTCGCCGGGGACGACGAAGTGGGGCTGGACGAACATGCGACGGTCGAGGCGGGCCTCGGCCACCAGGTCCCGGATGGCCGGGATCGTTCGCAGGCGTCGTGGCCGGATGGTCAGATCGTACATAGCTCCTCCGCTAGGGCCTCCATCTCCGGGCGCGCCGGGATGCGGCACTCGATGTCCAGGGCCGCGGCGGCGTCCCGCGTCGTCGGACCCAGGGCGATGTGGGGGCAGTCCAGGGGACGGCCCCCGAGGTTTTCCACATAGTAGCGGGCCGAGCGCGGCGAGGTCAGCACCACGGCGTCGATCTGGGAGGCGGGCACGGGCAGCTCCGCCCGTGGAAGGCGGTGCATGCGGTAGACCTCCAGCTCGATCACCGTGTGTCCGGCCTCGCGGAGCGCGTCCGGCAGCTCACGCCGGCGGTCGGCGCCGCAGGCGAAGACGAAGAGGGTCGGCTCATGGAGGCGGGCGGCCAGCTCGGCGGCCAGTCCGGCGCCTGTTCCCGGCCCCGTGAGGACCACCCCGAGGCCGGACTCCTCGGCCGCCCGGGCCGTCGTCCGTCCAACGGCGGCCGCCGGAAGCTCGAGAATCGCCTCGCCGTCGTGCCGCGGGGCCTGCTCGCAGAGGGGCTGCGGCGCCCGGGGCGAGGCCAGCAGCAGCCAGGACTCCTGTCCGTGGTTTCGGGCGGCGGATTCGGCCTCGACGGCACGGTGCCACTGCCCCGCCGACTCCACCGGCTCAAAACGGAGCACGGGATAGGGCTCGATGAGAACACCGCAGTCAGCCACGAGCTCCTGGAGGCGACGGCAATCCTCGGCCGATCTGGTGACGAGAACGCGGCGGGTCATGGCGAGTCGATCAGCCGCGGCTCGGCCGCCAGTATGGCCCGTTGGCAGGCCCGAGCGGCGGCCTCGGGGTCCGGTGCGACGGCGGCAACGCGGGTGACGGCGGCCCGGGTGATGGCCTCGTCCACGACGCCGAGCACCGCCTGGAGGCGGACCGCGCCGTCCTCCTCGGCCGTCGCGAGACAGCCCAGGGGCAGGTGGCAGCCGCCGCCCATGAGGCTCAGGAGGTGGCGTTCCGCGTGGACCAGGCGGGCCGCCTGCGGGTCGTGGAGCGCGGCGAGGCCCCGGGTCCGCGGATCACCGGCACGGGCTTCGATGGCGAGGGCGCCCTGGCCCGGCGCGGGAAGCATGACCTCGGGGGGCAGCCCACGCACGTCGAGGTCATCCATGTCCAGTTCGAGCCGGCCCACGCCGGCGGCTGCCAGGACGATGGCGTCGTACTGTCCCTCGCGGAGTTTCCGGACGCGGGTCGGTACGTTGCCGCGAAGGGCCTGAACCTGGAGTCCGGGCTGGAGGGCCAGGGCCTGGGCCGCACGCCGGAGGGAGGAGGTTCCGAGACGGGCGCCCTCCGGCAGGCCGAGGGGCTCGGCTGGCGTCGGGTGGAGGGTGCCCTTGGGGGCGATCAGGAGGTCGGCGGCCGTGGTGCGCTCGGGGACGGCGGCGATCTCGAGCCCTTCCGGTTCCTCTGTGGGGAGGTCCTTGAGGGAGTGGACGACCAGGTCGACCCGCTCGTCCAGGAGCGCCTGCTGGAGCTCCTTGGTGAAGAAGCCCTTCCCCTCCATCTTGTGGAAGGAGACGTTCTGGATGCGATCGCCCTTGGTCGAGACGACAACCAGCTCGGCCGAGCTTCCCAGGCGCTCCTGGACCAGGGCAGCGACGCGACGGGCCTGCCAGAGGGCCAGGTCAGAGCCGCGGGTCCCGATGCGAAGGGGAGATGCCGCGGCCGTCACGAGTTCTCTCCGTGGCCGGCCTTGACCCCGTCGAGGCCCCGCAGGAAGCTGTCCAGCACGGCCGCCGAGTGCTCCCAGGCGGCGCCCTTGAGGCCGCGCAGGGGCACCTGCACCAGCCGCTTCACAAGGGTGCGGGTCATCCGTTCAACGGTCTCCCGGTCCTCGGGGGCCAGGTGGGCCAGGTCGTGATTCATGGTCTGCTCCACGGTTCGGTGGGCCAGGTCGTCGAAGCTCCGGTGGAGGTTGCGCGCGACGGGGGAGAGGGAACGGTCCAGGACGCGGCGCCGGAGGATCAGCAGCTGATGGTCCACCAGGGCCTCGCACCGCTCCATTTCCTCCATGCGCCGCTGGCGGTTGGCCTCGGCCTCCTGACGCATCTCCTCGATGCCCAGCAGCTCGACCCCGGCGAGAGTACGGGCGCCCGGGTCCACATTGGGCGGCATGGCCAGGTCGACGATCAACAGGGGCTCGTCCCCGGGCAAGCGTCCGCGGATCGCTTCCACGTGCGAGGCGTCCAGGATGGGCTCCTCGGCCGAGGTGGCGGCCAGGACCAGCCCAGCGGCCGGCGGCTCCACACTGATGGAGTCCAGGGGAAGGCCCCACGCCATGGGGTCACCTTCCACCAGCTCCTCGGCGCGCCCCGGCGTCCTGTTGGCCACGAGAACGTGGCGCTCGGCGTCGATCCCCCGGACCATCCGGAGGCACTGCCGGGCCATCTCGCCGGCGCCGAGGATCAGGACGGCCGCCGACGAAGCCGCCAGGTGGGACTCCATCTTCCGCTGGACCAGGGTCACCAGCGAGACTGGACGCATGGCCAGCTCCGTCTCGTTGCGGATGCGCTTGGCCAGGTGAAAGCTCTCGTGGAAGGTCTGGTCGAGGAGCCCCCCGAGGATGCCGGCCTCGTGGGCCGTCTCGTGGGCCTGCTTAACCTGACCGGCGATCTGGGCCTCCCCGACCATCATGGAGTCCAGGGCCGCCGTCACCCGGAAGAGGTGGCGGGCCGCATCCATGCCGCGGAGAAGGTAGAGCTCGTCCTCGCAGGGAAGCTGACTGGCGCCGCCCGTCAGGTCGGCGATGGTCCTGCGCAGGTGGAAAAGGATCGACTCGTCGTGGTTGAGGGCCTGGGCACGGAAGTAGAACTCCACGCGGTTGCAGGTGGCCAGGTAGACCATTTCCGAAAACCCGGCCAGCCGGGCGAGCTCCGCCAGCTCCCGTGGACCCGTTTCCCGGGGCAGGGCCGCGGCCGCCAGGCTGTCCACGTCCGTCGTCCGGTAACTGACTCCTACGACACCGATGCGTTCCACCGAATACCCCCAGACCCCGGGATCATACGGCATTCGCAACCACCCATGGTCACAACCCGGTCCCCACCGTCACGCCAGGGTAAAACCCCGTGAAAACTTTCACCTGGGCAGTCGGGTGTGCCGGTGCCGTCGGACGTGTCCTGCTGCCAGCGATGCCGTGCCCCGGATCCTCTCGGCGAACGCCCCGCGATCCTCAGCAGAAGGTTGCGCCGGACGGCCCCTCCACGCCCTCCGAGTCGCTCCTGCAATCCCGTCAGGCCCCGTTCTCCATTTCATGATCGCTTACCGACGCGGTGAGCGAGGTGGCGGCCTGCAATCCCGTCGGGCTTCGCGGTCCTCCCTGTCATTGCGACGAGCGCAGCGACGAGGCAATCTCCCGGGAGCATCTCCGTCCCTGCCGGGGAGCGGCCGGTACCCTTCCACCCGGTCGGCCGATCACGCCACTCCGTAATGGTTCGGGACGGCCCAGCTCAACGGTGTCTGATCCGCGTAAGGCTGGCCTCCACTTTGATCGTTCAGCTCTTGCGCCAACGCTGGGATGCGCCGTTGCGGACGGCGATCAGCTCGGCAGCGATGCTGACGGCGATCTCCTCGGGGGTGTTGCTGCCGATGGGGAGGCCGATGGGGGCGTGAACGGCGTCGAGGGCCGAGGGGGGGACGCCGCGGGCCAGGAGGTTTTTGCGGATGGTCGCGACCTTGGGCGGACTGCCCATCATGCCGAGGTATCCCAGGGGGTATTCGGCGAGCTGTTCGAGCACGTTTTCGTCGTGCCGGTGTCCGTAGGTCATGATGCAGACGTAGCTGGTGTCACCCTGGGGGACGTGGTCGCGGATCTGTTTGTAGTCGACGATCCTCCGCTCGTCGGCCAGCGTGTTGGATTCCATGGTGTCGAGGCCGGGCCGGTTGTCCAGTACCACCGTTCTGAAATCGAGCCCCGCGAGCAGGCGAGTCAACGCGAGCGAGACGTGGCCGCCGCCGATCAGGGTGACGGTGATCCGTTCTCCGAGGGGTTCCCGGTACCGCCAGTGGTCCGAAGCGCCGTCCCAGCGCCGGCCGCAGGTGCCGCCGGCGGCGAAGGCGAGGCCTTCCGGCGTGATCTCCAGGCAGCCCGATTGGCCGCGGGCGACGCTCTCCGAGATGGTGCGGAGCACCGTCAGATCGTCCTCTGCCAGACAGAGGAGCACGAAGGTCTGGGTTCCTGAACAGATCATGCCGGAAGCGTTCGGTCCGGAAGCGCCGTCGTGATGCATGGTGATGACCCGCGCACCGGGGCGATCGGCCGCGGCCAGGGCCGATTCCGCGGCGTGGACCAGCGCCCGCTCCGCCGCTCCGCCTCCGACGGTGCCGTGGCGCCTCCCGCTGGAGGCAACGAGCATTTTCGCTCCGGGCCGGTTCGGGCCGTCCCCGGCGGCGTCCACCATGACGATCAGGCAGACATCGTGCTGCGCCGCCGCCGAGGCAGCGGCCGTCTCCCAGAATTCACTTTCCCGCATGGAACCACACCCCCGACAGCGCATAGTAGATGGCCATCAGGCCCGAAAAGATCGCACTCCCGGCGAAGCGCCATCTGAACGGCAGCGCCACCTGAATGATCGCATTCCCGATGGCCGACAGCGGTATGTTGAAAAGCCACGACAGGAGCGCGGTGTGGAGCAGGCCCCAGTGGACGGTTGTCCACTGGCCCCCGAACAGCGCAATGAACAGCAGGTGCCGGGCGATCCACAGGGGGTTGAAATAGAGCAGCGCCAACCCGGTACGGGCCGCCGCGAAGCGCAACCCCCTGGGCATCCCCTCCGTCCGGCGGTCGATCCAGCGGAAGTAGTTGGGGATCTCCCAGGCGTACAGCGTGGCGCCCACGAGCATCATGCCCAGCAGACGTGCCAGGCTGAACTGGCCGAGGATCAGCGCGGCGACCGTGTCGCCGGCGGCGTAGATGACGGCGCCGTTTCGGACATCCCGCCCGTCCAGGTGCAGGTTCATGGGCGCCCGGCCCGTGTGCCTTCCGCCACCCGCTTCGGCCGGTGCAGCGGTATGGACGACCGCATCCGGTGCGGAGGACCCGCCGCCCGGCTCGGGCGGCCGGCGCTTCGCTCGCAGACGCGTGGGAACCCCCGGCGCCTTCCGCCATACGCCGGAGCTCCTGTCTCCACTTTCTCCTCACTCCTCACGCTTCACCCTCCAACATCGCCAGAATGCGCTCGTTGGTCAGCGGGGCGAAGAACAACCGTGCCGGCAGCGGGCGTGCCGCGCGGATGGCGTTGCGGATGGCGAAGAAGGCGCCGATGCCGTACATGAAGGGCGGCTCGCCGATTCCCTTGGTATGCATGACGGCCTCGGGGTTGTCGGCGTCCTCCAGGAAGATGACCTCCATCTGGCGCGGCGCGAAGTGAAGGTCGGGGATCTTGTAGGTGGCCAGGGAGTCCGACAGGAGATGCCCGTCCTCGCTGTACACGAGCTCCTCCAGCGTCATCCAGCCGATCCCCTGGACGATGGCCCCTTCGGCCTGTCCACGGTCCACCAGCAGGTCGAGGCTGCGGCCGGCGTCGTGCACGACCTGCACCGACTCGATGGATGCCGTGCCCCGCAGCGTGTCCACCCTCGCCTCGATGATCGCCGTCCCGAAGACGTGGTAGGCGAAGGGTTTCCCCTTGCCCTCGTCCGGGTCGTAGTGGAGGTTCGGCGTGGCGTAGAGCGCGTGGGCCGAGAGGTCCACGCGGCGCCGCCACGTCGCCGCCACCAGAGTGTTCCAGTCGAGCCCGGTCTCCTCGCCTGACAACAGGACGCGTTCCTCGTGCAACTGGAGATCGTCCGCTGCGGCGGACAGCAGCTCGGCCGCCACCGCCTTGAGTCTGCCGGTGAGCATGCGGCAGGCCATGAGTGCGGCCATGCCGTTGAGATCGGTGGCGGTGCTGGCCGCCGTGGGGGACATGTTGGCCACCCGCGAGGTGCTCGTGCTCTCGAGCCGGATGCGGCTTTCGGAGATGCCCAGGGCCGTGGCGGTAATGCGCCGGATCTTCGTCGTTACGCCCTGCCCCATCTCCACGGCGGCGGTGCTGACGCTGACGCTGCCGTCGGTGTAGATATGGACCAGGGCGCCCGCCTGGTTGAGCGAAGCGTTTGTGAAGGAAATGCCGAAACAGATGGGCATGACGGCCAGGCCGCGCTTGAGGAGGGGAGAGCTCGCGTTGAAACGCTCGATCTCCGCCGCTCTCCGCTCAAGTCCGAAGCGCTCCTTCGCCTGACGAAAGCTGCGGACGGCATTGCTGCGCCGGACCCGCATGCCGTAGGGGAGCTGGTTGTCCTCCCGCAGCAGGTTGATCTCCTGCAATTCCCACGCGGGGCGTCCGAGTTTCTCCGCGGCGGCGGCGATGGCGGATTCCATGACGAACATGGCCTGGGGCCCGCCGAATCCGCGGAAGGCCGTGAAGGGTGGCAGATTGGTCCGGCAGCAGAGGCCGGTGACGCGGACGTGGGGGATGAAATAGCTGTTGGTGGCGTGAAACAGGGTGCGCTGCATGATGGCCGTGGAGAGATCGGCGGCCGCGCCGGAGCTCTGATAGTAGGTGGCCTCGAAGGCCAGAAACCTGCCGGTCTCGTCGAGACCGAGACGGAAGTCGGTGGAGTAGGGGTGCCGCTTGCCCGTCATGCGCATGTCCTCGCCGCGACGAAGGACCACCTTCACCGGCCGCGCCAGCTTCACGGCGGCGAGGGCCGCCAGCGCCGCCCATGGGGTGGCCTGATCCTCCTTGCCGCCGAAGGCACCGCCCAGGCGCTGAACCTCCACCTCGATGTCGTGCATGGGAAGCCCCAGGACGCGCGCCGTGATTCTCTGGACGCCGCTGGGAGACTGTGTTCCGGGGAAGAGGTGGAGCCGCCCGCGCGCCTCGGGTACGGCCAGGCACGCCTGGGTTTCGAGGTAGAGGTGCTCCTGACCCCCGGAATCCGCGCGCCCCTCCACGATGATCGAGCAGCGCGCCCAGGCCTCGTCCACCGAGCCGCACGAGATGGAACGCGCCGGCGCGATCAGGTCGCCACGCTCCGCCGCACTGCGCGGATCGAAGATGGCCTCCTTTTCCTCGATTTCCAGGACGATGGCGTTCCGCGCCGCGCGCGCCTGTTCCGGCGTGCCGGCGACGACCAGCGCCACGGGCTGTCCCACGTGGTGCACCTCCCCCTCCGCCAGAAGAGGCTCGTCTTGCAGGATGTTGCCGATCTGGTTCTCGCCCGGAATGTCGGCCGCGGTGAACACGCCGGCGACGCCGGGCATTGCCAGCGCCGGGGCGGTATCCAGGCGGACGATCTCACCGCGGGCGACGGACGAGGCCAGCACGGCGCCGTGCAGCAGTCCGGCGGGCTCGGGCAGATCGTCCACGAACGGCGACTCCGCGCGCACATGGGCCAGCGTGTCAGGCAAGGGCATGGCCGATCTCCTCCGGTGAGAGCTCTGGAAAACATGTGACGAAGTGCGCCGCCACGAGACGCCGCAGGAGGCGCCTCTTGTAGTGGGCCGAGCCGCGCACATCGGAGATGGGCGTGACCTCGGCGGCAGCTCTCTCCGCGGCCCCGAGCGCCGTTTCCGCGGAAAGCGGGCGGCCTGCGAGCCAGGCCGAGGTCTCCGCCAGGAAAAGCGGCACGGGTGCGACACCGCCGGCCGACAGCCGCGCGGCACGGATCACATCGTTGCCGACAGTGCACGAGAACGCCGTATTGACCGACGCGATATCGAGGTACTCGCGGCGCGAAACCTTTTCGAAATTGAACCGGCTCCCCTCCGGCGGCTTGGGGAAGAGGATGCGGGTGATGATCTCATCCGGGCCCAGGTCGATCTCCTTGTACCCCTTGAAGAAGCGGTCGAGCGCGACGGTGCGCGCCGATCCGCCGGAGCCGATCTCCACTCGGGCGCCGAGGGCCAGCAGAATGATGGACATGTCCCCGATGGGCGAGGCGTTGGCGATGTTTCCCGCCGGAGTGGCCCTGTTGCGGATGAGCGTTGAGGAGTGCAGGCCGAGCATCTGCTTCCAGGAGGGAAACAGCGTATCGAGCACCGGGCTGTTCCGGATCTCCTCCATGGTGCAGGTGGCGTCCATGACGATCCACCCGTTCTCCTCGAAGACCGCCTCACCTCGCGGATCGCGCGACAGAAAACGCAGCGTTTCATTCTTCAGGCGTTCCGGTTCCTGGACGAACAGATCCGTGCCTCCGGCGACCGGGATCCCCCGGGCGGGCTCGCCGCCGGACGCGGCATCCTCCATGGCGGCCAGACGTCCGGCGATGCCCCGAAAGAACGGCGGGAGCAGTCCGGCCTCGGCCAGCTCCTCGTGCCGGTTCTCCATGGCTCCGGGTTCGAAGTCCAGCGCATCGACGAGACGTGCGACGGCACGCCGGATGGATGTGTACCCCGTACAGCGGCAGATGTTGCCGTCGATGGCCTCGAGAGCGTTCTCCTCCACCAGGGACGGACTGGTCAGGAGGAATCCCGTCAGCGCCACGACGATACCCGGCGTGCAGAAGCCGCACTGCGTAGCGCCCTCCTCCACGATGGCCCGCTGGACCGCGGAGAGCGTCTCACCGGTGAGTCCTTCGATGGTCACCAGATGCCTGCCGTGCAGCTCGCCCACCGGGAGCAGGCAGGACGCCACGGCGCGGTAGCGCATGCCCGAGGCCGTTCGCTCTCCAAGAAGCACGGTGCAGGCGCCGCAGTCCCCCTCACGGCACCCTTCCTTGGTTCCTTTCAATCCGCGCTCGCGGCGCAGGAAGTCGAGAGCGACCTCGCCCGGGGCCATGTCGGTCGTGACAGGCTCACCGTTGAGGATCAAGCTGGTTCTTGCCGCGGACATGGCACCTCTCCGGGATCGGATCGTTCCGTTTCCAGAACACCTCTGACGGCGCAGGCGGCCCGGCCCCATGGGCTTCCAACGATGGCCGGCGTGCGCATCCGGTTCCTTCCAGGGGCTCCGGTGCGGATTCCCATCCGCACGCCGGCGTCTCTGCCGGGCGGTGCAGCAACTGCAATCTCCGCTATTGGATCGGCCTGGGTGCTGGAGACAGGTGCCCGCGCCTGGTCGCGTTTTTCACTCCACGAGGGTACCACACGACCAACGGGCTCTTGGCCGCCGGGGAACCTGCATGGCGCCCGATGAAGGTTCCGCCATCACGTGTCCTCAGCGTCCGGGAGAGGGCCGCACATCCTCCATGCGGACGTCGGCGTGGAACCGGCGCTTGAGCAGGAGAAGCTTGATCAGACCGTCGGTCACCATGCGGGAGGAGTAGAGGAGGTCTCCCGCCCGGCGGAATTCGATGCGCAGGTGCATCCTCTTGAGCGGTGCAGGGGGGTGGAGCAGGTCGCCCTCGATCCACCGTGGGTCCAGCGTCTCCGGGTCCCAGGCGAGCTCGCCTGACAGCAGGCCCCGGTCCTTCTCATGGACAGGTGTGGGGTGGAACCTGCACCGGGCGGACCCGTCCCCGGCTGCGGGCAAGGGCTCGAAGACGTAGAGGTCCCTGTGTTCGAGATCGGGGGGGACGAAGTCCGCGCCGGGCCCGGTGTCGTCCTTTTTCCTTTTCTTCTTCTTCCGGCCGGCCTCCCTTTTCGCGTCCTGCCTGGCGAGGCGTTTCCGGATCTGTTCCGTCTCGTCCTTGCCGTCCTTGACGAACCGGATCACCTCCCGGTGGAGAGCGCCCTGCGTATCCCGGGAGCACTTGATCTCCATCTTCGCCTCGTGGTGCGCCTTGCCGCTGGGCTTTTCCACCACGGAAGAGGTGAGCATTCGCCACGATCCGACGAACGGGTCGGTTTCGGGGTTCACCTCCGCCTGGAGGCGCTCGAGCACCGTTTCGGGGGGAACCCCGGTGCCGCTCCAGCCGGCCACCAGCCCGACGATGAACAGGACCCCGACGATCCGTCGCACCATTGCCTCCCGGAGAGCTCCTTCTGCGTAGTCCGGATTATGGCACCAATTCTCCTGGAGGTATTCGGTCTCAATGGATGTCCTCCCGGACCAGGTTCGGAGAGGGTTGCCGCCGTCCGGTTCCGGAACGGGGCGCTGTGTGACGACCACTCCCCGCGCCGACGTTGACAATCTCGGGCTTATCACCCAACATGAAAAGCAGTTATCAACCGGTTGGAAGGAGGCTCAGCAGGAAGGGGCCGTTGCCGATCCGGGTTTGATCCGTCGATCCTCCTGGTCGCGACCCCGTTCATGACGTTCACGGCGGGCGTCGCCACGGCGGAGTGGTCCCTGGAGGAGAAGCTCCAGCATGTCAAGGACATGGGTTTCCAGCTCGTGGCCATCGCCAAGGGTAAGGATGTGGTGATCGAAGGGTAGCTTCCCGCCGGCCGGGATCGGATCGGCGGTTGTGGCCGGGATCGGGGAGCCGGTCCGAAGTCAATGGGGTCCGTGGCGTGTCCCTTCTGTCGGGGAGGCGTGGGCAGGCGATGAGCCCATCGCTCGGGAACTGGGGGTGAGAATGGCTGAGGCACTGGAAGTTCTACGCCGGCTGGACATCTTCGAAGCGCTGAACGACGAGGAGATCGAAAGGCTCGCCATGGTGGCCAGCGAGCGTTCCTTTGCCGTCGGGGAGTTGTTGTACTCACGGGGGGACGATCCCGACGGGATGTACATCATCCTCGATGGGGCGGTGGAGCTGGTTTCCGGTTTTGCGGGAGGAGTCGAGAGGGTGTTCGGAACCCTGCGCTCCGGACAGGTATTCGGGTTCCTTTCGTTGATAGATCGAGGACCGAGACCGGCGACGGCCCGGGCCGTCGAACCGACTCGGACCATGATCATCGACCGGGCGGTGATCGACGGCATTCACGTGGACAATCCGACGATCTGGGCCAAGATCGTCAGTGGGCTTGGCGAGCAGATGGCATCACAGATCCGCTCACTGGTGGAGCTGTACCGCCAGTGTGTCGAGTGGGGTCTCGAGGTGAGCGGTTGTGCGGGGATCAACCTCGATCGGCTCCTCGCCGGTTCGGTGCGGATCGAGGTCGAGCTGCTCAACGGATCTTTGGTGACCGGGGTGATCGTGGGTGTTGAGAAGGATCCGGAAGGATACGAGCTGCTGGTTCGGAGCAATGACGGAAAGCTCAGGATCATCCCGGGGCACGCGGTGCTTCAGATCATGGCCGCGCCGGCCGACCTGGGGCCCGTGCTGGCCGAGTAGGAGGGGACAATGGCCGCCATCGACACTTACCTCCGCGGCATGGTCAAGGCCGGTGCCTCCGACTTCCACCTTTCCTCAGGTGTCCGTGCCACCCTCCGGATCGACGGCGCCATCCGGACGGCCTCGGAGCAAACGAGCCAGACCTTTTCCCCGGAAGAGGTGGAACGTCTGATCCGCGAAATCATGCCCCCACGCAACCTGGAGGAGTTCGAGGTCCACATGGACACCGATTTCGCTTACGAGATCGAGGGCGTGGGCCGTTTCAGAGTCAACGCCTTTCGTGACCGGAACGGAGCCGGTGCGGTCTTTCGTTTCATCCCGGGAGCCGTGCCGTCGTTCGAGCAGTTGGGTCTGCCCAAGGTTTTCGCCGACTTCTGTTCTCTCAACAAGGGGCTGGTGCTGGTGACCGGTCCGACGGGAAGCGGGAAGTCGACGACGTTGGCGGCCATGATCGATCACATCAACGGGACACGCACCGATCACGTGGTGACCATCGAGGATCCCATCGAGTTCATCCATACCAGCAAACGGTGTCTGATCAACCAGAGGGAGGTCCATCGCCACACCAAGGGTTTCAAGAACGCCCTGCGGGCGGCGTTGCGGCAGGATCCCGATGTGGTGCTCGTCGGCGAGATGCGGGACCTCGAGACGACGGAAACGGCCATCGAGACCGCCGAGACGGGTCACCTGGTGTTCGGGACCCTTCACACGTCGACGGCCTCCTCGACGGTGGACCGCGTCATCGACCAGTTCCCGCCGCACCGTCAGGATCAGATCCGCATCATGCTTTCCATGTCCCTCAAGGGCGTCGTCTCGCAGATCCTCCTGCGGCGGCTCGACGGCAAGGGACGGGTCGCCGCCTTCGAGATCCTCGTGGTGACGCCAGCCGTGGCGAACCAGATCCGCGAGGGCAAGAGCCACCAGATCCCCATGGCGATGCAGACCGGCGGGAAACTCGGCATGCGGTCGCTCACCGACGACCTGATCCGGCTGGTCAAGACCCGCGTCGTCGCTCCCGAGGAGGCCTACCAGAAATGTACCGACAGGGCTGACATGGCAACCCGGCTTCGCGCTGCGGGTTTCCCGATGCAAGACGTGGGATGATTCCGTTTCGGGGACAGGTGATGGCCTTGGCGACGGCCGTTCGGTTCTTTGGGACGAGGGCCTCGATCAAGCCGATGGGATCTCTTTCCGGTCTGATGTCGAGCCGGCCCGTGGCGCCCGCCCTTTCCCGCTCCTGCTCTGCGAGGGACAGGTTCAACTGTTTTTCGCCGTCCAGGAGGAGCCGCAGAAAACCTGGAAGGCCGGCATGGATGCGGATGTCCGCCGTCGTCAACTCGAGCCACAACGAGGATTCTCGCCCGGAACGGCCGGCTGAAAGGCCGTGACACCTGGCGTGCGTCGGGCCGGATCGGAATAGCGGCCCCTGGCCGGCCTCCGCCGGCCAGGGGCCGCGACCTCTCGGGGTCCCGGGTTCGCGTCAACGTGGGATCAGAACCGGTAACCCACGCCGACGCCGAACACCCACGGATTGATGTCGACGCTCACGGTGTCGAGTGTCCCCCCCGCCGCGAGCTTCAGCTCGGCGTCTGTGGAGATGTCGATGTACTTGACGTCGAGGTTCAGGATCCACCGGTCCGAGAGGCCGATGTCCACTCCCACCTGGCCGGCGAGACCGAAGGAATTGTCGAACCCGATGTCACTTACCCCCGCTCCGGCGAGGTCCGAGGAGAGGTCGTAGCTGTAGAACACCGTGTAGTTGAGTCCGAGGCCGAAATAGAGCTGGGAGGACGGGGACATGTCCAACCGGTACTGGAGGGTGATGGTTGGGGGCAGTACCCAGACGCTGCCCGCGTCGAGTCCCCCGATGGCTCCGCCGGTGGTGGAGAGATCGTGCTTGGACGTCGCTGCGATCACCTCGAGTCCCCAGTGGGGGTTGAAGAGGTATGTAAAGTCCACTTCTGGGACGATCGCGGAGTCCACCGAGACGCCGGTTCCCGTGTCGGCGATGGTGCCGCTGGAGTCGTCCGGGGAAACCGAGATGAGCCGTCCCCTGACGATCCAGTGGTAATCCTGGGCTTGCACCACGGAGCCTGAAAGAACGAAACAAAGACTCGCGATCCCGACCACAAACGCCTTTTTCATGATACCCCCTCTCTTCGGTATGCCGGGGTTCTCCCGGTCACTGATTGATTCCCATGATCAATATCATATGCCGGCGGCCCTTTGCAAGCTTTTCGCTCCTTTGCAGGTTCCCATGGCGGTGCGCCTGTCCGTAACCTCATCGTCCCCAGGTGGGCCGTCGCCGCCACCGGCAGCGTTGCCGGCAGAGAGGGGATCAGGGTGAGTCCCTTCATGTCCGCCTCCAGATGGTTCCAGCCCATGGTGGGGCCGGGCGATTCCAATGCGCGAAGGCGACAGATGTGTGCACCGCCGCGATACACCGCCCGGAAGGGGCCGGAACCGGAGCTGTGGCTGCTTTGGGACGGGGGCGGTGGCGCGGACGGCCGGTGTCCGCGACGACCGCCGTGGCGGGCGCGATCCGCCCCCCGCAGTTACAATCGGTGGGAGTCGGAGCTGGAATGCCATGTCAACACCACGCCGTGCGGGCCGCCGCACTCGCGGCCGCCCTCCTCACCGCGCTCTCCGGCGTGCGGGCGGCGGGGCTGTTGGTCCGGGCCGATGGTGCGGTGCTCCTGGGCTCACCGGTGGCGCCGGCCAGCGACCAGAACCCGGCCTTCTCGCCGGATGGGGCGCGGATCGTCTTCACGCGCTTCGAGAACGGCTACAACATTGGCCCGGCGAGTCTCAACGTGCTTGACCTGAGCTCCGGGGCGATCATCCGGCTGACGCCCGTGGAGGACCAGGACAACGTCAACCTGCCCGGGGCGAGCTGGCACCCCGACCTCGATCGGATCGTCTTTGCCTCGGACCGGATGGAGGCCGACGACCTGTGGACGGTGCGGCCCGAGGGCGGTGAGCTAACGAGGGTCACGATCCACTCCGGCGACCCGTCGTTCATCGAGCCCTCGTGGTCGCCGGACGGAACGTGGATCGTCTTCGAGGCCGACCGGCCGGACGGCGACGGCGGCATCCGTGGCGAGATCTGGAAGGTGCGGGCCGACGGCACGGGCCTGACGCCGCTGACCTCGGACACGGGTTTCGACGACCGGCAGCCCAACTGGTCGCCCACGGGGGAGCGGATCCTCTTCCAGCGCCACCGTCCCGGGGAGGAGGACTGGGACATCTACACGGTGCGTCCGGATGGGAGCGGTCTCACGCGGGTGACGGCGAGCCCGTCCAGCGAGACGGACGCCAGCTTCTCCCCGGACGGCCGCTGGATCGCCTACTCCTCGGACTTCGGGGGTCTGCCCGTTCCCAACATCTTCGTCGTGCCGGTGGACGGCGGCACTCCGGTTCGCGTGACGCGGAGCTCCACCGACGAGGATGGTGCGCCGTCGTTCTCCCCGGACGGCCGGTGGATCGCCTTCGAGTCCCACCCGGGCCAGGAGGAGGACTCGCCGGCCTCCCTGTGGCGCATCGCGGCGCCGGCGGCGACGGGGTTTTCTTGGCCGCGCTGGGCGTGGACGGCCCGGCTCGCGGGAGCGGCCTTCGAGCCGGAGATGAGCGACGCCGGGATCGAGGCCAAACTGGATGCGGCGGTGCGGGACGGCGTCAGCGCGCTGGTGGTGGACGCTCCCACAGGGTGGAGCTACACGGCCTGGACCCGCGACGAGGAATTCCAGCGGACCCTCGCCCTGGTCCGCGACCGGGTGACGCCGCGGGCCCACGTCCGGGGGCTGCGGGTGGTCTGGTACCTGACCTCCCTGGAGCTGGTCTGCGGCGGGTGCGCCGTCAGCGGCATCGACCCCTCGGTGGAGCATCCGGACTGGCTCCAGGTGGACCGCAAGGGCCGTTCGGTGGAGTTCTCGGGCGTGGAGGGGGTGTTCTGGCTAGAGCCCGACGATCTCGATGCGTGGCTGGCGCCCGAGTCCTCCTACCGCGGTTTCTACCTGGACCGGATCCGCGAGCTGGCCGGGGCCGGGATCGACGGCTTGTGGATCGACGTGGCCTACTACCTCAACGGCCTTGGGCAATTCGATGACCTCTGGCCATCCACCGATCCCGCAACGGCGGCGGCCTTCACCGCGGCCACGGGCCGACCGGGCGTGCCGGCCAAGGACTGGTCGGACCCTGGGTGGCGGGAGTGGGTCCGCTGGCGGGAGCGCTCCATGGCCGGCTTCGTCCGCGAGGTGGCAGCCGCCGCCCACGCGGTGGACCCGGGGGTGCTCGTCTTTACGGAGAACTGGGGGGCCGACTCCAACTTCGTCACCCAGTACGCCCAGGACCCGCTGGACTTCCTGGCCGATCCGGGTGTGGCGACCGCCCACGAGCTGGAACCGGTTGACCAGGACAACCGGGGCATGCTGGACGCCACCCTGGAGCAGTGGCGCTCCTACGTGCTGATGGTTCGCTTCGCCGTCGCCTCCGATCCCGGCCGGCCGGCCTGGGTGCTGACCTACGCGAGCGCGGTGGACGACAGCCTCCGCGAGGCGGCCGTCCACCTGGCCGAGGGGGCGTGCTTCTACGAGGCCAAGGGGCCGGAGATGCTGGACGACACCACGGGCAGCCGTCCGCTGGTCTTCCCCTGGCTGGCGGTCAACGCCCCACTGGCGGCCGACAGCGCCCCCCTGGCCGACGTGGCCCTGTGGTACAGCCCGCGGACCCGCGACTTCGTCGATGGCGAGGACTCCGGCGGCGACAAGTTCGACACGGAGGGCACCACCTATCTGGCCGCCTATCGCGCGGCGGGGCAGGACCTGATGAAACGGGGCATCCCCTTCCACATCGTCACGGGACGCAGCACGCCGGAGGAGCTGGCGGCGCACCGCTGGCTCGTTCTGCCCCATGTCGACTGCCTCAGCGATGCCGAGGCCGGCCTGATCCGGCGCTTCGCCGCCGGGGGCGGCAGACTCGCTGGGAGCGGGGAGATCGGGACCCGCGATCAGTGGGGGGCGATCCGCCCGGTGCCCGCGCTGGTGGGGGTGAACATCGAGCCCATCACCTCGGTTGCCAGCGACCTCGTCACCACGAGCTTGGCGCCGACGGACCGGGGATCGGTCCTCGTGCAGGCCCGCGAGGGCGCGGACGGCGCCGGACCCTTCCTGCTCGTCGTGCTGGCCAACCTGGACCGCAGCCATGAGCTGGCCGGCATGACGGTCTCCGTCCAGCCGAGCCACGCCTTTGCCGCGCCGGTCGCCCGCTGGAGCACGCCGGATCTCGGCGCGGGAGCGGTGGCTGTTTCGGCGGTTGGGGGGAGGCTCGAGCTCACGGTCCCCAGGCTGAGGACCGGCGCCGCCGTGGTCGTCCGGTCCTCTCCGTCCGGCCGACGTCCCCACCGTCGCGTCCTGCCGCAACGGTGACGACCGCCGGACCTGCTTCGCCAGAGCTCCGGCTCACACCCTCCGGCCGAGGTCGGGGCGGAAGGCGTTCTGCAGGTGGCGGACGGCGATCCAGGGGAAGGTGGTCCGGCCCTCGATGGTGACGACGTCGAAACGGGTGGGGCGTTCCCAGAGGTTGAAACGGCTGAGGTAGGCCGTGGCGGCGCGGGCGAGGCGCTGTCGCTTGGCGGAGCCGACGGAGGCCGTTCCTCCCCCGAAACCGGAGCCCGACCGCGTCTTGACCTCGACGAAGACAACGGTTCCACCGCGGGTGACCACCAGGTCCAGCTCACCACCTCCGCCCGACCAGTTGCGGTGGAGCGGACGGTAGCCCTTGAGGATCAGGAGGGTCAGGGCGGCCAGCTCGCCGCGGCGCCCCCGGCGGTGCCTGGGGTCAGCAACCACCTACGAGCTTTCCCTCCGCCCGCTCTCCTGCTCGACCTCGAGGAGGAGGCGGGCCAGGTCGTCCCGGGGCACGGCATAGACCTTCTTGCAGAATCCGCAGACCAGCTCCACGGGTTCCACCAGGCTCCGGTCCAGGAGGGAGCGGATCTCCGATTCGCCCAGCAGCTTGAGGGCGCGCTCCACGCGGTCCCGGCTGCACCCGCAGTGGAAGAAGGCCGGGGCGGCGTCGAGGATCTCCAGATCCTCGGGGAAGAGGGTCTTCAGCCAGTCCTCGGGGCCTCTTCCGGCCCGAAGCTGGGTGGTGATGGTGTCGAGCTCGCTCACCCGCCGGGCAAGCTCCTCGGCCTCGGTGTCTCGGACTCCGGGGAGGAGCTGGACCAGAAGACCCCCGGCGTGCCGCACGGCGCCCTCGGGAACGACGAAGACGCCGAGGAGAACGGCGGCCGGGGTCTGCTCGGACTCGTCCAGGTAACGGGCCAGATCCTTGGCGATTTCGCCCGAGACCAGGTCGACGACCCCCCGGTAGGGCTCGCCGATCCCGGGATCGCGGGTGACGACGAGCCGTCCCCCGGTGCCGACGACGGCCGCCACGTCCAGCTTGCCGTCCGGACGGGGATCGGCCTCGACGGCGGGATATTCCACGGTGGCGCGGACCCAGCCGATTGGGGAGGCGGTGGCGATGAAGCGTCCCGCCGGCCCATCGCCCTCGATCTCCAGGGTGATCACCGGCTCGCGCCGGGTGGTCTTCTCCAGGGAAGCGGCCAGGAGAAGGGTGCCCGTGGCGATGCGGCCCAGGGCGGCGGTGACGGTGGGGGAAGGGTCGTGGATCTGGCGTAACCGTTCGGCGGTGTTTGTCGTCACCGCGGCCACGGCCCGGGCGCGGCCACCGAGGCCCAGGGCCCGGATGATGGTGTCCTCAGCCATGGGGCCGATCCTCCGGAAGCCTCCGGCAGGCGAAGACCCAGATGGGCCGCTCCTCCCGGCGGTACTTGATCTCGTAGCTGGTCTTCGGCAGACCGTCGAAAAGGTGGGTGGGATCCTCCGTTTCGAAGGATGAGTTTCCCAGGACCTCGCGGATGACCTCGGCGTAGTCCGGATGGTCCGTCTTGACCAGAAGCAGGCCGCCGGGCACCAGGGCCCGTGCCATGGCCTCCACCGTCTCCGTCCGGAACAGCCGGCGTTTGTGATGGCGCTTCTTGGGCCACGGGTCGGGGAAGTAGACGTGGATCCGGGCGACCGACGCCGGCCGGAGCAGTCGAAAGAACAGGTCCTCGGCCGTCGTGCGCAGCATTCGGATGTTCCCGACGCCCCGCCGGGCGGCCCGGTGGCAGACCATGTTGTGGTACTTGGCGGCCCGCTCAACACCGAGGAGGGAGCGTTCCGGATGAAGCCCGGCCATCTCCAGGAGGAAGCGGCCCTTGCCGGCGCCGATCTCGATCTCCGGGGGATCGGGTCGCCCGAAGAGCTCCTCCCAGACCAGCGGCACCGAAACCTCGTTGAGGTCGACGGCGATCATTCGCTGTCGAGGATCTCGTCCGGGTCCTCGTCTCCGAAGACGATGCCCAGACTCCTGGCGTTCCGGACCAGCTGGCCCTTGGGATCGACGAGCTTGAGCCGGTTGATGGCCTTCTCCAGGGGCACGGCCTCGATCTCCTCACCGCGCAGGGCGACCATGTGGTCGAAACGGCCCCTCATGACCAGCCGCATGGCCTCGGCGCCGAGCCGCGTTCCCAGAATTCGATCGTCGGCGCAGGGCGAGCCGCCGCGCTGAATGTGGCCGAGGACCGTGACGCGGACCTCCAGTCCCGTCTTCTTCTGGAGAACCGGCGCCAGCTCGTAGGAGATGCCACCGAGGCGCTTCCACCCCGTGACGGGATCGACGCTCTGGTACACCTGGGCTCCGTCCCGGTGGTGGGCGCCCTCGGCGACGACGATGATGGAGAACGGTGTGCCCCGGTTCTGCCTGGCCCAGACCTTGGCGACCACGGGCTCGGTCTCGAAGGGGATCTCGGGGATCAGAACCACGTCGGCGCCGCCGGCGACGCCGCTGTGGAGGGCGATCCAGCCGGCTTCGCGGCCCATGACCTCCAGGAGCATGATGCGGTGGTGGCTCTCGGCCGTGGTGTGGAGCCGGTCCAGGGCGTCGGTGGCCACCTCCACGGCCGTGGCGAAACCGAAGGTCCGGTCCGTCGCCGCCAGGTCGTTGTCGATGGTCTTGGGGACGCCGACCACAGGAATCCCGTGCTCCTTCATGAGCCGATGGGCGATGCTCAGGGTGCCGTCGCCTCCGATGACGACGAGGGCGTCCAGGCCCAGCCGCTCGAAGTTCTGCTTGACGGTTCCCGAAGCGTCGCTGACGCGCTCCGTACCGTCGGCGAGGCGCTCCACGTATTGGAAGGGGTTCCCCCTGTTGGTCGTTCCGAGGATCGTGCCGCCCCGGGGCAGGATGCCCCGCACGTCTGCGAGGCCGAGCTCGTGGGTCTTCATCTCGACCATGCCGGAGAAGCCATCGTTGAAGCCGATGACGCGGACCTTGTGGTCCAGGATAGCGGACTTTGTCAGGGCCCGGATGACGGCGTTGAGGCCCGGGGCGTCGCCTCCTCCGGTCAGCACGCCGATCTGGCGTATCTTGCTCATGCTCTCACTCCTCGATGGGCTCGCCGGGCTGTCCGAGGCCCAGGTGGATCATGTGGATGTCCAGCTCCTTGGCGAACTGGAGCACACGTTCGTCCCGGTAAAACTCGCCGAAGTAGATGGTCCGGATTCCGGCGTTGACGATCAGCTTGAAGCAGTTGAAGCAGGGAGAGGCTGTCACATAGATCTCCGCTCCCTCGAGCCGGACGCCGTTCCGGGCCGCCTGGACGATGGCGTTGGCCTCGGCGTGGACGGTCCGCACGCAGTGTCCGTTCTCTATCAGGCACCCCGCCTCGTCGCAGTGGGGTGCGCCGCGGATGGAGCCGTTGTAGCCCGTGGAGAGGATGCTCTTGTCCCGCACGATGACCGCCCCGACGTGCTTTCGGGGGCAGGTCGACCGTGTGGCCGCCTGCACGGCGAGGTTCATGAAGTAACGGTCCCAGCTCACACGTGTCATGGCGCGTAGTATAGCCGCACCGGCATCGAAGGAGTCTGGACGGCCGAGGGCGGAGACAAGGATGGCCGGGGGAGGATGTGGAATCGTCGCTCTGCTCGTTCCGGTCTCCCGGTTGCTCAAGACCGTTGGGCCCGGGCGCCGGGTCCCGTGGACGTCGCCGGCCTTCCGGTTCAGGGTTTGAAGCGGTTCTCCACGAGGGGTGGGGATTCGGTTTGTGGGACGTGGCAGAAGACGCACAGATAGCGGCGATTGTCGAGCTTGCCGGCCTCGAAGTGACTGGCTGGGATGGGTGTCGCTCCGGAGTCGGCGGCGGCCTCCGTCTCGTGGCAGCCCAGGCAGGCGTTCTCTCCTGCGGTGATGGGGAGGAGCCCATCGACGGAGTGGGGGATGACCGGAGGCGACTCGCGATACGGTCTGACGGGAGGGGGCGCATCCCCGGGATCCGCCGTCACCTGGGCCACGGGCT
The DNA here is from genome assembly GCA_964641295.1 of uncultured Thermoanaerobaculia bacterium. GTDB lineage: Bacteria > Acidobacteriota > Thermoanaerobaculia > Thermoanaerobaculales > Sulfomarinibacteraceae > JAADFK01. Next base: position 22,518 of record CAZXNA010000025.1, read on the forward strand.
TGACAGTGGATGCCTCGCTGACGTCGGCCGTTCGGAGGCCGATCCTGGATTCGGGGATGCCGCGGGGGGCCGTCGTCGCGTTCGCGGCAGTGGGTTCCGGGGCGCGGGAAGCGCAGCCGGCTGCCAGGAGCGCAAAGACCGTCAAGGTTGAGAGGATCCGGAAGCGCATCGTCGTTCCCCCTTTCACGCCGGCACCACCCGGACGGCGCATTTCTTGTAGTCGGTCTCCTTGGAAATGGGGCACGTGGAATCCAGGGTCACCTTGTTGATCAGGACGTTTTCGTCGAACCACGGTACGTACACGAGGCCCCTTGGCACCCGGTTCCGGCCACCGGTCCGGACGAGTGCGCGAACCCGGCCTCGACGGGACTCCACCCAGGCCACGGCGGCGTCCGAGATGCCGCGGGCCTTCGCATCCCCGGGGTTCATGAAGATGACGGTCTGGGGGAATGCGGCGTTGAGCTCCGGGACCCGGCGGGTCATGGACCCGCTGTGCCAGTGTTCGAGAACCCGCCCCGTGCAGAGCCAGAGGTCGTAGCGCGCGTCGGGGCTTTCGGCCGGCGCGGCGTAGGGCCGGAAGAAGATCTTGGCCTTTCCCGCCACGGAAACCTTGGGTCCCGCGCCGGGGCCGGCCAGACTGCCCTGGGGCAGGTTCTTCAGCGCCGGTCCGTAGAAGTCGAAACCCGTCCCCCTCTTGACGTAGGGGTCGTACTTCTCGTTGAACCTCCAGCGGGTCTCCTCGCCGTTGACCACGGGCCAGCGCAGGCCCCGGACGGTGGGGTCCATGTAGACGTCGAAATCCGCCAGGTCGTGGCCGTGGCCCCGGCCGAACTTGACGTACTCCTGGAACAGGGCCTTTTCGGGAAACCAGTCGATGTCACCGGCCTCGGCTGTGCTGTTGTGGTAACCCTTGGCCTTGGAATCCGGCCACGGGAAGGAATGCGCCTCGGGGGTGGCGAACAGGACGTCGTAGAGCGTGTCGTCGGGCGAGTAACCCATTCCCCTGGCCGCCTCCAGCACATCGGGGAGCGCCCCGTCCTCGAACCCGGACGCCTTGAGACCGGGAACCGGCTGGCGGCCCCAGACATCCCGCAGCTTGAAGCGTTTGGAGAACTCCAGCATCTGCCAGACGTCGGAGCGAGCCTGGCCGGGCGGGTCGATCAGCTGGCGCCACCCCTGTGTCCTGCGCTCGGTGTTGCCGTAGAGCCCCCACTTTTCGAAGTGCATGGCCGCCGGCAGGATCAGGTCGGCCACCTTGCAGGAAACCGTGGGGTAGACGTCGGAGACCACGATGAAGGCGTCCTTCTCGCGCGCCGCCTGGAACCAGTGGTTGGCGTTGGCCGTGGACTGAAATGGGTTGGTGACCTGCACCCAGAGCCAGCGGATGGTCCCGTCCTCCAGGTCCCGCATCATCTTCGTGATGTGGCTCCCCACCTTGGGGTTCAGGGTGCCCGATGGCAGGCGCCAGATGGCCTCGGACCGTTGGCGATGCTTGGGGTTGGCGACGACCATGTCCGCCGGGAGGCGGTGGGCGAAGGTCCCGACCTCGCGGGCCGTGCCGCACGCCGAGGGCTGACCCGTCAGGGAGAAGGCCGAGGAGCCGGGGCGGGCGTACTTGCCCGTCAGCAGGTGCACCATGTACGCCTGTTCGTTGACCCACGTTCCGCGGCTGTGCTGGTTGAAACCCATGGTCCAGAAGGACACCACGTCGCGCTTGGGGTCGGCGTAGATGTCCGCCAGGGCCTTGAGCTTCTCCTTGAAACGGTCCATCGGTTCGTCGGGATCGCCCTTGGCCAGGCGCGCCACGAAGTCCAGATCGTAGGGAGCCACGGCCCTCTTGAGCTCCTCCAGGGCGATCAGCCAGTGCGCGCCGGCGGAGGTGCGGTGCCGCTGCTCCACCTCGTGGGGCTGGTTGGGATCGAGACCCTGGGCGATGGCCTCTTCGGGGGTCAGCTCGACCTTCTTTTCGCGGGCCAGGGTGTCAAGCTCGGCGGGGAAGGCGTGCTCCGTGTTGAAGCGCATTCCGTAACCGATGTCCGTGGGACCCGTGGCGGCCACGCAGTGCTTCTCGATGAACTCAGTGTCCAGGGCGTTCCGTTCGAAGATCTCCCGTGCGATGTAGTTCCAGATGGCCAGGTCGGTCTGAGGTTTGAAAATGATCTCCATGTCGGCCGCATCGGACGTCCTGTTGGAGAAGGTGGTCAGGTTGACGACCTTGACGTGGGGGTTGGCCATTCGGTGGGCGATGACCCGGGACCACAGAATGGGGTGCATCTCGGCCATGTTGGCGCCCCAGGCGACCACGGCGCCCGTGAGCTCGATGTCGTCGTAGCAGCCGGCGGGCTCGTCGATGCCGAACACCTGGATGAAGGCCGCCACGGCCGAGGCCATGCACTGGCGGGCGTTGGGGTCGATGTTGTTGGAGCGCCAGCCCGCCTTGGCCAGCTTGACGGCGGCGTATCCCTCGGGAATGGTGTATTGACCGGAGCCCATGATGGCGACGCCGGTGGGGCCGAGCTCGGTGTAGACCTTCTTGAACTGTCGCTCCATCTCGTCGAAGGCCCGCTCCCAGGAGACAGGGGTGAACTCGCCGTCCTTGTGGTAACGGCCGTCCTTCATGCGGAGGAGCGGCTGGGTCAGCCGGTCCGCACCGTAGTGGATCTGGGGGTTGGCATAACCCTTGACGCAGAGCAGGCCACGGTTGACGGGGCTTTCGGGATCGCCCTTGACTCCGACCAGGTGCCCGTTCTTGACGGCGACCTGAAGACCGCAGCCGACTCCGCAGAAGCGGCAGACCCCCTTTTCCCACCGCGCTCCGGCCGCGGGATCGATCACCTCGCCGGAGACGGGGAGACCGATGGTCGCAGCGGTGGCTGCGGCAACGCTCGAAACCACGAACTCTCTTCTGGACAGACCCTCATTCATTTCGTCACTCCAAGCTTTCGGTCCGGGTCGGACCCCGCGGCCTCGGGCTCCTCGCGGTGGTAGTACACGAGATCGGCCGCCAGCACCCCGGGGAGACGCTGGAGGCGCAGCAGGCCCTCGGCCTGCTCGGCATCTGATGAGGCCTCCTGGGTCACGATCAGCCGCCCGGACGCCCCGTCTTCCTGGTGAACACGGAGGCCATCGAGGGCCTCGATGATCCGGCGGACCTCCTGGAGTTCCCGGGGCTCCGCCGTCACGACGATCCCCGAGCAGGTGAAGTGGTCGGGGATCGAGGCCGGTTGGACGTTTTTATATTCCGACATATGGAGTAATATCCCACTGTCAGTATGGAGAATTCCTTGACCCAGGTCAAGGGTGGCGTCGAAGGAGTCCAGCCGGCCCGACAGGGGCTCGTCCGTCCGTTTCTTGCCCCTGGGATGAGTTGGTTTGGTCCGTACCGTGATCGAGAAGGGTTCGCGGCTCGGCAGGTACACGATCCTCGCCCGGATCGGCGCAGGTGGGATGGGTCAGGTGTGGCGGGCCTGCGACGAGTGCCTTCAGCGGGAGGCGGCCATCAAGGTGCTTCCCGGCGGGTTGGCCGGCGATCCCGGGCGGCTGCGGCGCTTGGAGAACGAGGCCAGGGCCCTGGCCGGGCTCTCCCATCCCAGCAACCTGCAGGTGCACGAGCCCGGCCAGCGGTGGAGGCGGACCTTCGTCGTCACGGAGCTGCCGGAGGGTGAGACCCTGCGGGAACGGTTGGGCCGGGGCCCGCTGGTGTGGCGCCACGGGGTGGAGACCGGAGCGGGCGTGGCCGGGGGTGTTGGCCACGGCCCGTTCCTCCCAACCGAGATTGGTTTCGAGCCCCAGTGGGACGACCCGGCGTTCCAGAGGCTGATCCGTCCCCGTGACTGACGTGGAGGGCTCTCCTTCAGACCAGGTCGGTCTCCGGGAAGAAGAAGGAGATCTCCCGGGCGGCGTTCTCGGGGGAGTCCGAACCGTGGATGGCGTTGCGCTCGATGGACTCACCGTAGAGGGCGCGGATCGTTCCCTCGGCGGCGTCGGCCGGGTTGGTGGCGCCCATGACCTCGCGAAGGTAGATGACGGCGTTCTCGCGTTCCAGGCACATGGGCCAGACGGGACCGGAGGTCATGTAGGCGACCAGGTCGTTGTAGAAGGGGCGCTCCTTGTGGACCTCGTAGAAGGCGCGGGCCTGGGCCTCGGTCAGCCGCATCATCCTGGCGGCGACGATGCGGAAACCCTCGCGCTCCAGGTGGGCGATGATGGCGCCGACGTTGTTCTTCTCGACGGAATCCGGCTTGATGATGGTCAGTGTACGCTCGATCATGTGCGTCTCCTTGGGGTGGATCGCCCCCGTCGGCGGGGGCGTGCGTACTATACACGATCCAGTGACCGATGGATGCGCCGCCCCGGTACGATTCTGCGGATCTGTTACACTCCCCGATCCCGCCGAGAGGTGGAACATCCCGGCATCGCCAAGATGCCGCCAAGGAGGGAATGATGCCTGCCGAACGTCTCCAGAAGATCATCGCACGAAGTGGACTGTGTTCCCGGCGCGCCGCAGAGGAGCTGATCCGGGAGGGGATGGTCACGGTCAACGGCCGGGTGGCCACACTGGGTGAAAGCGCCGATCCCGCAACGGATCACATCAAGGTGGAGGGCAGGCGGTTGCCGGCCTTCGAGCCCAAGCGCTACCTGCTCTTCTACAAGCCGCGTGGGGTGATGACCACCTGTGACGACCCGGAGGAGCGGACGACGGTGATCGACCTTGTGCGCGACTATGTCAAGGAGCGGGTATTCCCCGTCGGCCGGCTGGACTACCACTCGGAGGGTCTGCTTCTGCTGACCAACGACGGTGAGCTGGCCGCCCTGGTCAGCCATCCCCGCCAGGGTGTTGTGCGGGAGTATGTGGTCAAGGTCAGGGGCGACCTCACCGACCGCGAGCTGGAACGGCTGAAGGCGGGTGCCCGAATCGAGGGGCACATGATCCGTCCCCATTCGGTTCGTCGTGAGGGAAGGACCCGGAAGGCCGGGAATACCTGGTGGCGCATTGAGGTGACGGAGGGACGGACCCACGAGGTCCGGGAGATGTTTTTCCGGGTCGGCCACCCCGTGCAGCGGCTCAAGCGTACGTCCATCGGGCCCATCCGCGATCCCGAGATGGGACCCGGCGACCTCCGGGATCTCACCACCGAGGAGCTGGCCGCCCTCCGCCACGCCGCCAGGCCGCGGGAAAGCAAGCGAGGAAAGGGCAAGCCCTCCCGCTCACGCAGAAAGAGCTGAGCGGGCTCCCCTTGCCGGGGAGGTCACCTTCGTTCAGGGATCTTCCTGGCCGCAGCAGAGGGCCCTGGCGGTCTCCGGACTCCCCCGGTGGCGGCCGAAGGTACCTCCCACAGGTCGACCCCCTCCACGGTCTCCAGATGGCGGAGACGACTCCTGAGCTGAACGATGGTTTCCGTCTCGTGCGGTCCCGTGGCCAGCGGGATCAGGGAGTACGGGGTTCCACCGCCGTAGCCGGGGGTGACCAGGATCAGCCGGACCCCGTGGTCCTCCAGAGAGGCGAGGATCTCTGGGACCGTCATGCCCTGCTGGAGCCATCGTTTCAGGGACGGCGTGGCCTCGACGCTTTCCGCCATCCACGGATGGTCCAGGTAGAAGAGGGCCGGAAAGTCCAGGGCCATGATCGTACCCCGGCGGACAACGGCGTTGGCCCGCTGGGCCGCAGCGTAGCCGGGGATGTTCCGCCGAAGAAGCTGCTCCCGGGTCTCCGTTCCCCGGAGGTAGGCCAGAGGGGAGAACGTGGAAGTGACCACCGCGGCGGCGGCGATGCCGGCAGGAAGGGCCGCCAGAAGGCCGGTGGGAAGGCACCACCGACCGAGCCAGAGCTCCAGCGCTGCGGCCTCGAAGGCCGCCATGGCCCAGAACATGGAGAACTGGAACCGCGACGAGACGTGAAAGAACAGGCCGACGGTGATGTACGCCAGAACGGGCGCCAGGAGCGGCCGGATCCATCTCACGCGGACGGCGATGAGGAGGGAAACGAAGCCGAGAACGAGGTGGTGCAGCCCCACCGCCTCGTCCGGCTGAACCGGCCACAGCCGGGCCGACCACCCGATTCCAAGGGGTGTCCGGATCGCCTCGTGGAACTGGGTGTTGTAGAGGATTCCCGTGCCTGGAACTCCCGGGACGGGACGTCCGACGAGAACGTGTCCGACGGGAAAGATCGGGTCCCCGGTGACGGCGAGGTTCCGGACGGCGAAAGGGGCCATCGCCAGGCCGACGGGAAGCGCGACTTTGAGAAACCCCCGGAACCAGCCCTGGTCCCTGGCCCGTACGATGGCGAGGGCCCCCAGGAGCAGGACGGCGGGCGCCGGCGTGAGCTTCGTGGCCATGGCTCCGGCCAGGGCGATGCCCACGAGTTCCGGCCGCCCGCGGCGTGTCAGCAACAGGAGCGCCACGGCGAGATGGAAGAGCGCGGCGTGATCGACGAACGCCGCGGCGGCAGGCGCCAACACCACCGGGCTCCAGGCGAAGAGAAGCGGTGCGAGCACGGCCGCCCTCCGGTACCTTCGGTTCCGGTGGAGCAGGAGTGTCAGCAGCACGAGGTTCAGGACGAAAAAGAGGGTCTGGATCGCCTTGGCGGCGCCGGCCGAGTCCAGGTACAGGACCATCAGGTCGAGCATCTCGATGACCTGGGGAAAGGCGGACTTGACGTTGTAGGGGTCGAAGCTGACCCTTCCGGTCAGGAGGGCCAGCTTGGGCTCCGCCAGGTGGTAGCGGACGGCGTCCGACCCCATGGGCGGAAGGCTCAGCTGGGGGACGAGCACGAGGAGTGTCGCCAGAATGAGGAGCGCCATGGGCCAGTGGCGCCGCAGGAGTCCAACCAGCTGTCGTGCCGGGGCCACGGCGAGCCGCCAGACCTTGGGAATCGTGGGCAGGGAGAGAACCAGAAGGAGGCCCGCGGCGGCCGGTGCTGCCCAGGTGCCAACGATGGAGGCGGCGATCCAGGCCACGACGCCCACTGTGGTGACCCCGGCCGAAAGGGCGACGGGGAGGTCGTGCCAGCCCTGCCCACGGAGCCAGGATTTGGGCAGGGCCCGGAGGCCCACCAGGAGACACGCCCCCAGGATCGAGGCGGCGATCGCCGCGTTCAGGGCCGTTCCCGCCAGGATTACCAGGGTGGTCACGGGTTTCGCCCCGCGATGTTCTGGCCGGCTGTTGGAAGCGCCATCACGACCCCTCCGAGCCGGGAGCCGAGGGCCTCTCGCCCTTCGGCACGAAGCGCCAACCCGGTCCACAGGGAGTCAACTTCACGGGGAAGCGCCGCTCGATCTCGGAGGCGTGGTAGTAGGGCTCCCACCGGTCGGCGAGGACGACCGGACGCCCCCGGTCGAGCTGGTCCTGGACGATCTTTTCCAGGGCGGCGGCCGGGTCGCTGAGTCCAAGGAGCTCGTCGACGACGGTCGGACGGACGAGGATGTCGGGTCGCAGCTTCTCGCTGCGCTGGACGAGGGCCAGGACCGCGCCGGGGTTGAAGTCGGCAAGGATGACGCTGTGGGGTGGGGCCTCCCGGAGCAGGCTCTGTGCGTACCGGCCCGGACCGGTGTCGAATGCCTTGACCGGGCAGAGAAAGTACCGGGCGTTGTTGCGGTCGGGAAGACGTCGTACGCCGAGATCGGGGCGGCCCGCCAGGCCCGCCAGGAGGGGGAGAGAGAGGTAGATGGCGGCCTGGACGGCCACGTGGACCACGCGATGACCCGGGGAGAGGCGGGGGGGCGCCAGGAGGACGAGGGCCACCACGGCGAAGAGCATCATCAAATGGAGCCGGAAGGGGGTGTAGGAAAAGAGGAGCAGGACGTAGAAGGTCAGAACCGTCCAGGCGGCAACCCGGTAGGGGTGCGGCGACCGGTCCAGGAGGCGCCGGCTGACGGTCCACGACCCGATGGGTCCGAGGCTCAGCGCCAACATGGCCACGACCATGAGGGCTCCAAGGGTGAGCCGGTGGGGATTCAAGAACTGGTGGATGTGCCAGGACCAGGCCGCCGAGCCACCCGCGGCATGCCCGGTCAGGGGATCGGCCGGCGTCTTCAGGAAGCCCAGCCAGACGGGTGCGGACCCCACGAGGGCGCCGGCCCAGAGGCCGGCGCGTCTCCACTTCGCCGCGAAGATGGGCGCTGTCAGAACCAGCGTGAACGGGTGGGCCGCGGCGCCCAGGCCTGCGGCGATACCGGCGGCCGCCAGACGCCCCCGGCCCGGAAGGTCCACGAGGAACAGGGCCGCGAGGGCCAGGGCGAGGGCTGGAGCGTAGCTCTCGGTCATGGCAGAGGGCCACCAGAGGGAGTGGGCCGCCAGGAGGACCGCCGCTGCTCCGTGCCCCCTGGAGCGGTCGCCGGTCCACCGGGCGACGAGCAGATACCCGAGGGCGACCGACAACGCCCCCCCGAGGGCGGAGAGGAGCGGGAGGGCCTGTGCGGGTCCCAGCCATCCTGTGAGGGCGAGCCACACGCGGGCCATCACCGTCCACCCGGGGTGATCGCCGGGGTTCAAGGAGGGGAGGTACCCGGCCAGGGCGTACAGGGTCAACTTGGAGCTGTCCGCCCACATGGGGCCACGGGCCGCCGAGAGCCCGTACACCGCGAAAGCGGCGACGAACCAGCCCAGCGCTCCGGTACGGTTGCTGGCGGAAACAGAGTGCGGCATCACGCTGCTCCAGTGTACTGTGGCCGTGGACCGCCCCTCAACGCGGGTCGGGGGAAAGGTCTCCCCGGGGGTCCGTTCAGTGGTGAGACCCCGAGATCTTCTCCCCTGCCCGGATGGGAATCGGCAGGACGTTCTCCGGAGGCGGCAGGGGGCAGGTGGCGTGGGGCGTGAAGGCGCATGGGGGGTTGTAGGCCCGGTTGAAGTCGAGCTTCACCGTACCGTCGGGGGCGGCTTCGGCATCGAGGAAACGCCCGGCGCCGTAGGTCTCCGGTCCCGAGGTTGCGTCCGCGAACACGATGAACAGGTCGGTGTCGCCGGGTGACGAGATCAGGGGAGTCAGGCTGAGGTCGGCGCCCTGGACGGTGAAGCGGATGACCCCGGGGGCCAGCATCTCTTCCGTGGTGCCGATGGCCGTGCTGATCTCCACCTTTCGGGGCTCGGCGAAGCGTTCAAGATGTCCGGTGACGACCCACGTGGGATCGGGCGGGTACCAGTTGAGCCCCTTGAAGCCGGTGCGCGTGGGGCTTTCCGGATCCTTGACGCGAATGCCCGTCCTGTCGGCTCGCCGGATGACGTAGAACAGGATCCGTCCGGCGTGGAGAATGTCCGGCCCCTCGGGATCCACGTCGCTTTGCAGTACCGTCTCTTCCACGGGCTGGCCGTTGAGGGTCACACCGGCCCCGGGCCGGCAGCGGATCGTGACGACGCCATCCTCACCGAGCACGAACACGCCGCCGTGTGGCGCCACCCCGGGCGCCTCCGGAAGGGTGACCGTGTTGGCGGGATCGGATCCGAAGGTGTTCTCGCCGGGCTCGAGCCAATGGAGGCCAACAAGGGTCAGCCAGCCGTCGGGTCTGGTCAGGCGGGCTTCACGTTCGCTACGCCATGCCGTCTCGGACTCCAGGAAGGCTGGATCGACGGCGCGTTTCGGGTTGCGGCAGGCGGTGACGGCCAGGACGGCCGAGAGCACGGCGACCATCGGGAGGACGGATCGACGGGAAAGGCTCGCTCGTTTCATGGTGGTGTTGTACCACGAACCTCCTCGAGGAACCGATATCGCTCAGGACTCGAGGATGACGACGGCCGCCGCCAGGCCGCCGTGGTGGGTGATGCTGAGGTGAGCGTGAACCACACCGAGCCGGCGGCCGTGGGCTTCCGCCCTGCCCGAGAGAACGAGTCTTGGCGGCCCGCCAGAGGATTGGCGGAGGACCTGGAATGCCTTCCAGCCCACGCCGGCGCCCGGCTCCAGCGAAAACGCCTTGAACGCCGCCTCCTTGGCGGCCAGGAGCCCGGCCAGGTGTTCGGGATCCCGAGGCCGTTGGATCTCCTGCTCCTGGAAACAGCGCCGGAGGAAGCGGTCGCCATGACGGTCAAGGAGACGCTGCACCCGGCGGACCTCCACAAGGTCGATGCCGATGCCGACGATCATGGAACGTCCTTCGAGGCGTGGGAGACCGGCGCCAGGACCAGCTCCGTCGCCACCAAGAGAAGGTGAACGGCGCCGAAGCCGCTGATGGCGCCGCGAAGTGCCGGGAGGTCGAGAACGGCGGCCACGGCCGGGGGCGTCTGGGTCATGACGTACTCCCAGACCGGGCTCCACGGGAGCAGGAGCATGGCGAGGCCGACCTGGACGAGGTAGCCCACGTAGATCATCAGGGCGAGGAAACGGAGCACCTTCACCGCCCCATCTTACAGGAGGGAGCAGCGGCTTCCTACGCTCGCCGGCGCCCGTGGTAGGGTTTCACCATGACGGTTCGCCTTCTCTGGGCCTCGCCCCTGCCTCCCGTTCGTTCCGGCGTCAGCGACTACGCCGTGGAGCTCTTGCCCCATCTCGGCAGACGGTGCCAGGTGCGGGTGGCCCTCCCACCGGATATGCCGGATGACGCCCTCGGAACCCGCTGCCCGTCCTGCACCTTCGTTCCGGCGGAAACACCACCGGGCAGTGACGAAATCCCGCTCCTGCACCTGGGGAACAACCCGTACCACGAGTGGATCCTCCCGATGCTGGAGCGGGGTTCGCCCGTGGTCGTGCTGCATGACCTGGTCCTGCACCACCTCCTGGTCGAGGCGACCCTGGGCCACGGGCTGGCCGCCAGGTACCGTGAACTCCTCGCCGCCACCGAACCGGAAGCGGGCCCGATCCTGGCCCAGGCCCGCCGGTACGGCTTCTCCGGGCGGCTGGATCCCTTTCTCTTCCCCGCCCTCGAGCCCTTCCTGGCGACGGCCCGCGCGGTCATCGTCCACTCCAGGTGGGGGGCTGAGCGGGTGCAGGCGGTACGGCCCGACCTTCCCGTGGAGGTGCTTCCCATGCCGGTGGAGGACCCCGGTCCGGCCATCGACCGGATGGCCCTCCGGGAGCGGCTGGGGATCGCCGGGGCGGCGCGGGTGCTGCTGCTCGTGGGCGTCCGTACGCGGGCCAGGGTGCGCGGCGACGCGCGGGGGGGGCGTGGCGGGGCGCGGGGAGCTGGGCGGCCCGAGCGGCGTGGCGCAGGCGTCG
>CAZXNA010000026.1:0-33168 GCA_964641295.1 uncultured Thermoanaerobaculia bacterium
ACCATCGCCGCGCGGAATGAAGCGTTCAACGGGGCGTGCGGTCCATGGAGTTTCGCGGGAGCGCATCCATACCCGAAAACCCACCGGGCGAAACGTGATGGGGGCAATCCACGGGAACACCTGACGCGCTTCATCGCGGGATTCTTCCGGCCCGCGATGAAGGCGCCGCCGGATTGGAAGAACCTCACCCTTGCGAGAGGGCGTCCCTGCGCGATCCCCTCCCATGCAAGGGGGGGCGGGGCACCAACACCGTTCACACGACCACACCACCCGCGCCACCTCCCGCCTCGGCCACGGCCGGGAAGGGGGAACGCCCGCGAAGGCTACTCCGCGTTCTCTCCCGTGGGCCCTCCAGCTCCCGCCGGCCGGAACAGGGCCATCCCGGTCCAGCGACCGTGGCCCAGGTCCAGGCCTCGGACCGTTTCCACGAGCTCGACGGGCCGGTCCGGGAAGAGCTCCTGGAACTTCCGGAGATCCTTGAGGCGGGCGATCCCGAGGAATGGGCGACCCGAGGCGATCTCGTCGGCAAGGCACTCCTTGGGCCGGCAGTTGACGGCGTCCAGGGGCAGGTAGAAGAAAAGCTGGTCGTCCCGCGCCTTGTAGATCACGACGCCCTCGCCCGGCCGCCGGACCTCCCGGAGGCGCTCGACGGCCCGGGGACCGACGAGCTCCGTCCCCAGGATGGGCAGGTACCAGCCCAGGAGCGCCACGAGGAAGAGGGCCGTCCCGACGACGGCGGCGGTGACCCGCCGGCGGGCATCGCGCAGCGTCACGGCGGCCACGATGCCGGCCAGCAGCAGGACCCCAGCCACGGCTCCCGGGAGGAGCAGCCGGCCGATGCCGAAGTGGAGGGCGAGCCCCACGCCAACTGCCGCCACGGGCAAACCGCCGAGGACGAGCAGGATCCGCCCGGCCCTGTCGAAGCGGCCCGACGGTCCCGGCCGCGAGGCCAGCCATGCGGCCACCAGCAGCGCGCCCGCCGGGTAGGAGAGCATCCAGTAGTGGACCAGCTTGGTCTCCACCAGCTCGAGCATCAGCAGCGGCCCCACGAGCCACGCCAGCAGGAAACGCAGGGTGGCGTCCTCCCGGAGCTCCCTCCACCGTCCGGCGACGGCGGGGGCCAGGAAGGCGAAGAGGGGGAAGGCGGCCAGCAGCCCCGTGGCCAGGTAGAAGCCGGGGAAACCGCCGTGACTCTCCAGGGCCGTCATGGAGCGGGCCACCACGTGCTTGCCGACGCCCACCCGGAAGAATTCCCCGTCGGTCGCCCGGAGGGCGGCCACGGTCCACGGCGCCGTCAGGGCCAGCAGCAGGGGCAACCCCCATTGCCAGCGGAGACGGGCCAGGGCCCGGCGGCCACGGGCGGACCGCAGGGTCTCCGCCAGGGCCCAGACCAGGGGAATCACCAGCACCTTGGGGCCGGCCCGGTACCAGCCCGCCACGGTGAAGAGCGCCATGGCGCCCGCCTCCCACCGGTTCCAGGGGCGGCCGAGGGCCCACAGGCCCAGGGCCGTGAAGATTGCGAATGCCGGACCGACGGGGCCCTTGGCCAGGAGGGCCAGGGCCATCCCCACCCAGAAGACGAGGGCTGCCCATGGCGACGGCTCCTCGGTCACCGCCAGACGCTCCAGGGCCAGGAGAGCCGCCACGGTCGGCAGCAGCATGACCAGGTCGGCCGTGCAGGCACGGGACTCCAGGTGGTAGGTCAGGGTGACGGCCAGGAGCATCCCGGCCAAGAGCCCCATCCCCGGACCGAATCGCCGCCTGGCCCACCACGCAAGCAGCAGGATCGTCAGGGTCCCGGCGAGGTTGGACGGGAGCCGGGCGGCACGCTCGTTGACGCCGAAAAGGGCGTAGGAGGCCATGGTGCACCAGTAGATCAGGATCGGCTTGTCGTAGCGATTGACGCCGCCGAAGGTCGGCACCACCAGGTCGCCGCGGGCCAGCATCTCCCGAGCGGCCTCGGCGAAGCGCGGCTCGTCGCGGCCGATCAGCGGCGTGGCCCCCGTTCCCGCGAAGAACAGGAGGAAGGCCAGGAGCCCGGCCAGCACGGCCTCGCGGCCGGGCGTGGCCGTCAGGCGTTCCAGCGGGCTCCTCACGCTGGCGTCCATGGTCCCATCACGGCCCGGCGGCGGCCTGCTTGGGGGAGGCCGGCGGCTTCAGCCGCATGAGCTTCTCCAGACCGGGAAAGGCGCGGTAGGCCGTCTGGTCGATCCCCAGGGGCGTCAGGGTCACCCAGCCGGCGGCCAGGGCGGCCATGTCGGCATCGGGCGACGTCTCCTCGCCGGGGACCCAGTGGCCGCTCAGCCAGCGTTTGGCACCCTCCCGGCGGATGACCTCGTAGGAGCTGTCCTCGTCTGCCACCAGGCTCATGCGAACGAGCCGGTAGCCACGGGCCTTGGCCGGATCCTTGGGGACGTTGACGTTGAGAACGGTTCGCGGGGGAAGCCCGCCCTCCCGCACGGCATCGACCACCGGCTTGATCCAGCGGGCGGCCGCGGTGAAGTCGGGATGGGGGTCGCCCCAGTCCAGGGCCAGGGAGACGGCCATGGCCGGGTATCCCAGCAGCGCCGCCTCGCGGGCCGCACCGACGGTTCCCGAGTACCAGATCACCGTCCCGACGTTCTCGCCCCGGTTGATGCCCGAGATCACCAGATCCGGCGGATCGTCCTTGAGGATGGTGGCCAGGCCGACCCGGGCCGTGGTGGCCGGCGTGGCGTCGACGGACCAGGCGGTGCAACCGGCGATGGGAGCGTGGGGCGCCACCTCGATGGAACGGCGGATCACCAGGGCGTGCCCGACGCCACTCTGCTGGTGGGCGGGCGCCACCACCGTCACCCGGTAGGCGGGGTCCGCCGCCACCTCGCGGGCCAGGGCCTCGATCCCCGGAGCGGAGATCCCGTCGTCGTTGACCACCATCACGTGAAGGGGAGCCGGCGAACCGGCAAGGCATGGGGCCGTCACCAGCAGGATCACCGCCGCAGAAAGCACCACTCGTCGCATCCGCACCTCCAGAATCGTCACGGTTGGCGAGTGTAGCAGAGGGTTCTTTCGTGCCGCCTCCCCGCAGGGACCCCCCCGCCCGGTCATCCCTCGTGGAGACAAGACAATTCAAGGTTTGAAGAATTGAGGCATTGACAATATCAATAAACGAGTCTTAATATCACTTTCGTGCAGTGTCTACCGTTTGGTTCGATGACCTTGAACCCCGGGCTCTCGCGCGAAAGGAGCCCGTCGCCCCCGATGGGACGGAGCTGGGCCGGCGGACCGTTGCGCGGGGCAACAGCATCTCAGCGTCATGGGCCCGGAACGCGGGCCGCCACCGGAGAGTCTTCATGAGCGCACGCCTCGAGAGTTTCACCTACGACGATGCCATCGTCCGGAAGTTCGTCTTCGTCACCTTCTTTTGGGGAGCGGTGGCCATGTCGGTCGGCCTTCTCGCCGCCATCCAGCTGGCCAGCCCGGCCTTCAACTTCGGCATCCCGTGGCTCACCTTCGGGCGGATCCGGCCGCTCCACACCAACGCCGCCATTTTCGCCTTCGCCGGCAACGCCATCTTCGCGGCGGTGTACTACTCGACCCAGCGCCTGCTCAAGACGCCCATGTACAGCAAGCTCCTGTCCAACATCCATTTCTGGGTGTGGCAGGCGATCATCGTTGCCGGCGCCATCACGCTCCCCCTGGGTTTCACCCAGGCCAAGGAGTACGCCGAGCTCGAGTGGCCCATCGACCTGGCCGTCGTCGTCATCTGGGTCGTTTTCGCCTTCAACTTCTTCGCCACCATCGCCAGGCGGCGGGAGCGGCACCTCTACGTCGCCATCTGGTTTTACATCGCCACCATCATCGCCATCGCCATGCTCTATATCTTCAACAACCTGGCGCTCCCGGCCGGCTGGCTCAAGAGCTACTCCCTCTACGCAGGCGTGCAGGACGCCTTCATGCAGTGGTGGTACGGGCACAACGCCGTGGCCTTCGTCCTGACGACTCCCTTCCTTGGGTTGATGTACTACTTCCTCCCCAAGGCGGCCGAACGGCCCATCTACTCCTACAAGCTCTCCATCCTCCACTTCTGGTCCCTGATCTTCATCTACATCTGGGCCGGGCCCCACCACCTCCACTACACCGCCCTGCCGGCCTGGGCCTCGACCCTGGGGATGCTCTTTTCGCTGATGCTGTGGATGCCGTCCTGGGGCGGCATGCTCAACGGCTTGCTGACCCTCCGCGGCGCCTGGGACCGCGTGGCCGCGGACCCGGTCCTCAAGTTCTTCGTCGTTTCCATCACCTTCTACGGCATGTCGACCTTCGAAGGCCCCACCATGGCCATCAAGAGCGTCAACATCCTCTCCCACTACACGGACTGGACCATCGCCCACGTCCACGGCGGCACCCTGGGCTGGGTCGGTTTCGGAACCTTCGGCATGATCTACTGGTTGCTCCCCCGCATCTACCAGACAAAGCTGTGGAGCAAGAAGCTGGCCGAGGTCCATTTCTGGATCGGCACCCTGGGCATCCTCCTCTACCTGGTGGCCATCTACGCCGCCGGATTGACCCAGGGCCTCATGTGGCTGGCCTTTGACAAGGCCGGCTACCTCAAGTACGGCGATTTCGTCGAGACGACGGTCCGCCTGATCCCCATGTACTGGGTCCGCTTCATCGGAGGCTCCCTGTACCTTTCCGGCGTGCTCCTCCTGGGCCTCAACATGCTGATGACCTGGCTGCGGCGTCCCAGGCCCTACACGGAAACCGTCCACCAGGCGCCGGCCCTGGCCAAGGTGCAGCCCGAGCAAATCCCCATGCCCTCTCCCCTGACCGAGGAGGGGCTCCCGGTCTCCGACGCCGCGGTCAAGCTGGAGTACTTCGCCAGTGCGCGGTGGCACCGTCTGTGGGAGGCCCGGCCCTTCAAGTTCACCGTCTGGGTGACCATCGCCGTCGCCTTCGGTTCCCTCTTCGAGGCCATCCCGACCTTCCTGATCAAGTCCAACGTCCCGACCATCGCCTCGGTCAAGCCCTACACGCCCCTGGAACTGGCCGGCCGCGATATCTACGTCGCCGAGGGTTGCTACAACTGCCACTCCCAGATGATCCGGCCGCTCCGGGCGGAGACCGAGCGCTACGGCGAGTACTCCAAGCCCGGCGAGTTCGTCTACGACCATCCCTTCCAGTGGGGCTCGCGCCGCATCGGTCCCGACCTCCAGCGGATCGGCGGAAAGTACCCGGACCTCTGGCACCTCCGGCACATGGCCGATCCCCAGTCCATCACGCCGGGTTCCATCATGCCCGTCTTCCCGTGGCTGCTGAGTGACGATCTAGACTTCGACGCCATCGCCGGAAAGGTCAGGGCCCAGAAGCGCCTCGGCGTGCCCTACACCGACGAGGAGGTCGCCCGCTCCGTCGAGATGGCCCGGACCCAGGCGCGGGAAATGGGAGCCCGCCTCTCCAAGGAGAGCGGCATCGAGGGCCTCGAGCGCAAGAAGATCATCGCCCTGATCGCCTACCTGCAACGTATGGGCACCGACATCAAGAAACCCGTGGAGGCCGAGGCGCCGCCGGCGCCGGCGGCAGCCCCCACACAGGCGGAGAGCCCTCCCGAAGGCGAGGACGTCAAGGCCCGGGTCCTGCCGGGCGGACCGGACGCCGAGGGGGCCTCGTGAGCCTGCGCGACATCATGGGTGCAGCCGGACTGACGACCTGGCCCGAGCTGGCCCTGGTCATCTGCTTTCTGGCCTTCCTCGGAATCCTCGTCTACCTCTTCATCATCCGCCGGAACGACCCCTACGAGCACGAGGCCGCCCTGCCCCTGGAGGACGGCCTCGACGAGACGGAGCCCCCGGGGGACCAGCCCACGACGATTCCGGAGAACGGCCATGCATGACGACACGACAAAGACCAAGGGGGGACCGCCCCAGGACGAGCTCCTCGATCACGACTACGACGGCATTCAGGAGTACGACAACCCCCTGCCGCGCTGGTGGGTGATGATCTTCTGGGCGACCATCATCTTCGCGCCGATCTATATCCTCTTCTATCACTTCGGGCCAGGCCTCCTCGAGCACGAGAAGTACGAGCACTCGGTCCAGGCCTTCTACGAACGCCAGGCCAAGGAGCTGGCGGCCCTCGGCGAGGTGACGGACGAGACCCTTCTGACCGTCAAGGCCAACCCGGCCATGCTCTCCCAGGGCGGCCAGATCTACCGGACCAAGTGCTCTCCCTGCCACGGCATGTTCGGCGAGGGCAACATCGGGCCCAACCTGACGGACGACTACTGGATCCACGGCGCCAGGCCGACCGACATCTATCACACCATCTTCGAAGGCGTTCCAGACAAGGGGATGCTGACCTGGAAGAACCAGCTCCCCCCGGCCAAGATCATGGCCGTGGCCGCCTACGTGATGACCCTCAAGGGCACCTCACCCCCCAACCCGAAGGCGCCCCAGGGAACCCTTGTCAAGCCCGGGGAAGCCGAGGCGGACGCCCAGGCGAAGCCCGCGCCCGGCGCCACCTCCTCACACCCGGCCGGCCCTTGAGGACCACCCGGTGAGCGCGATCCCCCAAGCCCAGGAGCGCGTCCTTTCGACGCTCAACCCGGACGGCAGCCGGCGCTGGATCCGGCCCCGCCTGTCCAGGGGCCGCTACTACCGGTGGCGTCTGGTGACGGCGTGGGGCCTGATCCTGGTCTTCGTCGGTCTGCCCTTCGGCCGCATCAACGGCAAGCCCCTGCTGCTCCTCGACGTCCCCGGCCGGATGTTCGTCTTCTTCGGGAAGACCTTTCTGCCGACGGACACCTTCCTCCTGATGCTGCTCCTCTTCGGCATCTTCGTCGGGATATTCCTCATCACCGCCGTGTTCGGACGCCTGTGGTGCGGGTGGGGCTGTCCACAGACGGTCTACATGGAGTTCCTCTTCCGCCCCCTGGAGCGCTGGATCGAGGGTGGCCGAAAGCGGCAGCTGGAGCTGGACCACACGGGCGCCGATGGCCGGCGCATGCTCAAGTACGCCGTCTTCTTCGTCCTCTCGGCCTTCTTCGGCAACATCTTCCTCGCCTACTTCGTCGGCACCCACCGCCTGGCCGCCTGGATTACCAGCTCGCCGGCGCAGCACCCGGCGGCCTTCCTGGTCATGCTGACGGTCACCCTGTTGATGTTCGCCGACTTCACCTACTTCCGCGAGCAGGTCTGCCTCGTGGCCTGCCCCTACGGCCGCCTTCAGTCGGTGCTCCTGGACCGCAACTCCCTGATCGTCGGCTACGACGCGAAGCGTGGCGAGCCCCGGGGCAAGCTGCGAAAGGGCCGCGGTGAGGAGGCCGGAGATTGCATCGACTGCCTCAAGTGCGTCACCACCTGCCCGACGGGCATCGACATCCGCGACGGGCTCCAGATGGAGTGCATCCACTGCACCCAGTGCATCGACGCCTGCGATCAGGTCATGGACAAGATCCGCCAACCCCGCGGCCTGATCCGCTACACCTCCAAGGCCGAGCTGGAGACGGGCCGGCAACGCTTCCTCCGTCCGCGGCTCATCGCCTACGCCGCCATCCTGACGGCGATCTTCGGCATCCTGAGCTACTCCCTGGCGGCCAAGCGCAGCGCCGACGTCACCGTGCTGCGCGGCCTCGGGGCCCCCTTCACGCGGCTGGCCTCGGGACGGATCTCCAACCAGATCCGTCTCAAGATCGTCAACCGCTCCGGGGAGGACCGCTCCTACGCCTTCGCCCTCAAGGACGCGCCGGCCGGCGTCGAGCTGATCGCCCCGGAGAACCCGCTGGTCGTTTCGAAGGGGGCGACCGGCCTGACGGCGGCCTTCGTCACCGCCCCGCCGGAGGTCTGCGCGAGCGGCGAGTACCACGCCACTCTCCACATCGAGGACGGGATCGACTTCCAGACGGACGTACCGCTCCGGCTCCTCGGCCCGGTCGCCCACGGGAGGAATCCATGAGCCCCCAGATTTCACAGAGTTTCGTCGCGGAACCGTGGAGACGCCTATCAGCCTCGCGGTCCGGCCAGGATGCCACCCGGGCGTGCCGGGGGCAGGTCGCAGGCGACGCCGCCGGCAATGACGTCCCAGCGGTGGGCCCAGCCGCGCTCCCAGCAGAAGGTCGGTGAGGTATGCGGATGAAACCTTCCCTCCGCTGGCCGTTGCTGATCGCCGGTCTCCTGACCGTCCACGCCGCCGCCATGATCACCTACGCCGTCATCGCCAGCTCCAACCCCTCCTACGCCGTGGAGAAGGACTACTACCAGAAGGCCCTCCACTGGGACGAGAAGAGGGCCCAGGACGCCGCCAACACATCCCTGGGGTGGGAGGCCGCCGTGAGCGCCCGGCCGGGGGACCAGCCCGGGAAGGCGGTCCTCACCATCACCCTTAGGGACCGTGGGGGGGAACCGGTCGGCGGGGCCGCCGCCCACGTGGAGGTTTTCCACATGGCCGACTCTGGCCGGGTCCTCGAGGCCGACCTCGAGGAGACGTCGCCCGGTACGTACGGCGCGACCCTGCCCATGGAGCGGGACGGCAAGTGGGAACTGCGCCTCCGGGCACGGCGCGGCAAGGATCTGTTCACCGCCGCCCTCAAGCAGTACCTGGTTGTGACGCCGTGAACGCCGTCCTCCTGACCGTCTTCGTCGCCAGCCTCCTGGGCAGCCTCCACTGCGCCGGCATGTGCGGCGGGCTCGTCGCCTTCTACGCCGGCACCGACGCCTCCTCCGGGCTTCGGCGCCTCCTGAGCCACGCGGCCTACAACGGCGGCCGCCTGATCGGCTACCTCGTGCTCGGCCTGGCCGCCGGCGCCGTCGGCGCCGCCCTCAACGTGGCAGGCGCCCTGGCGGGCATCCAGCGGATCGCCCTGACGGCCGCCGGGATCGTCATGATCACCTGGGGCCTGATTGCCCTGCTCCAGATTCGGGGCTACCGCATCTTCCGCAACGGCGGCCATTCCCGGCTCCAGCAGATCATCCGCAAGGCCTTCGCCATCGCCAGCCGCAAGCCTCCCATGGTGCGCGCCGGGACCGTCGGCGTTCTGTCGGCGCTCCTCCCCTGCGGCTGGCTGTGGGCCTTCGTCGTCATCGCCGCCGGCACGGGTTCGGCCGCCGCCGGCGCCCTCGTCATGGCCGTCTTCTGGGCGGGCACCGTGCCCATTCTCCTGGCCGTCGGCCTGGGCGCCCAGCTCATCGCCAGCCCGGTGCGGCGTTTGGCCCCCTCCTTGACGGCCATCCTTCTCGTGGTGCTGGGTCTCCTGGCCATCATCGGCAGGCCGCCCACCTCCGCGGCGGCCATGGCGAAGCACCGGGCCATGACGGCCGGGGAATCGGCGGACAACGCCCGGCAGATGGACCACTCGGAGCTGCCCTGCTGTGGCGGCCACGAGTGAGACAGTCAACGGCGTGAACACGGTACGGCACGCGCGGTCCCGTCCCGGAGACGTCCCCTGCTCCCACTGCGGCCTGCCGGTACCGCCCGGCCAGGTGGAGCCGGGGGCCGAGCGCCAGTTCTGCTGCAACGGCTGCCGCCTGGCGTGGCAGGTGATCCACGACTCCGGTTTGGAGGGTTACTACGGCCTCCGGGAGCGGATCGCCGACTCCACGGAGCCGGCCCACACAACGGGCCGGAGCTACGGCGAGTTCGACGACCCAGCCTTCCAGGAGCTCTACGTCCGCCGAACGACCTCGGGACTGGCCACCATCGATCTCTACCTCGAAGGGGTCCACTGCGCCGCCTGTGTCTGGCTCGTCGAGAAGGTGCCCATCGTGTTGCCCGGCGTCGCCGAGGTCCGCCTGGACATGGGCCGCTCCCTGGCCCGGGTGACCTGGGATCCCGGGGAGCTCCCTCTCTCCCAGGTGGCCCGCTTCCTGGACTCCATCGGCTACCCGCCCCACCCCTACCGCGGCGTCGCCGCCCAGGAGATGGCCCGGCGCCAGGACCGCGCCCTCCTCCTCCGCATCGCCGTCGCCGGGGCCGTCGCCGGCAACGTCATGCTCATGGCCTTCGCCCTCTACGGCGGGCGGTTCCACGGCATGGCCGCGGAGTACCGGGACCTGTTCCGGTGGGCCAGCCTGTTCCTGACCCTGCCCTCGGTCCTCTGGTGCGCCCAGGTCTTCTACGTGGGGACCATCGGCGCCCTGAGGACGCGCAGCCTCCACATGGACATCCCCATCACCCTTGGAATCTGGGCCAGCTTCCTCCACGGCGCCTGGAACACCTTTGCGGGGACCGGGGAGGTCTACTTCGACTCGGTCACCGCCCTGATCTTCCTGCTCCTGGTGGGGCGCTACCTCCAGCGGCGTCAGCAGCGGGCCGCCGCCGACGCCACCCTCCTGCTCTTCTCCCTGACCCCCTCCTCCGCCCGGCGGATCGAGGCGGACGGGGTGGCCGAGGTGGCCGTCGAGTCCCTCAAGCCCGGAGATCTGGTCGAGCTGCTTCCCGGCGATTCGGTCCCCGCCGACGGCGTCGTCGTCTCCGGCCAGTCCACCATGGACCGCTCCCTGCTGACCGGCGAGTCCCGGCCCGAGCCTGCGGGGCCCGGCTCCCCGGTCCACGCGGGCACGGTCAACCTGGGCTCGCCCCTGCGGATGGAGATCCGGGCCGTCGGGGAGGATACCCGCCTGGGCCGCCTGATGCAGCTGGTGGAGGAGGCCTCCCGCCGGCGGGCGCCCGTCGTCCTTCTGGCCGACCGGCTCTCGGGCCTTTTCGTCGCCGCCGTCCTGGGCTTGGCCCTCCTGACCCTGGTCGTGTGGCTCCTCCTGGACCCGGCCCGGGCCGTGGACCATACGGTGGCCCTTCTGATCGTCAGCTGCCCCTGCGCCCTCGGCCTGGCGACCCCCCTGGCGGTGGCCGCCGCCATCGGCCGTGCCGCCCGCCAGGGGATCCTGATCAAGGGCGGAGACGCCCTGGAGCCCCTGGCCCGCCCCTCGCGCATGCTCCTGGACAAGACCGGCACCATCACCGAGGGGCGCATGGCTCTCCTGGACTGGTGGGGCGATGGGGACCTCAAACCCCTGGTGGCCGCTGCCGAGTCCCGGTCCGGCCACCCCGTCGCCGTGGCCCTGGCCGCCGCCGTGCCCGAGGATGAGCGCCCGGCGGAGGTGACGGTCGAGCAGACCACCGGGGGCGGTCTCGAGGCCACGGTCTGTGGCGTCGAGCTCCTGGTGGGCTCGCCGGTCTTCGTCGCCGGGGCGACGGGACCGTTGCCGGCGCGGGTGAAGGAGGCCGTCGCCGACGCGGCCGCCCGCGGGCTGACGCCCGTGGTCGTCGCGGCCGACGGCGTGCCGAGGGCCGTGGCTTGCCTGGGTGATCCGGTCCGCCCGGACAGCGCCGCGGCCGTCCTTTCCCTCCAGCGCCGCGGCTGGCGCCTGGAGCTCCTCTCCGGCGACCATCCCGAGGTCGTCCGCGCCGTGGCCGCACAGGTCGGCATCGACCCCGCCCTGGCCCGTGGCGCCGCCATCCCCGAGGAGAAGGTGGCCGCCGTCGAGAAGGCCGCCGCCGAGGTGCCCGTCGTCATGGTCGGCGACGGCGTCAACGACGCCGCGGCGCTGGCCGTCGCCACCGTCGGGATCGGCGTCCACGGCGGGGCTGAGGCCGCCCTGGCCGCCGCCGACATCTACCTGGTGGAGCCCGGCCTCGAGCCCCTCGAGCGGCTCGTGGACGGCGCCACGAGGACCATGACCGTCATCCGCCGCAACCTTGGCTTCTCCCTGGCCTACAACGCCGTCGCCATGAGCCTGGCCATGGCCGGCCTCATGTCCCCCCTCCTGGCCGCCGTCCTCATGCCCGCCAGCTCCATCATCGTCGTCGTCAGCTCCTACCGCGCCAGGACCTTCCGCGAGCGCGATTAGGGGTCTTCCAACTCCGGCCGGGGTGTCGCGCCCCGCAGGTGCGCATCCGCACACCGGAACCCGAGAGCAAGTCCACCGTCCCCGTTCCGGCTGGTATCATGCGCGCTCCATGGAGGTGCCATGACGCGAGGACACGGCGGACTGGATGCGGAGATGCTGGAGATGGTCCTGGGGACGCTGCGGACGGTGGCCGAGCGGCGGCTTCCCCAGGAGGTCCGGCTGGAGCTGGACGATCGGGCCGAGTTCCCCCAGGAGCTGATCGAGGAGATGCTGGGGCCCGACCTGGGCCTGCACCTGGTCTTCCTCCCCGAGGAGGTCGGCGGGCTCGGCGGCGGGGCGCGAGACGTCTTCCGGGTCTCCGAAGAGATGGCCCGCATCGACCTGGGCGTCGCCACGTCGTTCCTGGCCATCGCCCTGGGCGTCGACCCCATCATCGTTGGCGGCACCGGGGAACAGCGGCGCCACTGGCTGGGCCGGATCGCCGAGGAGGGGCTGATCGTCGCCTACGGCGTCACGGAGCCCGCCGCCGGAAGCAACGTCGCCTCGGTCCACACGACGGCCAAGCCTATCACCGGCCCCGACGGTGAGGTTCGCGCCTACCGCCTCGACGGCACCAAGCAGTTCATCACCAACGGCAACGTCGCCCACATCTACACCATCCTGGCCAGGGCGCCCGGCGGCCCCTCCTTCTTCGTCGTCGAGCGCGGTACACCCGGCCTCTCCGTCGGCGCCCCCGAGCACAAGCACGGCATTCGCGCCTCCAACACCTCCCAGGTGATCCTCGAGGGCGTCGAGGTGCCGGCGGCCAATCTCCTGGGCGGCGTCGAGGGGCAGGGGCTGATCCAAGCCAACCGCGTCTTCGGCTACACGCGCATGATGGTGGCCGCCTTCGGCCTAGGGGGCGGCGAGGAGGCCCTCTCCCGGGCCATCGCCTACGGCCAGGAGCGCGAGCAGTTCGGCAGGCCGCTCTTCACCATGCAGGGCTTCACCCACAAGCTGATCGTTCCCCACGTGGTCCGCCTGGAGGCGGCGCGGGCCTACTGCGAAGCCATGGCCGCCCGCCTGGACGGCGGCGAGGAGGGCCTCCAGGTGGAGGGTTCCGTGGCCAAGCTCTTTGCCACGGAGGCGGGAAACGCCGCCGCCGACGCCGCGCTCCAGGCCCACGGCGGCTACGGCTACACCCACGAGTACGAGGTGGAGAAGATCCGCCGCGACGTACGCATCACGACCATCTACGAGGGGACCTCCGAGATCCAGCAGAGCATCATCGGCACCTACCGCTGGCGCGATACGGTCCGCGGCAAGGGGCGCTTTTACGGGGAGATGGCCGGGGCCGTCCGCCAGGCCGGTGGCGCCGAGGCCGCCGCCCTGGCCGCCGAGGCCCTGTCGACGACCATCCTGAAGGCCCACGCCACGCGCCTGCCGCGGGAGCAGTTTGTCATGTTCGAGCTGGCCCGCCTGGCCGCGGTGCTGGAGACCGCCGCCGCCCTGGCCGTCCGCGCGGCCACGGCGGGAGACAATCCGCGCTCGGAGCTCCTGGACGCCTGTGCACGCCTCCACGCCGGCGCCGCCGCCCGTGCCGTCGCCGTGACGGGCTCGACCCTCCTGGCCGCCAGCGGCCGCTACTCGCGCGGGGAGCTGGACGAGTACCGCGAGGCCATCGGCTTCGACCGCCTCCTGGCGACGGCCGACGGCGAGCTGGCCCTGATGAACCGGGTGGTCGAGCTCCTGCCCGGAGACCCCGTGTACGCCCGCTCCTGACGCCACGGCCGGCGTATGATGGATCCGGGCGGCCCGTCCGCCCGGGAGAGTTCATGTCCGTCGTTTACATCGCCCTTCCCATCAGCCTGCTCCTCGTGCTGGCCGCCGTGGCCGCCTTCGTCTGGTCCCTTCGAACGGGCCAGTTCGACGACCTGGAGACGCCCTCGGTCCGCCTCCTGATGGACGACGAGGAGATCGAGCCCAAGGCTCAGGAGGATGCCGAACAGCCCCGGGAGGACGATCCTCCGGCGTGATGGATGGTCCGGGCCAAGCCCGACACGCGCCGGTGGGAGGACAAGCTGCGAGCGGGCTGGTCGAACGGAGCTCCGAGGCTGATACGATGGTTCACTTGGCAGTCCGGAAGGGATGGGTGGGAGAGGTCAAGATGTGGGTCGTATCAGCCATCAGCCGTCCAGTAGCCCATTGGATGATCATCACGACCATGGAGAGGCATGCCAGGAACTTTGGTGTGAAACGCCCGGACATGAACTGCAAGAACATTCCCAATGGCCTGTTCTTCGTCCTCCTGGTGTTCGGCCTGGTCGTGGGAACGTGCTTCCCCAACGATGCTTGGGCCGCCTCCCGAAGAAAGGGACCGTACCTGATCATGACCGGGGACCCCACCTCAATGACCGTGTTGTGGCAGCTTGACGGCACCGCCCCTTGTACCCTCGAATGGGGTACGGAGCCAGGCTACGGCATGGGACGGGTGCAAACCACGGAGTACGGAAACGACCACCAACACGCCCATGTCATCAGCGGTCTCGATGCTGGGACGCTCTACCACTTCCGTGTCTGGATGGATGGTCATCCATACACCGGCGCCTTCCGAACACCGCCGGGCCTTGGCGCCGATCACCTAAAGTTCATGGCCTACGGGGACACGCGAAGCTACCCCTCGGTTCATGACAAGGTCGCTGCAGCCATGCTGCACGAGATGGAACTGGACCCCGAATACGGGACCTTCCTCGTCGTCGTGGGTGATCTTGTGTCCCATGGCCGGGAAGAATCGGACTGGGACCAGCAATTCTTCGATGCCGCCTACCCGCACATCCAGGAGCTGCTGGCCTCCGTTCCCTACCATTCGTGCCTCGGCAACCATGATCTGAAGGGGAGCGGAGAGGACCTTTTCTCGAAGTACCTTCCCTATCGCTGGACCGCGCCCCACTACGGTTCCTTCGACTACGGGCCCGCCCACTTCACCTACGTGGACGAGTACCTGAACTATTCTCCCGGTTCGAGCCAGTATCAGTGGATCGTCTCGGACCTCGCCGCCACCAAGAAGCCCTGGCGTTTCGTGGTCCTCCACGAACCGGGCTGGTCCACAGGCAACCACTCCAATGACACTGATGTGCAGCGGTACCTCCAACCACTTTTCGAGAGGTACGGAGTGGCCGTGGTCTTCGCCGGGCACAACCACTACTACGCCCGCGCTGTGGTCAACGGGGTGCAGCACATCACCACCGGAGGCGGCGGTGCGCCGCTCTACGAGCCCGACGAAGACGCTCCCTTCGTGGTGGCGGCCAGCAAGAGCTACCACTTCTGCCGGATCGAGATCGACAAGGGCCGTCTGAGCTTCGAAGCGGTGACGCCGGACGGCACCGTGATCGATTCGTTTAGCATCCTACGAGGCCTGGTGCGCGGACGCGCGCGGCGCGTCCGGCCCGCCGGCAGTGCCGCGCGGAGTCCCCAACCGCACGGTCCGCGTTGAGGCCGTGACGGTCGGCGGAACGTTGCGAAAGCCAAGCCAGGGAGGCGTATCTCGGCACCAGATCACCGCCCCGACAACGCCAGTCTCTCCAGAGCAACGCTTCCAAAGGGAGCTCCCATGGCACCCCGCAGGATCAGATCGAACACCACCCATGAGCACCCTTCGCCCCCAGCCAACGACGCTACGATCATCCACGGAGACGACACCCTCCACCATCCGAGCGCACCGCCTTCCGCCGCCTCGCCATCGGCCGGGGCCGAGCTACGAGCAGTCCAGGACGAAGGCGCCCTCCACGTCGCCGGCCCGGAGCCGGTCCAGGGCGGTCTGGGCCTCCTCCAGGGGCAGGCGTTCGGTGTGGGTCTCGATTGGGATCTTCGGCGCCAGGGCCAGGAGCTCCTCCCCGTCCCGCCGTGTCAGGTTGGCAACGGCGCGAAGGACCCGCTCCTCCCACATGAGGCCGTAGGGGAACGACGGGATGTCGCTCATGTGGATGCCGCCGGAGACCACGGTACCACCCTTGCGGACCACCTTGAGGGCCTCCACCATCAGGGGTCCGACGGGGGCAAAGATCAGCGCCGAGTCCAGCTCCTCCGGGGGCCGTTCTCCGGACGCCCCGGCCCAGGCGGCGCCCAGCCGCCGGGCGAACTTCTGGCCCTCCACGTCGCCGGGCCGCGTGAAGGCGAACACCTTCTGCCCGTGGTACCGGGCGATCTGGGCGACGATATGTCCGGCGGCGCCGAAACCGTAGATGCCCAGCTTCTCCACCGTCTCGCCGCCGCCCAGCCGCCATGTGCGGTAGCCGATGAGACCGGCGCAGAGCAGGGGTGCCGCCGGCTGGTCCCCGTACTCGTCGGGCAGCGGGAAGACGTAGCGCACGTCGGC
Source organism: uncultured Thermoanaerobaculia bacterium (assembly GCA_964641295.1). Classification (GTDB taxonomy): domain Bacteria; phylum Acidobacteriota; class Thermoanaerobaculia; order Thermoanaerobaculales; family Sulfomarinibacteraceae; genus JAADFK01. The sequence goes on from CAZXNA010000026.1 coordinate 16,174, forward strand.
CACCGTGTACTCGGCGAAGCCGCCGTCCAGGGTGTAACCCGTGAAGCGGGCGTTGTCGCAGAGGTTCTCCCGACCCGCCCGGCAGTGGGAGCACTCCCCGCAGGTCCACCCCAGCCACGGGACGCCGACCCGCTGGCCCACGGTGTAGCGATCCGCGCCCTCCCCCGCCGCAACCACCTCAGCGACGATCTCATGGCCGGGGACGATGGGCAGTTTGGGCTCGGGGAGCTCCCCGTCCACCAGGTGAAGATCGGTCCGGCAGACGCCGCAGGCGCGGACCCTCAGGAGCACCTGGCCCGGTCCCGGTCTCGGCACCCGAATGCGCCGCAGCTCCAGGGGTTTCCCCGGTTCGTCCAGCACCATCGCCCGCATGGTCTCCGGAATCTCCATCGTCGGACCTCCCCTCTCGGCTCCGCCATCCAAATGTAGGTCCGACCGTGCCCTCGTACAATGGCGGACACGACGGGGACCCGTCCGGGAGCGCGCGGCCCGGAATGCGATCCCCGCAAACGCCATCGCCGGATGCGGCGGGGAGGTCGTGACGGATGCAGATGAGCTATCACCTGAGCCTCGGGGCCCACCTCCTCCTGTGGGTCTTTCCACTGATCCTTGCGGCGACCGTCGTCGTCCAGTCCATCCTCGAGGCCCGGCGGGAGCACCGCCCATGAGCCCGCTGGACCCCACGACCGTCACCACCGTGGCCGCCGTCATGGTCGTCTACCTGGGGGTGTTGCTCTTCATCGGCTGGAGGGCCGCCCGTCAGACCCACGGCGGCGAGGACTTCCACCTGGCGGGCCGCAGCCTGGGCGCCTGGGCCGCCGGCATCTCCTCCACGGCCAGCTCCGAATCCGGCTGGGTCACCCTCGGCGCCGTCGGCATGACCTACACCCACGGCATCTCGGGCCTGTGGTTCGCCCCGGGCTGCCTCCTGGGCTACCTGGTCAACCTCTACGTGGTCGCCCCCCGCCTGCGCACCATCTCGGAGGCCCAGGGCTCCCTGACCTTGAGCGACGTCCTGACCCGCCGCTGGGGAGACCCCCGGCACGTGGTCCGCATCACCAGCGTCGTCATCATCCTGCTGTCCATGCTGGGCTACGTGGCGGCCCAGATGACGGCCGCCGGCAAGGCCTTCTCCTCGACCCTGGGCATGGGAGGCCCCCGCGGTTACCTGATCGGCGTCCTGATCGGCGCCGCCGTCATCACGGCCGTCACCTCCCTTGGCGGGTTCCGGGGCGTTGCCTGGACGGACCTCTTCCAGGGGCTTCTGATGGCGGTCGCCCTGATCGCCCTGCCGGCCTTCGCGGTCATCAAGCTTGGCGGCTTCGGCTCCCTGGTCCAGCAACTGGGGGGCCTCGATCCCCACCTGCTGACGGCCACGGGCAACCGGGCCGGGCCCGCACTCTGGGGCTTCATCGTCGGCGAGCTGGGCATCGGCCTCGGTTATCCCGGGATGCCGCACGTCATCACCCGCTACATGGCGGCGCGGGATCAGCGGGAGATCCGCCGCCTCAAGGTCATCGCCCTCCTGTGGGGGGTCGTCGTCTTCTACGGGGCGGGAGTCATCGGTCTCGCGGGGCGCGTCATGTTCCCCACCCTGGCCGACGGGGAGCAAACACTGATGGTCATGGCGCTCCACCTGCTGCATCCGGTCCTGGCCGGCCTCATGCTGGCGGCCGTCATCTCCGCCATCCTCTCCACGGTCTCCTCCCAGCTGCTGGTGGCCGCCTCGGCGGTGTCGTACGACGTGGTCGAGGAGGTCATGGGCCGGGCGGCCGACGATCGCCGGTCCCTGGTCCTGGGGCGGCTGACCGTCGTGGTCATCGGCATCCTGGGCATCCTCATGGCCCTCAGCCACGTGCGCCTGGTGTTCTGGTTCGTGCTCTTCGCCTGGTCCGGCCTGGGCGCCAGCTTCGGCCCTCTGGTGCTGTTGTCCCTCAGGAAGCGGGGCATGAGCCGATTCGGCGCCCTGGCCGGCATGTTGACCGGTTTCGGCGTCACCGTGGCCTGGAAGCTCGGACGCGGGGCCGCCGACAACCCCGCCGCCTTCGCCAGGGTCCCCTTCTTCGTCCTGGCCGCCGCCGCGGTGCTCCTCCTGCTCGGGCGCCTGACGGAGCGCTTCGAGACGGGCGACTCGGCCGCCGTGCTGGCGGCCGCCGCCGTCACCCTCGGTTCCTGGTGGCTCGTCCAGCAGGGAGGGCTTCACAACCTCTACGAGCTGGTGCCGGCCTTCTTCATGGCGGGGTGCACGGCCCTCATGGTCGGGGCCGCCTTTCCGGACGCCGGAGGATCCCCTTACTCCCGCGAGACGGGGGGCGGGGTCAAGCCAAATGAGAGCCGCACGTAGCGCTGGGACTCGGCCTGGAACGCCGCCAGGGCCTCGTCGTCCCCGTTGACGACCAGCCCGTGCCGCGCCAGGTTGGCGTTGACGCAGAAACCGGTCAGCGGAACGCCGCCGAATCCCGTCTCCAGGAAGAAGGCCACCGTCGGGGAAACGTCGTACTGCGCGGCCGTCTTGAGGCAGCCCTCCGAGAGCCGCAGGACGGCGTACATGGAGCCCTCCCAGTCGAAGCCCACGGGATCGGGGAGCACGGGCTGCTCCGTGTCCAGGAGGGGGCCGAAGTGCTCGAAGGCCAGGCCGACGATCAGCCGGCGGCGGCGGCGCAGGTGCCGGCCGATGCGCAGCTGAAGCTCGAGGCGCTGGGCCTGCAGATCCTCGTTGCCCGTCACGTAGGGTGCCAGCAGGGCCAGGGACATGGCCTGCATCAGGTTGGAGGGTCCGGCCATGATGTTCTGGGCGTACCGCGTGATACCACCGGCGAAGTCGGCCGCCTTCGTCAGGACGACGCCGGCCCGCAGCCCCGTCACGCCACAGGTCTTGGAGAGGGAGTCGACGAAGATCACACGCTCGGCGAAGCGCGGGTCCTCCCGGTACCATTCCAGGAGGGTGGCGTGCTCGGGGTGGAGGCGAACGTAGACCGAATCCAGAATGATCCCCGCATGGGGCCAGCGGTCCAGGAAGGCTCCGAGGAACTGGCGGAGCCTGGCCGGCTGCAGGGTCCGGCCCGTCGGGTTGGTGACGGGCATCAGGTAGAGCCCGTCAATCTCGGTACCCTCGGGGATCGAGTCGAGGTCCGCCGAATCGGGGTCCATGTGGGGTTGCGAGGGGGGCAGTAGCCAGGTCCGCATCCCCTGCAGGGCCATCTGGTCCAGAGGGCAGGAGAAGGTGGGTATCGGCACGAGTATCGTCGGCGGTTTGGCAGAACCCTCTCGATCACGGTGGGCCTCGGCGACGCCGAGAAGAGCGGCTTGCAGGGCCTGGTTTCCGCCGTGGAAGACGAAGATCTCCGGCGTCTTGCCCGTCACGTTCCCCATCTCCAGGCCGACCTGGTGACGCCACAGGGCCGACCAGGCGTCGATCAGGAGAGGGTAGCCCACGGAGTCCAGGTTGTAGCCCATGGGATTGGTCCCCAGCTGGGCCAGCCAGGTGGGCATCTCGACCAGGGAACGCTCCAGGAGGCAGCCCCAATCATCCCGCAGCGTCGGGTCCTCGGGATCGTCCACGGGAACCGTCCGCCAGTCCATGTCGCCGATGGCCGTGGCCTGGTCAGCGAAGCCCTGGCTCTGCATGGCGCTGACGACCCGGCTCATCAACCGGATCGGAGCGCTGGCAAACAGTCCGGAAAAACGGCGGTACGCCTCGAGGCGGGTTTCGAGCGCCGCCCTCTTTTTCTCGTTGGCCACGGGACACCTCCTCGTCTCGGAAGCGCCCCATGGTAACGGGGAACGACCCGCCCGGACAAGGGGCCGGGCGGGCCGCCTGCGGTGGAACCGAGCGGTCCCTACCGGTCCGCGCCCTCCCCGGCCGCCTCGCCGTCGCCCTCCAGCGCCATCAGGTGCAGCCTGTCCACGGCCAGCTCCACGGGCATCCCGGCCAGGAAGTGTCCCCGGGACTCGGCGAGCCCCGCCGTCGTCAGATTGTAAGAGCGCGCGGAGACGACGACCTTCCGGGGGCTCTGGAAACGGAGGGCCCCCTTGCCGTCCTCGATCCCGAAGAGGTGCAGGAACACGTCGCCCAGCTTCATGGTTTCGCCCGCCTCCACCGTGACGGTCTGCTGCACGGGAGACAGATTGCTCTGGTCCCGCTACAGATAGCTGACGGTCACCTGTGTTACCTGGGTTCCGGGGTTGTGGATCCAGACCGTGGCGTACCACTGGGAGCCGTGGGCACCATGGGTCCGGGCCAGCGATGGCACGAAGATGTCCGTGCCGGAAACTCCCGCCAAGAGTGCTCCTGAAGATGCGAGGATGCCGATCAACATGATTCCGAGAACACGCTGCCAGGTCATGGATACCTCCATTTTCTTTTGGCTCCGGATTCGTTCCGGAGCGGTCTACTTGCGATCTCCATGCAGTCTTGGCCTCGATGTACGAGATGTCCATGGCCCAACGCGACGATCCCATGCACGAACGCGACAACCTCGCCGGCTCGGCGCGTTCGTGCCTGCAAGGCCCACCGTGCGGCACCGCCTGTTGGGAAGAACACGGATCTCCAAGACGTGATCGTTGTGGCCGGCGCCGGAGACACTCTCCCTCCGCATTCCTGCTGTCTTGGGGAGGACAACCAGAGCGTGGAACAGGTCCAGGCACATCTGGACGCCGTGGTCGGGGCGCTCCACTTCGATGACGTCATGGGCCAGGGCCTCGGCTCCACGAGAGATTGCCGCGGGTCCTCCGTCCGCCACCAAACCCGGAATCTCACAGCGCCTCGATCGTCGAGGTCTTCCCACGCAACCGCTCGACGGACGCGGATTGCGGTCGGCGCCCTTGAGGATCCGGGGGCCCTGTGGTACGTTGTTCTCAACACTATCTCGTCTGGATGATCTGGCTCGGAGCCAGTGTGAAGGGTGGGGAAGGCCACAGAACGCGATCTGCGTGGGTGCTTTTGTCCATAAGATACCGGGCCTTACATCACGCCCACCAGGGTTGTCGGCTGGGGCACCGACCTCAACGGGTTTTTATCGTCTCACGCAGCCCCCGGCGCCACTGCGTAGATCTGGATTGTTCTTTGAACCGCGTATGGAAGAAGAAGGAGGAGCTGATGAGAACACGATCAGAAACCAGAGAGGGCCCCAGGTGGTGTTTCCCGGGCATGCGCCTCGCCGTCGCCGTCCTGATTGCCCTCTGGGCCTTGCCTTCGGGTGCGGTGGACCTTGCTCCGCAGTCCAGCAAGAACTTCCGCCTCAACATTGACACGACCCTGTCCTGGGGAGCCCGCTGGCGCGTCCAGGGGAGGGACCAGCGGCTGATCGGCCTCCCAAGCGGTGGAACCGCCTACTCCGTGAATGGAGACGACGGCAACCTGAACTTCGGCACCGGCATGACGAACAATGCGCTGAAGGCCACCATAGACCTCGACTTCGCCTACTTCGTGTCCGACAGCAGCAGCTTCGGGATCTTCATGCGGGGGAGCGGCTTCTACGATTTCGAGATCAAGGACCAGGACCGGGAGAGGACACCTCTCTCCGATCCGGCCATGGACTGGGTGGGCAGCAGGGCCGAGATGCTCGACGCCTACGCCTGGTGGCGGTTCCAGCTCGGAAAGAAGGGCGGCGAAATCCGCCTCGGCCGCCAGGTGCTCAACTGGGGTGAGAGCACCTTCATCCAGGGTGGGATCAGCTCGATCAACCCCGTGGACGTGGCCGCGCTCCGGGTTCCGGGCGCCGAGCTCCGCGAGGCGTTCCGTCCCGAGGGGATGCTGGTGGCCTCGATCGATCTCTCGGAGAACCTTTCCGCCGAGGCGTTCTACCAGTACGAGTGGGTGCGCACGGTCATCGATCCTCCGGGCACCTACTTCTCCACCAACGACTTCGCCGGCAAGGGCGGCACCACCGTCTTCATTGGGTTCGCGGACTTCCCCGACACGGGTGAGAGACCTTTCTACATCCCGTACGAGCTCGATCATCCATTCATGGGGGTTTCCCGCGCGTCCAACCGCACCGCCGATGACGGCGGCCAGTACGGCCTGGCATTGCGCTGGTTCATCCCCAGCCTGAGCGACACCGAGCTGGGGTTCTACTACGTGAACTACCACAGCCGTCTGCCAACGGTGAACGCCACCACCGGTTCCGTGAACAGCATCCCCGAGGCCACCAGCCATGCACAGGCCGCGGCCGGTGTCATCTACTCCATCTACGGGGTCGCACCAGGGGAAAACCCCGAGGTCGACGCAGTGGCCGCCGCCGTGGGGAAGGCCGCCTTCACCGACACCTACCTGAGCACTGCCCGGTACTGGATCGCGTACCCCGAGGACATCAAGCTGATCGGAATCAGCTTCAACGCTCAGCTCGGAACGAGTGGCATCGCCCTCCAGGGCGAGGTCTCCCACCACATGGACAAGCCGTTCCAGGTGGACGATGTGGAGCTCTTGTTCGCCTCCCTTTCACCGATCTCCACCGGGCTTGCCCTCACCAACCAGGTCGTTCCCGGCGGCGCTGACTTTTCGGAGGACATCAAGGGTTACCGTCTCCTCGACTCGACACAGTTCCAGTTCACGCTGACCAAGATCTGGGGGCCGATCCTCGGCGCGGACCAGGGACTTCTCCTCTTCGAAGGTGCCGTGACCCACGTGCACGACATGCCGAGCAAGGACGAGCTCCGCTTCGACGGCCCCGGCACGTACACCAGCGGCAACCCGCTTCATTCCATGCCCGGCGGGGCCCACGCCGGCAAGCCGTACGAGGACGCCAAGCACTTCGCGGATCCGACATCATGGGGTTACCGCCTGGTCGGGCGGCTGGTGTTCAATGACGTCTTCCACTCGATCAATCTGATACCCCGCTTCGGATGGCAGCACGACGTGTCGGGAGTGACCCCGGGACCCGGTGGCAACTTCATCGAAGGGCGGTACGCGTTCACCCTCGGTCTGGGGGCAAGCTACCTGAACTCCTGGCAGTTCGACGTCAGCTACACCAGGTATGGCGGGGCCGGCAGGTACAACCTCATCAACGATCGCGACTTCGTGGCGGTCAATGTCAAGTACTCGTTCTAGGGAAAGGAAGTCATGACGATGCGCAATCGAGTCCCAACAACACTCGCTCTCCTGGTGGTCCTTCTGGTGTGCTCCTCGCCGATGGTCCTCGCAGGAGCCCCACCGGAGGAGATCGCCCGGCTCGGAAAGGACCTCACGCCGTTCGGCGCGGTGAAGGCGGCAAACGCAGAAGGAACCATCCCCGCATGGACGGGCGGGATCACTTCGCCTCCTGCCGGCTTCAAGGAGGGGATGCACTACATCAATCCCTTCGCCGATGACAAGATCCTGTTCACGATTACGGGTCAGAACGTCGACAAGTACGCCGACAAGCTGACACCCGGCCAGATCGCGCTCTTGAAGGCCTATCCGACCTACAAGATGAACGTCTACCCCACCCGGCGGAGTGCATCATTCCCTGAGCGTATCTACCAGAAGGCCATCGAAAACGCCAAGTCGGCTCAGCTCGTGGAGCACGGCTACGGTGTCACCGGTGCCATCAACGCACCACCCTTCCCCATCCCTCAGGTCGGTGTGGAGGTCATCTGGAACCACATTCTCCGCTACCACGGCAACAGTGCGGAACGGTTCATCGCCCAGGCGGCGCCGACCAGGAGCGGACGGTACACGCTGGTTCAGTTCCACGATGAGTTCTACATGTTGTACGCCATGCCCGGAATGACGGAAAAGGACTTGAAGAACAAGATCCTCTTCTTCAAGCAGGAAGTGCTGGCACCAGCTCGGCTCGCCGGTGGAATCCTCCTCGTCCAGGAGACCCTGAATCAGGTCAAGGAGCACCGCAGCGCTTGGCTGTACAACCCGGGCCAGCGCAGAGTCCGGCGCGCCCCGAATGTGGCCTACGACAACCCCGGCACGGCATCGGACGGCATGCGCACATCCGACCAGTTCGACATGTACAACGGTGCGGTGGACCGGTACGACTGGAAGCTCATCGGGAGAAAGGAGATCTACGTCCCCTACAACTCCTACAAGCTGCAAGACCCGAGCGTGAAGACCAAGGACATACTGACCCCCCTCCACATCAACCAGGATCTCCCCCGGTATGAGCTCCATCGAGTATGGGTGGTCGACGCCACACTCAAGAAGGGAGCCCGGCACATCTACAAGCGGCGCACCTTCTACCTCGACGAGGATAGCTGGCAGGTCCTGGTTGTGGACCAGTACGACAACCGCGACAAGTTGTGGCGGGTGTCGGAAGGGCACGTGATCAACTACTACGACGTCCCCTGCATCTGGACCGCTCTCGAGGTCCATACGGACCTTCAGGCCGGTCGTTACCTGGCGATCGGGCTCAACAACCAGAACCCGCCCTACAGATTCAACATCAAGAGGAGCCTGGAAGACTACACCCCGGCGGCCCTGCGCCGCTCCGGACGGCGTTGACCGGAATCCCTATGCCGACGGCCGGTCCGCCAGCGGACCGGCCGTCGTCGTCGCCATCAGCCCACGGCAGCGATGGCCTGTTTATACGGATGGGAGAGGTGTCGATGAAGAGGGAGACAACCATGGTATGCGGCGCACACGCCGCCTCGGGAGGGATCCGCCCTCCACATCCAGCCCGCCTGGCGCACACGTTGCGGACGGTCATCACTGGGGTCCTCCTGGGGCTCGTATCAGTGACGCCCCTATTCGCTCAGGAAGAAGAACCCCCGGAGCAATCCGTTCTCGCCCCGCTCTCCGCCCGGTCGCTCCTGCTGGACGTGGCCCGTGCCGGAGATCGCCTGGTCGCAGTTGGAGAACGCGGTCACATCCTGATCTCCAACGACAGAGGCGCCACATGGACTCAGGTTCTGGTTCCAACCCGCTCCATGCTGACCGGCGTCTTCTTCCTGGATCCGGAACGAGGCTGGGCGGTCGGCCACGACGGTGTGGTCCTTCGCACCCGGAACGGAGGAGCGAGCTGGGACCGTATCCGGTGGGCCCCGGAGGAGGAGAACCCTCTGTTCGACGTCTGGTTCTCCGACGAGAACCACGGCATTGCCATCGGCGCCTACGGGACCTTCCTCGTCACCAGTGACGGCGGCAGCACGTGGGCACAACGGTCCATCAGCGACAGCGACTACCACCTCCACCGCATCGTCCCGGCCAGGAGGGACAGGATGTACATTGCGGCCGAGGCCGGCCAGATCTACCGATCCGACGACGGCGGCACGAGCTGGATTGTGCTCCCCTCTCCGTACGAAGGGTCCTTTTTCGGTGCGCTTCCCATCTCCGGGGACTCCCTCCTGGTATTTGGGCTCCGGGGACACATGTTCCGCTCGGACGATGCCGGCCTGTCCTGGCTTCCCATCGAGACGGGAACCACCGCCATGCTCACCGATGCCATTCGGCTCGACGACAACACCATCGTTGTCACCGGCCTGGGTGGCGTGGTTCTCGTATCGTCGGACGGAGGACGGGGTTTCACCCTTTACCAGCAGCCCGGACGCCGGGGAATCCAGTCACTGCTCGATATCGGCAGGGGTCAAATCCTCATGGCCGGTGAGTTCGGTGTCAAGGTGACCTCCCTGGACGAGCTGACGCACGGTTTTCAGTCAGAAAAGGAAGAGCAACGAGATGATCAGTAGGCTCGAGAGCTTTGTCTTTGGTTCCCGGCGGGTCGTGGTGGCCTTCTTCGCCCTCATGACCGTGTTCATGGCGTACGAGGCGGCGCATCTCAGGATCGATGCGGGCTTTGCCAAGCTTCTCCCCCTCGAGCACGAATACATCCAGACCTACCTGAAGTATCGCGACGACTTCGGAGGCGCCAACCGGATCGTGATCGCCATTCGCACCCCCGAAGGGGAGATCTTCACCCCGGAGTTCTTCAAGGTGCTGCAACAGGTGACCGACGACGTGTTCTTCCTGCCCGGTGTGGACCGTACCCAGGTCAAGTCGCTGTTCACACCGAACGTTCGGTTCACCGAGGTGGTGGAGGATGGCATCTCGGGCGGAAACGTGATCCCCGATGACTTCGAGCCCACGCCGGAGGGCCTGGCGAAGGTCCGGGAGAACGTCCTCAAGTCAGCCTATCTGGGCCGGCTCGTCGCCAACGATTTCACCGCCGCCATCGTCGTTGCGGACCTCCTGGAGGTGAACCCCAACACGGGCGAACGACTCGACTACATCGAGGTCGCCAACGAGCTTGAGAAGATCCGGGAGAAGTACAGCACCTCGGATCCCGGGAGGCAATTCGACTATCACATCATCGGTTTCGCAAAGGTCATCGGTGATATCGCCGCCGGTGCAACCCGCGTGGTCCTCTTCTTCCTGGTGACCTTCCTCATCACCGCGGTCTTCGTCTTCATCTACTCCCAGAGCCTGAAGCTCACCTTGATCGTCTTGACCAGCTCGTCCATCGCCGTGGTGTGGCAGCTGGGACTTCTCACGCTCCTGGGGTTCGGCATCGACCCCATGTCGATCCTTGTACCCTTCCTCGTCTTCGCCATCGGCGTCAGCCACGCCGTCCAGATGGTCAGCGCCTTCGGAGCCGAGACCATGGAGGGGTTGGACGGCCTGACGGCCGCCAAGAACACGTTCCGCCGGCTCCTTGTGCCGGGGAGCGTCGCCCTCCTCAGCGATACCATCGGCTTCATCACCATCATGTTCATCAAGATTCGGATGATCCAGGAAATGGCCATCACGGCCAGCCTCGGCGTCGCAATGATCATCCTGACCAACCTGATTCTCGTCCCGGTCCTCCTCTCCTACGTTCGGTTCGACAAATCGTACCGGCACCGCCTCGAGCTCCGACATCGCCACATGGATTGGGCGTGGAACGCCCTCGCCCGTGTGGCCGAGCCCCGCAACGCGGCAGTGATCATCGCGGTTTCCGTGGTCCTGTTCGGCCTCGGCTCGTGGAAGGCGACACAGGTCAAGATCGGCGATCTTCACCGGGGCGTTCCGGAGCTCCGGGCCGACTCCCGCTACAACGTGGACACCGACGTCATCACCTCGCACTTCTCCATTGGCGTGGACGTGCTCACCGTCGTGGTGGAGGCCGAGCCCGAGGCTTGCACGGACCACGACATCATGACAGCCATCGACCGCTTCGAATGGCACATGCGCAACGTGCCGGGAGTCCAGTCGGTCCTGGGAATCGGTGGTGTCGCCAAGATCATCAATGCGGGTTGGAACGAGGGGGCTCTCACGTGGCGCGTCCTCCCGCGGAACCCCTCCACCATGGCCCAGGCGGTGACCTACATCGACACCAGTACGGGGCTGTTGAACTCCGACTGCAGCGTCATGCCGGTCTACATCTACACCACCGACCACAAGGCCGAGACCATCGACCGGATCGTCAGGGAGATCAAGGCCTGGGAGGCCAAGCACGGCACCGAAAAGCTGCACTTCGCGCTGGCATCGGGAAACATCGGGGTCATGGCCGCCACCAACGAGACGGTCAGGGCGGCTCAGTTCCCCATGCTGATGTGGGTCTTCGCCGCCATCATTCTCCTCTGCCTGATCAGCTTCCGCTCCGTCAGGGCCACGCTGTGCATCGTCATCCCGCTGACGTTGGTGTCGATTCTCGCCTACGCCTTGATGGCGAAGCTGGAGATCGGCCTCAAGGTCTCCACCCTTCCGGTGGTGGCCCTGGGAGTCGGGATCGGGGTCGACTACGGCATCTATATCTTCGCCCGTCTGCGAGCGACCATGGCCGAGGGGAAGGCTCTCGAGGAGGCCTACCGCGAGACGCTCACCATCACTGGCAACGGTGTGCTGTTCACGGGGATCACGCTGGCGACGGGTGTGGCGACATGGATCTTCTCCCCACTGAAGTTCCAGGGCGACATGGGCATCCTCCTCACCTTCGTCTTCCTGGTGAACATGCTCGGGGCGCTGGTCCTTCTCCCGGCACTGGCGGCATGGCTCAAGGTCCGCCCCTGAGGTTCGCAATCTCCTGGCGGTCGACGGAGGTGATTCAGGATGCCGAAAGCGAGCTGAGATTCCCCACATGGCGGCGTCATGCACGGCGGCTCCCGCCCTTCGCAACGACGTCTGAGGGGTGGTGCGGCCAGGGGTAATCGGACGCTCTGGTGTGACGCCGGTCATGCCGCTTTCGGGATGCGGCAAACGGTGGAGCGCTCGCACGCCTCAACGTCCCCGGCGGGAGGGAGGCAGGCCGCCGAGCGCCCGCTACTCGCTGCTCTCCAGCTCGGGGATATCCAGCTCCTCCAGGTAGGTGACGACGCCCGTCTTCAGGGCGGCTTCCTCCACTGCCTTGGCGACGGCGTCGTGGACGCCCCGGTTGAGGATGAAGGGGATCAGGTCCCCCTCGGGAGCCAGGTCGGCGATGGTACGGGCGGCCGCCAGCTTCATGGCGTCGTTGATGGTCGTGGCGTTGGCCCTCAGGGCGCCCTTGAACACGCCGGGAAAGGCCATGGCGTTGTTGACCGACTTGCCGTCGGCCGCGTAGGCCGCCCCGGCGGCCAGGGCGTCGTCGGGCCGGATCTCGGGATCGGGGTTTGAGAGGGCCAGGATGACCTGCTGCTCCTGAACCAGCCCTGGTTCGATCAGGCCGGGGACCCCCGTGGTCGCGATGACAACCTTGGCCTCCCGCATGACCCCTGCGAGATCCGTCGGCCGCCCACCGTTCTCCTCGAAACGCCGCATCATCTCAGGGTTGAGGTCGACGCCCAGGATCTCGCGCACCCCGTAGGCCCGAAGAAGCTTGTGGATGCCCGAGCCGGCGGCGCCGAGACCGATGATTCCCACGGGAGAACGGCGCAGGTTGGTGTAGGTGTAGCGGGCGATGTTGAGGAGGGCGGCCAGCACGACAACGGCCGTACCGTGCTGGTCGTCGTGCATGACGGGGATGTCCAGCTCGGCGTCCAGGCGCTCCTCGATCTCGAAGCACTCGGGCGCCCGAATATCCTCGAGCTTGATGGCCCCGAAGGTCGGAGCGATGGCCTTGACGGCCGCGACGATGACGTCGGGATCCTTCGAGTCCAACAGGATGGGAACGCCGTTGACCCCGGCCAGCTCCTGGAAGAGAACGGCCTTACCCTCCATGACCGGCATGCCCGCCACCGGACCGATGTCCCCGAGGCCGAGAATGGCCGTCCCGTTGGTGACGATGGCGACGTTATTGTGGATGCTCGTGTACTTCCTGGCCAACTCCGGGTTCTCGTGCAGCAACTTGCAGACGGTGGCGACGCCGGGCGTATAGACGATGGAGAGGTCGTCGGCGTTCTCCACGCTGACCCGCGAATGGACGGCGATCTTGCCGCCGAGATGGGTTTCCCGGACCACGTCGTGGACGGAGACAAGGTCGACCCCCTCCATCTCCCGTACCGCGTCGCAGAGGTGGTCGAAGACGTCCTCGTCCGGAACGCTGACATCGATATCGCGAACCGTCCCGCCCTTGACGATCTTGATGGTCCTGATCTCCCCGAGGAATCCCCCCAGGTCACCGACCAGCGTTGCCAGCTTCCCCAGGTAGCCTGGCTCGTCCTTGAGCCGGATCCTCATCCGCTTGATGCAGGTTTGCCCACCCTCGTGCTTCATCTCGGCCTCCCGATGGCCCAGTGTACCGCGCTTCCTTGACATCGGCATTCCGGAGGGGAAGAATATTGATCTGAATGAGTGTTCATTCATGCGCAAGGAGGACGAGCATGCCGGAAAGTCCAGCCGCCAAACCATCGTCGCGAGAGATCAAACGGGAGAAGATCCTCCGTGCCGCCATCGAGGTCTTCGCCAAGCGCGGGTACTTCTCGTCGAGAATGACCGACGTGGCCCATCGGGCCAACGTTGCGGACGGTACCATCTATCTCTACTTCGACGGCAAGGAGGACCTCCTCCACAGCATCTTCGACCACGTTCTCAGCCTCTTCATCGTGCGGGTCCAGGAGGAGGTCGAGGGTGTCACCGATCCGGTCAAGAAACTCCTCCTCCTGGTCCGGAGGCACCTGGAGCTCCTTGGCGGCGACCCGGCCCTGGCCCAGGTGCTTCAGATCGAGATCCGTCATTCCCGGCGCTTCCTCGAACTGGCCACCCGTGGTAAGCTTGGCGAGTACTTGAATCTCATTCGAGGGATCATCGAGGAGGGTCAGAGCTTGGGCCGCTTCCGTCACGACATCAGCGCCGGCCTCGCGACGCAGATGGTCTTTGGTGCGGTTGACGAGCTCGTCATGAGCTGGGTGCTCCAGGACGGAACCCCGGATCTCGCCGCCAAGGCCGACCCGCTCGTGGCGCTCCTGACCGACGGTCTGGTCCCTCGTCAGCCTGGGGGAGGCACTGCATGAGCGAGAAGACGATCCTTGACCTGTACCGTCACGAGTACGAGCACAAGCGGCCGGATCACTACACCCACGCAACGCTGGAGGGGTCCCGGAGCCTGAGCACCGAGGAGTTCTTCCAGAAGACCGCGGCCCTGGCCGAGGCGCTGGGAAAGCTCGGCGTGAAGCACGGAGAGCGCTTCATCCTGCTCAGCGACAACCGGCCCGAGTGGCACATGGTCGACCTGGCCCTGGCCAGCCTCGGCGCCATCAGCGTTCCCGTCTACGGCAACCTGACCCCGCCGCAGCTTCAGTACCAAGCCAACGACTCGGGGGCCATGGGCGTCATCACGGACAACGGCGAGCAGATGGCCAAGTTCCTCGAGGTTCGTGACAACTGCCCTGAACTCAAGCACTTCGTTCAGATGGACGGCGAGCCGGCCCAGGGCGTCCTTTCCATGGACGAACTGATCGCCGATGCCGACGACCCCGGCAACGGGGACCGCTTCTGGGAGCGCGCCACAAAGGTCAAGGAGGAAGACCTCTTGACCCTGATCTACACCTCCGGCACCACCGGCGATCCCAAGGGTGTCATGCTGACCCACCGCAACCTGGTCCAGAACGTCCTGGCCTCCTCGGAGCGCGCCGTCCTCAAGAGCGACCACCACGCCCTCGAGTTCCTTCCCCTGTGCCACGTCTTCGAACGGATGATCGGGTACCTCTACATGTACAAGGGGCTCAAGAAGACCTACTGCTCGGTCTATTTCGTCGGCGATCTCGTGGCCGACATCGCTCCCAACGTGTTCGCCGCCGTCCCGCGTTTCTACGAGAAGGTCTACGACAAGATCCAGCAGATGGTCGCCTCCGCGCCTGCACTCCGCCGCGCCCTCTTCAACTGGGCCGTCGCGCAGGGCCGCCAGGCCTACCCCAAGCGACTGGCCGGCAAGAAGGCCGGCGGCCTCTTCTACGGCCTCGCCGACTCCCTGGTGCTCTCCAAGGTCCGGGGCGCCCTGGGAGGCCAGGTGGTCGTCTGCGTCTCCGGCGGCGCGCCCCTGCCCCAGTACGTGGCGGAGTTCTTCCACTCCATCGGCGTCAACATCATCGAGGGTTACGGTCTGACCGAGACCTCCCCCGTCATCGCCGTCAGCGGCATGGGCCCCGGCGAGAACAAGCTGGGAACCGTCGGCCGTCCCATCTCCAACGTCGAGGCGAAGACCGCCCCGGACGGCGAGCTGATCGTCAAGGGCCCCAGTGTCATGAAGGGCTACTGGAAGAAGCCGGAAAAGACCGCAGAGGTCTTCGACGAGGAGGGATTCTTCCACACCGGTGATGTGGCTGTCATCGACGAGGACGGGTTCATCAAGATCACCGACCGCAAGAAGGACCTGATCGTCACCGCCGGGGGCAAGAACGTGGCGCCCCAGCCCATCGAGAACAAGCTCAAGAGCGCCTCTTTCGTGGACAACGTCGTCCTCATCGGCGACCGCCGCAAGTACATCATCGCCCTCTTCTCCCCCAACACCGAGGAGATCGAGCGGTGGGCGAAGGAACAGGGAATCGAGTACGGCAACGTGGAGGACCTCTACCAGCACCCCAAAGTCCTCAAGGAGTTCGAACGGATCGTCGAGTCGACCAACGAGGGTCTCGCCCGCTACGAGCAGATCAAGAAGTTCACCGTGCTCCCCATGATGCTCTCCGTCGAGGGTGGTCACCTGACCCCGACCCTGAAGGTCAAGCGTCGTGTCGTCGAGAAGGAGTTTGCCGACACCATCGAGGCGCTGTATGCGGAATAGCTGTCAGCAGTTGGCCAACGGCTAGGAACGGAAGCGTCTAGCTCCAACAGCCTCATCCGGGCCCTGGTCCCGCCGCCGACTGCCACGAGCCAATGACAAAGCCGTGGGGTTCAAGACCCCACGGCTTTTGTTTCCGGATTCCCTTGACCTCGTCCTACTTCACCTGCACCTTGATGGAGCGGGGCTTGCTCTCCTCCCGCTTGGGCAGGGTCAGCTGCAACACGCCGTTGACGAAACGCGCATTGACCTTGGTGGCGTCAACGTTCCGCGGCACCTGGAAGGCCCGCTCGAAGACACCATAGGCGCGCTCGACCCGATGCCAGGTCTCGCCCTCCTTGGCTTCCTCCAGAGTGCGCTCACCACGAATGGTCAACACGCCGTTTTCCACCGTCACTTCGACCTCATCGGCGTTGAAACCGGGAAGCTCCACCTGGATGTCGATGGCGTCCGCCGTCTCACGGATATCCACCGGCGGCACCCAGCTCCCCCGGACCGACTCCCGGGCCATCCGGCCGCCGAAGAGCTCGTCCACCAGCCGGGTCATGTCATCGGAAACACGGGCCATCTCCCGAACGGGATCCCATTTCGTCATCCGTACCATGGTTCTGTCCTCCCTTCATCGTTTCTCGGGCCATCGCCCTACGATGCCAATATAGGTTCTGCGTCATATCTTGTCAAGTTCTGATAACCCGCGAATGAGAAAACATGAGCATACAACGCTCAGGTATGCCTGAATGATCGCCCAGGCTCACGTCCAACGGGGCGGGCCATCTTCATCATCCGTCAACGCCGTGCCAATCTCCAGGCAGAACCCTCCCCCACCACCACCGCCGAAAACCCCGACCTGAGCTGACCCCCAGCTCCCCCTCTCCTCTCCCCTCCTTCCTCACCCCTTACTCTTCACACAACCCTCATTCCACACCACTCTACCCCCACGCACCCCCCCGACCACCGATCC
>CAZXNA010000027.1:0-31923 GCA_964641295.1 uncultured Thermoanaerobaculia bacterium
CTGCGCTACTTCCGTGGCGGGTGGGGGAGTGGGCCGCGGTGACACGGACCGGGCGCCGACGACGCGCTCGGGCGGCGGCACCGGCGGGACGCCGGTCCCCGCGACCGGGGTCGGGGGCGCCACGGCGGTCAGAACCGGCCGTTCCTCCGCCTGGCCCCGGCCGGCGACGGCCGCGCCGTACACCAGAACGAACGCCGCCACCATGGCAACGCCCAGCAGCAGAAGAAGCAACGTCAGCTGCCGGGCCGTCAGCTCGATCTGGTAGTAGGTCCGCGGCATGAATCCAGCCTACTTGCCCAGCAAGGCCTCGAACATCTTGAGGGGCACGGGGAAGACCACCGTCGACGAGTTCTCCGCGGCGATCTCGGTCAGGGTCTGGAGGTAGCGCAACTGGATGGATACGGGCTGCTCCTGCATGACCTCGGCGGCCTCGGCCAGCTTCTTGGACGCCTCGAGCTCCCCTTCTGCGTGGATGATCTTGGCCCGTTTCTCCCGCTCCGCCTCGGCCTGCCGGGCCATGGAACGCTGCATGTCCGCCGGAAGATCCACATGCTTGATCTCCACCATGGTGACCTTGACGCCCCAGGGGTCGGAGTGCTGGTCGATGATGGTCTGGAGCTTCATGTTGAGCTTCTCCCGGTGGGAGAGGAGCTCGTCCAGCTCCACCTCGCCGAGGACCGATCGCAGGGTTGTCTGGGCCAGCTGGGAGGTGGCGTAGACGTAGTTCTCTACCTCGATGACCGACCTGGTCGGATCCATGACCCGGAAGTAGACAACGGCGTTGACCTTGACCGAAACGTTGTCCCGCGTGATGACATCCTGGGGCGGAATGTCGTGGACCACTACCCGCAGGCTGACGCGGACCATCCGGTCGATGGGCCACAGGACGAAGATCAGGCCCGGCCCCTTGGCCTCCGAAAGAACCCTACCCAGCCGGAAAATCACGCCGCGCTCGTACTCCTTGAGGATATTGATCCACTTGGACAGGATGAACACGACCATGACGAACACCAATCCTGAGCTGAACGGAATCATGAAGACCTCGCTCCTTCCTCCACCACCCGCACGCGCAGGCGGCGGTCTGCGACGGAAATGACCTCGACGGCCGAACCGATTTCGGCCGTCGATCCGTCCTCGGTGACGGCATCCCAGTACTCACCGTGGACCAGGATCTTGCCGACGGGATCACACCTCAACCGCACCTCACCGACCTCCCCGATCATACCCTCACGCCCGGTGACCGGCCGCTGCCTGTGGGCCGCCAGCACCCTCGAGAGCAGAAAGATGGTCAGGAAGGCAACAACGACCGCCGTCGGCAGGATCAACCCCAGGCTGACCCGCATGGCGGGGATGGGGGAGTCGAACAGCATCAACGAACCGAGAACGAAGCACGCCAGCCCCCCAACCGTCAACAGGCCGTAACTGGTCACCTTGACCTCCAAAACGAAGAGAATGAGCCCCACTGCGATCAGCGAGGCGCCCGCCAGGTTGACCGGGAGCACCGACAGCGAATACAGGGCCAGGAGCATGGCGATGACACCGACCACGCCGGGAAGCACCGCCCCGGGGTGGGACAGCTCCATGTAGATGCCGATCATGCCGAGGGCCATCAGCAGGTAGGCGACGTTGGGACTGGCCAGCACCGACAGGAAACGCTCGGCGGCCGTGGGCACGAACTCGTTCAGCGTGACCGGCTCGAGTTCCAGGGTCGTCTTGGAGCCGTCGAAACGCTCGATCTCGCGTCCGTCCAGCTTCTCCAGGAGATCGTCCAGGTTCGGGCACACGAGGTCGATCAGGCCCTTCTCAAGGGCCTCGTTGGCGCTGAAGGAGAGGCTCTCTGTGACGGCCTTCTCCGCCACCTCCGGATCCCGGTGGCGTGGCTCAACCAGCGAACGGACCATGGCGGCAGCATCGTTGGTCGCCTTTTTCCGGACGTCCTCGGGGAGGTTCTCCCCCTTCCCGCCAACTGGATGAGCCGCCCCCGTGTTGGTGCCCGGCGCCATGGCGGCCACATCGGCCGCCATCAGAATGAAGAAGCCGGCCGAGGCTGCCTGGGAGCCTGAGGGCGCCACGTAGACGACGATTGGGACCCGGGAGGAGGTGATGGCCGTCGTGATGGCCCGGGCCGAGCTGATCAGCCCCCCGGGCGTATCGAGCTCCATGACGACGAGATCCGCTCCGGAGCTCGCGGCACTGTCAAGGACGCGCTCAACGTACTTCTGGGAGGCCGGCTGCACCGTATCGGCCAGGCGGAAGTGCACCACCGTCCCGGCGAACACCGGCACAGCCGCCACCGCGAGGAGGATCCCGGAGACGATCAACAATCGGGCGCGGTTCATCATCTGTTCCACCCCTCATCATAGGGGCGCCCGCCCATGCCGGCAAGTCTTCACCGCCCTCGGCCGACGCCCTTCCACGTTCATCAGAAGTTACGCTCCAGAGCCCGTGTCATTCCCGGGAAACTCCGGCCCTTTCCATTGACAGGTGGCGCCCGTTGAGGCACAGTTGGGCGACAATCCGGGGGCGCCCGCCCTCGACCACGAGGAGGCACATCCGATGGGCATGGAGTTCGATTTCTCGAAGCTGCAACCGATGGACATCCTCGACCTTGCGATCTACGCCGAGGAGGAAGCCAAGACCCATTACGAGACCCTGGCCTCCTGGGCCGCCGGGCAATCCACCGGGGAGGTGGTGTCCTTCCTCAAGCGCATGGCCGAGCTCGAGGCGGCCCACCGCGAAACCGTTCACAAGTTGCGCCAGCGAAGGTTCGGCGACACCCCGGCCAACTTCACGGAGAACGTCGCCTGGGACATTGAAACGCCCAACTACGACGAGGTTCCCGAGACCATGACCATCCGGCAGGCGCTCGAGATCGCCCGAGACTCCGAGGTCAAGGCTTACGAGTACTACACCCAGGCCAAGGAATACTTCGACGACGACGAGTCGCTGGAGGTGTTGGAGACCCTCCGCAAGGCCGAGCTCAACCACAAGCGCATGATCGAGGAGGAGCTGGCCAAGCTCCCCTGATCCGCCCGCAGAGACGCAAACCAGGCGGGGGGCCGGCGGCCCCCCGTTTCTTCCGACTCTCCTTGAGCTACTCCAAAAAACGAGTCAGGAGCGTGACCGGTGAGGATCCCCCGGCAAAGCCGGGCGCTTCCCTCCACCTGCAACGCCGGCGGCCGCCGTGCGAGCCGCCGGCGGCGGCGTACGGAGGCCGGGTACCGTCAAATGCTGAACGACCCGGACCGGGCGATGGCATCCTGGAGGAGTGGAGAACGACCCAACAATGACGGAACGGCGTGACCTCCATGAGCAGGCCGCCGAAGATGGGGAGCACGTCATCTGCGGTGCTGGATGGGAACGAGCGAAGCGTTCAGTGCAAACGCCTTACTGTTCACGCTCCGATTCCCGTCGGAGGCACGCCATCCCGCTCTACCAGTACTTCTCCAGGTGGATCTCACCCGCTTCCTTCTTCGAATGCTCCTTGAAACCCAGACCCGTCAGCATGGTCAGGGCATCCTCGATCATGGCCGGGTTGCCGCAGAGGAAGACGTGGGTGTTGTCCGGCGTCGGATCGAAACCCCAATGCTCGGCGATGACACCCTCCTTCCAGAGGTCCTGAACGAAGCCCGAGTGCCCGGCCCACTTGAGGGGCTCGGACTCGGGGGCGTCGATCACGGGGAAGTAGTCGAAGTTCGGGAAGAGCCGCTGGAGTGTCTGGAGTTCCGACCGGTAACCCAAATCCCAGGAATGACGGGCGCCGTGGAGCACGGCGACCCGGCGTTCGCTCTCCCGGAGCAGGAAGCTCCTCAGCATGCTCATGTAGGGCGCCAGCCCGGTTCCCGTCGCCATCAACACGATGTTGGCCTCACCGGGAACATCGTCCAGGGTGAAAACCCCGGTGAACTTGGCGCCCAGCCACACGGGGTCCCCGGGGTTGAGGGCCCAGAGCCGGGGTGTCAGGGCCCCGGACCGGACCAGGGTGATATAGAACTCCAGGTAGTCCCGCTCGTGGGGCGGAGAAGCGATGGAGTAGGCCCTCCGGATCAGCTTGTCGGGCTCGGAAGGGGCCGGTTCCTCGTCGGCCAGGGGATGACGCGCCGCGGAGCCCGGGAGACCAAGAACGGTAAACTGACCCGGCTTGAACTTCGGCACCTCCCAGCCCGCCGGAACCACCCGGAGGATCATCAGCTCCGGCGTGATCTCGATACGTTGCAGCACCTGGGCGTTGGGTTTCCACTGGGCCATGGGCTCCTCCTCAGCACGTGGGCCGTGCTTCACCGCCCAGTATACTGCTCTTCCTGCCTCCTCTGCGGCAAGGACGCTTTCAGCACAGTCGATCGGACGTCTTCCCCTCCCTGTACCCTCCGTGGTGGTTCACCCGTTGATGCTGCCCCGGTGTGATGCGTCTCGGATCGTGTTCCGCCCATGGGCCGCGCGGGTGTTCAGGGTGCTCCAGATCTCCCGGACGCGCTCCTGCGCCCGGGGCCCGGCACCCGGGCCGTAGAGCTCCAGGTCGGCGATCCGGGCCAGCTCCTCGAGCTCGCCGGCGAGGGCCGGCCAGAGACCGGCCGCCTTCCGGACCACCCACCGTGGCGTCGCCGACGGAGGAACGGCGACGCCGGCTCGTTCGAGCCACCGCACCAGCCGAGCGAGGACCCTCGAGACCTCGGCGGCTCCCCGGGGACCACCCCGCCCCCTGCGGCGCCACGGAGGCCGGAGCAGGAGCCAGGCCATTCCACACAGGGCGACCAGCAGGGCCGCCACGACGCCTGGCCGGAAGGCGCGAACCGCCGCCAGGGCCGCCGAGACCCCCGCGGAAACGAGATCCAGCTGGTCCTGGAGGCCGAAGGTCAGAACGTACCGGTCCCAAAGAACCTGCACCTTGTCCACGCTCCAGCGGAGCCGGGTCATGAGGCCGGCCCGCTGGACCCCCGGCACCTCCTCCGCCGGCGTCGGATCGAAGCCTTTCCAGCCCGTATCCTCGCCAAGCCAGACCTCCACCCAGGTATGGGCGTTGGACTGCCTCACGTGGGCCACCCGGCCCGCGGGTCCCAGATCACCGCCACTGTAACCGCCAACCATCCGGGCCGGAATCCCCACGGACCGGAGCATCATGACCATGGCCCCGGCGAACAACTCGCAATGGCCCCGCTGGTCGCTGAAGAGAAAATCGGCCACCGGGTCGTTGGAGAAGTGACGGGGGATGTCGAGGGTGTACTGGAAGTTCGATCGCAGGTAACCCTCGACGCTGCGGGCCACCTCGGCCGGCCCCCGGGCCGCCGAGGCGACCGTCCTGGTCAGGGTCTCCATGGCCTCCCGGGACCACGGCACGAAGAGGTCGAGCCCCTCCGGCGGCGCCAGGCGGCGGCGGAATCCGGGACGAACCCACACGGTGTAGGTGATGGGCCGGCGCTCGAAGCGCGGCAGGACCAGGCCCCCGGCACGATCCTCGGAGACGGGCAGACGACAGCGAACGGCCACCGCGCCCGGGGGGATGAACAGGTAACCCTGGGGGCGGAGCAGCTCGATCTTGAGGGTGGCGGCACCGTCCAACGGCGTTCGCCGTCCATCGAGCCGAACGATCTCCCCACCGGCCCCCAGGATCCGCGTCCCCGTCCGCCGGGGCACCCAGCTACCCGTTCGAAGAAGGTTGAAGGCCGTGGCCCGGAGACGGAGCCAGCCCGCCTCGAGCTCCCCAGGGGACTCCAGGGAAACGACCATGGCCACCTGACCCGAGCGCCGGATCTCACCGATGCCCGAGAGATCGACGGAGGTGTGGAAGCCCGTCACGCCAGCCGAGCCCCGTCCAGCCGCGAGCACCGGGGACCGGAGCCGTGGCATGGCGAAAAACACCGGAACGGCCAGGATCAGCACGGCCAGGGCCGCCACGGCCGCATGGCGCAGCCGGGGAACACCGCGGAGCGAGGGCATCATCTCCTCCGGGGCCATGGATAGGAGGAAGGCCCGCATCCCCCCCCACCACAGGGCGGCCACGGACAGGGCCAGGTAGAGGACCAGGGTCACGTGGGTCGAGGAGGCAACCGCCAGAATCCAGACGAGCCCGACCGGGATGAGGGCCCCACGGAAGGAACGCCGGCCCCGAACCGTCACGACCCGGACGGCCGCCAGCAGGACCAGCAGCTGCCCCAGGGGCCGCAGGGGGCCGACCCTCCATCCCCCGGCGATGAGGACCGTCACGACGAAGACGACGGCCAGCACGTTCATGGTCGTGTTGGAAAGCTCCATGGCGCGCCGGCGTTGCAGCGCGATGACCGCGGCCACACCCGAGGCGATCCAGAACGGGGGCAGAACGATGCCCGTGAAGGGCAGCGGCAACAGGGCCAGGAGAAGCCCCAGGGCCGCCAGACGGCGGAGGGCCCGTCCGCGGCTCATGGGGACCCCTCCCGGGCCGAGAACATGATGGCACGAACGTGGTACTGGACCGGCGGAGGCGGCTCGTCGACCGGGAGGGGCTCGAGCTCGGCCAGGGGACGCATCAGCGAATCGAGGGAATCCAGGCCCGTCAGGGGACCGACGACCTGCCGACCTGCAACAACACCGACGGGCAGCCCCATTTCCAGCCGGGCGACCACCATGGCGGCTGCCTCGCTGATCATTCGTTCCAGACGCTCCCGCCACACGCCATCGGCATGCTCGGGCAGACGGGGATCGACGACGACGAAGAGCGGGTCGGGGGCCATGGACTCACGATCGACGGCGATCAGCCGTCCCTGACGCGCCGTCTGCTTCCAGTGGATCTGCCTCCGCTCGTCTCCATCCCGGTAGTCGCGGAGCTCGCGCACCTCGCCGTCACGGCCCCGTTCTCCCGCACGATCCTCCCCCCGGCTCCCCCGGGGCGCCTCCAGGAGATCCCCAGACCCGGGAGCCAGCTCCGGATAGACCAGCATCCGGCGGGAAGGCGCCAGCTCCTTGGTCTTGACGAAAAAGCCCAGGGGCAGGACCACCTCGAGCCGCCACGGGCCCAGCTCCTGCCATCCCCGCCGGGGAGCCAGCAGCCACGCCATCCGGCGGACCGAGGCCCGGGGCCCGAGAAGCGGTTCGAAGAGCACCCTCCGGCCTTCTCCGTCCCGCAACCCGAGGCCGTAAGCCGGGAAGAGCCTCGATCCGTTGCTCAGGGTGACATCCATGGGCTCCGCACGGCCTGCGAACAGCCGCCGGGGAAGGACCATGTCGCCCTCAGCCCTCCCCAGAACCTGCCGCGACCAGGTTCCCGATACGACGAAGGAGCCCGCGGCCAGCCCGAAGAGGATGACCAGGGCGTTGTTCCCCGTGTTGACGGCGGCCAGCCCCAGCAGCAGCATGCCAACCAGGTAGACGGCACCCCATCGCGTCAACCGGAGTCCGAAACGGGGAAACTCACCGAACCACTTCATCATTCATCCGACATCCCGGGTGGGTCTCAAGCTCCATGACGGCGCTGCAATCTTCAGCGCGGGACGGGGACACGGCCGATGATCCCCCGGATGACCGCCCGTTCGCGCCGGTTTCGTTCCCACCCGGTCCCGAGTACCGGCCCCGCCAGCAACACCCTGTGGGCCAGGACGGGCTCGGCCATGTCCTGCAGGTCGTCGGGTGTGACGAAGGTCCGGCCGCGGACCAGTGCAAGGGCCTGCACCATGCGGTACCAGGCGATGGCACCCCGGGTGGAGACGCCCAGGGCAAGGGCGTCGTCCCGCCGGGTCTCCTCCACGACGGCCATCAGGTAGCTGACCAGGGCAGGAGCCACCTCCACCTGCCGGACCATCCCTTGCAGCTCAAGCACGTCGGTGGAGCTCAGGACCGGCCGGAGGCCCTCCAGCTCGGGCTCGGCGCCACCGGAGACGATGAGGCCGCGCTCCTCCTCCGTGGCCGGATAGCCCATGGAGAGCCGCACCAGGAAACGGTCCAGCTGGGATTCCGGCAGGGAGTAGGTGCCCGTGGACTCCACGGGGTTCTGGGTGGCGATGACCAGGAAGGGCGCCGGGAGAGCGTAGCGGTCCCGCTCCACGGTCACCGCCTGCTCGCTCATGGCCTCCAGCAGAGCCGATTGGGTCCGGGGCGTAGCCCGGTTGATCTCGTCCGCTAGGACGATGTTGGCGAACAACGGTCCCGGTATGAATTCGAAACGTCCCTCTTGCTGGCGGAAGACCGAAATCCCGATGATGTCCGAGGGCAGGGTATCCGAGGTGAACTGGATCCTGTGGAACTCAAGATCCAGGGAGCGGGCCAGGGCCTGGGCCAGGGTCGTCTTGCCGACACCCGGAACGTCCTCGAGCAGGACGTGGCCCCGGGCCAGCAGGGCCGCCACCAGGGCATCGACGATCTCCGCCTTCCCCCGGATGACCTCGCCCACCGAGTCGTGGAGCCGCCGGAGCTGTTCACTACCCGGGCTCATTCACCCTCCGCTGACGGACGTTCCCCCTCAGGAACGTCGTGGATCACATGACCGGCCCAGAGCATCGTCGTCCTCGCCATCACCCGAGTATACGGCTACTGGCGTCCCGCCGTTGCGCGGCACCGTACCCGCTCGGCTCGGCCGGCGCAATTCCTGAACCCAGCGTCCAGCGGAAAACGCAGACGGGTTACTTCTCGAGCTTTTCCGTGCAGCTCAGCCCGATGCTGGTGGCGCCATCTTCCTCGGAGGCGCTGACCTGGATCGAGCGGCCGCCTTCCTCGTCCGTGCCGATGATGAAACCCGCCTTGCCCTCATCGCCGGACTGGGTCGTGACGCTGGTCGAGAAGCCCTCGGCCTTGAGCTTGGACTTGTAGAACTCCAGCACATCGTCCACCGGGTCCTCGGTCTTCAGGGAGAGGGTCACCATCCTCTCGCCCTCGCTGGTCATGGAGAAGTGCCCCTCCGTGGACGCGCCGGGGTAGACGGGCGCCCAGTCGGGCAGGTCCTTGACGGCGCCCTCGCCGGTCTGGATGAGCTTCTCCCCCTTCTCGTCGGTGATGGTCACGCTGCCCGAGCCCTCGCCATTCTCCTCGGCGGTGATGTGGACCTCCTGGCCGGTGGTCTCGTTCCGGACGGAGATCTTGCCCTCCTTGATGTCGTCCATGTTGAGGGTGATCAGCTCGCCAGTCTTCTTGTTGCGGACGGTGAAGGTCCCCTCGTCACCGTCGACCTCGACCATCTCGACCTCCGGGTTGGTCGCCACGTAGATCCTGGCCGCTGCCTCCACGGGGTTCTTCTCCAGCATCTCGGTGCTGATGCCCGCCTGCTTGAGCTTGTGACGGGCGAAAAGGCCCAGGCCGACCAAGCCAATCAGTACGACCAGAACCAGGACTCCGCAACCGATCCCGATCCACGCCAAAGGGCTCAGCCCTTTTCTCTGCTGTCCCTGGGGACCGGGAGCCACCGATTGCTGGTACTGGGGATCCGAAGCCGCCGGTTGCTGTGGCGGCGGGGGCGGGGTCGCCGGGCCCTGTGGGGTCTGCGCGCCGTTGGTCATGACACCTTCCCTCCTTGCCATGGGCCAGAGGCCCGTTTCAGCGAATGGAACGCCACGAGAATATCATACGATGCAGCACCGCCCGGCATTCCCGGGCCGGAAGAAGCTCACCCCGCCAGGCTGCGGGCGGCGGACTGGCCGGTGACGATGCAGGTGCCGAGGAAGGTGCCCTCCAGGGCGCCGCGGCCGTGGCTGCCGCCACCGCCGAAGCCCGCCGCCTCACCAACGGCGTAGAGACCGGGGATGGGCTGGTCCTGCCGGTCCAGCACCCGGGAGTCCAGGTCGGTGACGATGCCCCCCAGGCTCTTGCGCGCCAGGATGAACTCCCGGATGGCCACGAGCGGCCGGGCCTTCGGGTCGAGAATGGGCTGGAAAGCGCAGGTCCTGGCCCGGTCCCCCCGCCACTGCCGGCAGTGGGCGATCCGCCGGAGCTGCTCGTCGTTGTGGAGCTTCGGACCCCGGGCGATGTTCTCGTCGTAGGTCCGGATTTCGGCCTCCAGCACGGCAGGGTCCACCAGATCTTCCCCCGTCAGGGCATTCATCCTCTCCGCCAGCTCCTCCACCGTGTCGGCGACGACGAAGTCTTCGCAGTTGTCCACCAGGTCCCGGACGAGCCGCGGATTGCCCAGCAGTACGTCCCTGAGGAAGGCGACGATCCTCTTCTCCCGGATCGAGTCGTTGAACTCCGAGCCCGAGACGGCCAGCTCCTTGACGGCGATCTTCCAGTTGAGCACCTGCCACGAGTACTGCCGCGGCGAGCGGCAGATCCGCTCCACCAGGTGGCGCGTGTCGTAGGCCGTGATCAGGGGCATGGGCCCAAAACGCCGGCCCTCGGCGTCCATCCACAGGGCCGACTTGGGCGGTACCAGGGAGATGCCGTGCCGCTCACGGTCGGGCCGTGGATGGTGCACGCCGGCGGCGTAATGCCACTGGAGGTCCAGGTGCGTCACGCCGCCGCCCAGGGTGCCCACCACGTCATGGAGCGTCCCATCGCCGTAGCGGTGGGCCCCGTTGAGGATCACCGGGGGCGGATCGCCCCAGGGGCGGTACCAGTTGGCTTGGAGCTTCTCCAGGGAGCCGCAGATGCCGCCCGAGGCCACCACGAAGGCGTCGCCCCGGGCCTCGAAGGCCTCTCCGCTTCCCTCGATGGTCCCAGCGCAGGCGACGA
Source organism: uncultured Thermoanaerobaculia bacterium (assembly GCA_964641295.1). Taxonomy (GTDB): domain Bacteria; phylum Acidobacteriota; class Thermoanaerobaculia; order Thermoanaerobaculales; family Sulfomarinibacteraceae; genus JAADFK01. The sequence continues at coordinate 10,624 of CAZXNA010000027.1, forward strand.
TCCGGCCGCCCTCGGTCTCCAGGCGCTCGACGCGGTGCCCGAAGCGAAGCTCCAGGCGCTCCTTGGACGGATGCTCCAGCAACCGTCCCGCCAGCGCCTCGATAAGGCCGTGCCCGGTCCCCCAGACCATGTGGAAGCGCGGGACCGAGTTCCCCGGCCGGAAGAGCCCCCGCTCCACCCAGTGGACCATGGGGAAGAAACCGACCCCCCGCCGCCGCAGCCAGTCGTGAACGTCCTCCAGGCTGCGCTCCACGTAGGCCTCGGCCCAGCGCCTGGGCCACCGGTCCTCCGGTCCGAACTGCGCCACCGAGCTCCAGTCCGCCAGGGCCAGCCGCGGGTTGTCCCGGATACCCAGCCGCCGCTGCTCCGGCGTGCCAACCATGAAGACCCCGCCGAAGGACTCCTTCGCCAGCCCTCCGAAGCGTTCCTCCGTGTCCCGGTCCAGCAGGAGGACCCGCCGTCCCCGGTCCAGGAGCTCCAACGCCGTGACGATCCCCGCGATCCCCCCGCCGACGATGATGACCTCCGCGCTGTACTGCCTATCCGACATCCGCCACTCTCCCTTCACCTCCCAGTGTAGCCGGAGCTCGTTCCGTCTCCGCGCGATGGTCACTGCGCCCGGCGGTACACTGATACGGGGTGGAAAGGAGATCGCCATGAAGGTTCGCGGATTCGCCGCCATGGAACGTGGAGCCGAGCTGGAGCCCCTGGAGTGGGAGATGGGCGCCCCCGGGCCGCACCAGTGCCTCGTCGAGGTCTCCCACTGCGGGATCTGCCACTCGGACATCCACATGATCGACGACGACTGGAAGGTGACGAGCTACCCGCTGGTGCCGGGCCACGAGGTGGTCGGCACCGTGGTGGAGGCCGGGGCCTGCGTGGAGCACCTCCGGCCGGGGGACCGCGTGGGCGTCGGCTGGCAGGGGTCGTCGTGCCACGTCTGCCCCGACTGCCTCGCCGGCGAGGAGAACCTCTGCGACGCCAACGGCGGCCTGATCGTCGAGGGCCGGGGCGGCTTCGCCACCCACGTGCTGGTGGACGCCCGTTTCGCCTTCCCCCTTCCGGGCGGCATCGACTCCCGCCACGCCGGGCCCCTTCTCTGCGGCGGGGTCACCGTCTTCTCGGCCCTCCGCCAGGCGGGCATGACGTCCGGGAAGCGGATCGGGGTGCTCGGCATCGGCGGTCTCGGCCACATGGCCGTACGCTTCGCCGCCCGGCTGGGCAATGAGGTGACGGTGTTCACCAGCTCCGAGGACAAGGCCGCCTTCGCCCGGGATCTCGGCGCCCGCGAGGCCATCGTCGTTGCCCCGGGCGCCGAGCCGCCGCGGCTACCCCACCCCCTGGACATCCTGCTCAACACCGTGGCCGCTCCACTGCCCTGGGACGCCTGGCTTGGAACCCTGGACTCCGACGGTGTCCTGGCCCTGGTGGCGGGTCCGCCGGACCAGAAGATCGAGTTCTCCTTCTTCCAGCTCCTGACCAAGCGCCGCCGGATCCTGGCCTCCCCCATCGGGGGCCGCCGGGTCATGACCGAGATGCTGGACACCGCCGCCCGTTTCGGCGTCGAGCCCATCATCGAGCTCTTCCCCCTGGACCGTGTCAACGAGGCCATCGCCCGCGTCCGGAGCAATCAGGTGCGCTACCGCGCCGTGCTGGAGGTTCAGGACTGACGCCACGGGAAAACGGTTCAACGCAAGAGCGCGGAGACACAAGGTGAAGAAACAGAGAAACCTGAAACCATTGCCACCATCGTGGAACCCACCATAACGCGAGTGACCTCATCCCGCGCCGCGTTCCTTTTCTCCTTTGCGTCTTGACGTCTTCGCGTTTCTTCCTCCTCCTCGCCGGTCGCCGGACTTTGGAGGAGACGGGTAACGAACCGCCCCCGGCGCCGGAGCGCCGGGGGCGGCGGTGGAGGGAGGAGTGCCGGGGATCAGTTGGCCGGAAAAAGACTCATGTGGAGAAGAGTCTCTCCCCGGAGAAGGATCGTGCCCTGGAGACGGCGAGTCTTCACCAGAAGGCGCGTGGCGCCATCACCGGCGTTCTCGCCGGAAGGTGTGGCCCTGGAGGCGGCGTCAATCAGGAGATCGGCCAGCTCCTCGGAGCCGGGAGCTTCACCCTCGACCCGACCCTGCATCCCGGCCTCCACCGCCCAGGACTCCACGAGGCGCGGTGCCATCGGAGCCATGAGCTCCGGGGCGCCGAAGAGATCACAGCCGAGCAGGCGCGGTCCCGTGGTGGCGACGAGGCCCGAGGCATCGTCGGGGATGCCGTCCAGGAGCTCAGGGACGTCAGCCAGGTCCACCTGCTCGTACAGCTCATCCATGGCGTCCGTGACGCTGGAGAGGCGGTAGGCTCTTTTCATGCGCCGCACCTCGCCCCAGACATCGCTCTGGTGTTGCGCGACGGTTCCCTCGGGCACGCTGGAGACCCGACGGCGCATGGAGGATGTGGCGACGCGGCGGGGGACCATCCCTCCGCTCTCCCAGCCCCAGCGGCCGGCCTCCACGCAGTTGACGGCGACCCTTCGTCTCTGGCCGGACAGGATGAGGACGGGGACGGCCACCATGCGGTCCTGTTTGCCACCCACGAGCACGAGACCCTGGGGCAGCAAAACGGCGGAGGGACCCTCGTTGACGACGATCAGCTCGTTGACCGTCCCGTCACGGTCCACCTCCGTAATGATCACATGACCCTGCGCGTGAGCCTCGTCAAACGGGATGATGTCGGGAGCGGCCTCCGGGGACATGTGAACGGGAAAGAGAGCCAGGTTCCCCGAGGTCAGCGGCTCGCCCACCCGGGCCGACTCCACGATCCGACGGGCCGCCCTGACCGGCTCCGCGGCGACCCTTTTCGTGGTCCGCTTGGCGGCACCGCGCTGCTTGGAGTGCGCGATCTCCAGAAGAAGCCGGGTCTCGGGGAGAACAGGTCCAGCGGCGCCCGTGCCGGCCTTCCCGCGAATCCGTTCCAGGGCCTCCCGGGCCGCGTTCCGCCGGGGCGGCCAGTGTTCCAGCACCCTTCCGTGGAGCGCCTCGGCGGGAGTCGGGTCCTCCGCCGGAACCTCCAGGATGTGTGCCCCCTTCGGCGTCAGGCGAATGGTCAGCTCCACGGGCACCGAGAGGTGCTTCGGCTCACCCGTGACCGTGCCCTTCACCGTGACCCAGCCGCGGTCCATCAGGACAGCCAGCCACCGGGTCACCCGGCGGGGCAGGAAACCCGCGGTGCGGTCCCCGGCGGCGACCACACGGATGGCGGTGGCACTGTTGGGGCTGGCCGAATCCCGCAGGATCTGGACCCGTTCCCCCTCGGAGAGGACCACCCCCGTTTGCTCCGTGCCGACGGCGGCGCTCTCCACGGTTCCGAGCCTTCTGGTTCTCATCGAGCCTCCTTTCAGGCTGCGGCCCCCGGCGGCCGGGAGTTGGGTTGCCCGGGGCATCACAGTGCACACCTTCAAGGTAAGGCCGGGTGCGGTCCACTACGGGCCGGCTTCAGGAAGGTTCCAGGAGACTCTTGACCCTGCGGCCTCCGGCGCCCGCTCACTCCTCGTCCGGCGGATCCTCCAGCCCGGTTTCCCAGGGGACGGGTGGGCGGGGCTTCTGGTCGTCGGGGAGGGCCCACTTCTTGACGGCCACCACCTCCTTCATGTGGGAGATGACCTCGAGGACGATCTCCTGGCTCAGGCTCTCCATCTCGGCCAGGGCCGGACCGTAGAACAGCTCCCCGAGGACCGAGGCGACGATCTCCTGGAGCGCCAGCCGCCCCTCGTCACTTCCGAGGGTGGAGACCATGGTCTCCAGGGAGGTGTCGACGATGATCTCGCCGACGACGGTGACCAGCGGCTGGAGAATGGCGTTGGGGATGGGGACCGTCTGGAGCCGCTCCGAATCCCTGACGGCGTTCTCCAGGTTGAGGTGGAGCAGCTCGCGCAACCGGGCCATGGTCTCCTCGTCCGTCAGGACGGCCACGATCTCGTCGACGATCACCCGCTCGATATCGGCCCGGCGGGGCTCCACGGTGGCCCGGGCGATGCGGACGTGGGTTCCGTCCCGGATCTCCTCCTCGAGCTCGCTGAGAATCCTCAGGGCGACCCGGTCGGAGATCTCCTCCGTCAGGATGTTGGAGAAGTAGGCCACTGTCCGGCTGAAGTAGTCCTTGCCGATGCTGGAGAGCTCCGACCGGCGCAGGCGCATGTAGACCGAGACCAGCCGGAGGAGCCGGAAGGGACGGAAGTAGTCGCTGGGCAGCAACCCCAGCACGTCGTACCAGTTGAAGATGGGGAAGAAGTACCAGCGGGCGTGGGTACGACGTCTCACGGCCATGGCCCACCGCACGAGGAACTCCAGCCAGAAGACCAGGAGGAAGGGGAGATCGAGCATCCAGAAGTGGTCCGTGGGCCGGCCCCACCGGTCGATTGTGCGGTAGTAGTTGGTCCTCAAAGCCCGCAGAAAGGAGGGAGCCAGGTGCTCCAGGCGGTACCGCAGGGCGCCCGCGTCCGCGGGCCAGAGGATCGCCACGGCCCTCTCGAGCTGCTCGCGGTTCTTCAGCGCATCGCTCGTGGTTCCCGCCTGGCGGGCAACCGTTTCGACAAGACTCTGGTAGAGAGCTGTCCGGCCGGACCGTTGGAATGGGTTCTCCTCGAGGATCCGGACGGTGAGACCCCTCAGCTGCTGCACCTGGCGTGCCAGGGCCTCGTGGCTGGGCTTCTGGAGAAGGAGATTCCGGGTCGTGTCGATGGTTTCGAGGAACTGTTCCGTCAGGGGGTGCGGCTCGATCCCCTTGACGGGATCGTAAACCCGGGTAACCACTGGAACGTAGCGAAAGTAGATGGGCCGGAGCCAGAGGTAGGTGATGTCGAAGAGAATCATCCACAGGTTGATCAGGGCCACCCAGACCATGAACAGGTCCCAGGCCAGCCGCAGCTTCTCCTCCCGCTTGAGACCCCTGAGCTTTGCCACCAGCCACTTCACTGCGGGTCGCCTCCTCTTCCCGGCCTACCGGCCGGCCCCATCCGCCACCGCACGGACACGGACGCGCCTCCCCCCGGGGAGCCGGGGAGGACGGGCGGAGTTGGCGGACCAGGCGTCCGTGAGAACGCTCTCGAGGGCGTTCCCGGGCAGATCCGTGCGGTTGGCCGGATCGGGGCCGAGGCGGAAGTTGAAATCCGTCACCTCCCCCGCCCACGGCGGCCAGGACGGCTCCCAGGCCCACACCGCGTGGTTCAGACCCCTCTCCTCGAGAAGCTGAATCTCGTCGTCCAGGAACAGCTCCGCGCCCGGCTCCCAGCGCATCACCCCCATTTCGTTGACCGCCACGCGGACGCCATGCGCCGAGATGAAGGCGTCCACGGTCGCGAGCAGGCCGTCCAGCCACGAGCGGTCCACCCTCTCGGCGCGCCCGTCCCCGTCGGCGTCGAAGAAGCCGGGGTAGCTCAGGAGCAGGGGCGGTTCCTGGTGTGTGTAGACGTGGGGGGCGTACTGGTGGACCGTGTAGACGGTCCGGGGATCGGCGACCACACGCCGGTACGGCAACCAGTCCACCGCGCTGTACCCGTTCCCTCCCACCAGGATCGGCGTGGTGCCGTCCACCTCCCGGATCGCGGCAACGATCCTGGGAAAGAGCTGGTTCCAGTCGTAGAGCGTCCCCCCGTGGTCGGCGAAGAACCGGGCGGGATCCCACTCGTCGAACCAGACGTCGTTGCTGTTGGGCTCGACCATGAGGTCGTAGCCCGCGACCACCGGGTTGCCGGCGTACCGCCGGGCCGTTTCCCGCCACATTGAGACCCACGCGTCCTGGGCCTCCGCATCCCGCCACACCTCGTCGTTGAGGTAGCTCGGGTCGTACCAGTCCTCCCCCAGGCAGCAGACGCTGAACTCCGCCCGGCCCGGCCCGGTCCGGAAGCTGATGACCGCGAACATCCCGTCACGCGCGATCATGGCCAGCAGACGGTCGAGGTTCTCCACGATGGTGGGATCGAGCCGGTACGGCGGCTTTTCGGTGTAGAGACCCGGGTGGGAAATGTTGACCCAGTTGGCGCCCAGGGCCGCCAGGCGATCGAGGTCCTCCTGGGTGTACGGGGGACCCACCGGCCCCGGCCCCATGAATTCCGGCCCGTCCAGCTCCGGATAGACCCGCCGCTGGTAGATGTTCGCGCCCCGCAGCCGCGTCGGCCCCGTCCAGAGCTCCCAGGGATCGCCGGAAGCCGGCTCCCCCGCCACGGCGGCCCCGCAGACCGCCGTTGCGAGCAGGAGGAAGACGGCCGCCCCTCTCCGGAAGAACGCGCCCCCCCGGCGGAGCCCCGTCCCGGCACGCCCACGGGCCGGCGCGTGCCCGGACCGTACCGTTTCACGACCGGCCCATGCGGCAAACAGCGCTGAAAACGGCCCCAACGCCAGCAATATAGCTCCCTCCCCGGGATGTCGGTTCCAGACTCGCCAGGAGCCATGATACCGGTTCCACCCGTGGCGGGAGGTTCCACCCACTGGTCATCCCGGCCGAGCGAGCGAAGGGATCTCCCGGGCGGGCGAGGTACCCCATCGCCCTTTGAGGTTCTCCCGGCTCCGGCCGCCTCCTTCGGAGGAGAGCACCTGGTGCGGATCCCCTTCCCGCGGTTTCCACCACGCCTACTCCTTGTAGACCTGCCGGTTGCGGAGCTCGCGGACGCGGTCGCGGAGGCGGGCGGCCTCCTCGAACTCCAGGCGTTTTGCGGCCTCCCGCATTCGGCGCTCCATCTCGGCGATCAGCGTGTGGAGGGAGACGGCATCCTCCGGCCACTCTCCCTCCCCCGGCTCGCTGACCAGGGTCACCCGGCCGCCCGGGCCCGCGTAGTCCAGGTTGGCCATGGCCAGCAGGGGGCTGGCCACGTCCTTGACGATGGTGCGGGGTTCGATGCCGTGCTCGGCGTTCCATGCCGCCTGGATGCTGCGGCGGCGCCGGGTCTCCGCCAGTGCCCGCTCCATGGAGCCCGTGATCCGGTCGGCGTAGAGAATCGCCCGCCCCTCGACGTTCCGGGCGGCCCGTCCCATGGTCTGGATCAGGGAGGTCTCCGAGCGCAGGAAGCCCTCCTGGTCGGCGTCGAGGATGGCGATCAGCGAGACCTCGGGCAGGTCCAGGCCCTCCCGCAGCAGGTTGATGCCCACGAGGACGTCGAACTCTCCACGGCGCAGGTCGGCCAGGATGGCGCTGCGTTCCAGGGTGTCGATCTCCGAGTGGAGGTAGCGGACGCGAATGCCCACGTCGGCCATGTAGGCCGTCAGGTCCTCGGCCATGCGCTTGGTCAGGGTCGTCACGAGCACCCGCTCCCCCCGCTCCACCGTGGCCCGCACCTCCGCCAGCAGGTCGTCCACCTGCCCCTTGGCGGGCCGGACCTCGACGACGGGATCCAGGAGGCCCGTGGGGCGGATCAGCTGCTCCACCACCTCCCCCTCGCAGAGCTCCAGCTCCCACGGCCCCGGGGTCGCCGAGACGAAGACCACCTGGTTGAGCCGCTCGATGAACTCGTCGAACATCAGGGGCCGGTTGTCCAGGGCCGAGGGCAGGCGGAAGCCGTGCTCCACCAGGGTCTCCTTGCGAGACCGGTCGCCGCGGTACATGCCCCGCACCTGGGGGATGGTCACGTGGGACTCGTCGACGATCATCAGGAAGTCCTTGGGGAAATAGTCCAGGAGGGTCGGCGGCGGCTCCCCGGGCGCTCGGCCCGTCAGGTGCCGGGAGTAGTTCTCGATCCCCTGGCAGTAGCCCAGCTCGGTCAGCATCTCCAGGTCGAACTGGGTCCGTTGGGCCAGGCGCTGGGCCTCCAGCAGCTTGCCCCGCTCCTTGAAGAATGCCAGGCGCTCGTCCAGCTCCTCGCGGATCCCCTCCACGGCGGCCAGCAGCCGCTCCCGGGGCGTCACGTAGTGGGTCCGCGGGTAGAGGGGCAGACGGTCCAGCTCCTCCAGCACGGTGCCCCGGACCGGATCGATCCGGGCGATGGACTCCACCTCGTCGCCCCAGAAAGAGACGCGGATCGCGGCGTCGTCGTAGGGCGGCCAGACCTCGAGGACGTCGCCCCGGAGGCGGAAACCACCGGGCGCCAGATCCAGGCTCGTGCGGGTGTACTGCATTTTGGCCAGCTGGCGCAGCAGCTCCTCCAGGCGGTAGCTCTCCCCGAGCTCGAAGAGCTGCATCATGCCGAAGTAGGCCTCGGGCGACCCCAAACCGTAGATGCAGCTGACGGAGGCGACGATGATGACGTCGCGCCGCTCGAAGAGGGAGCGCGTCGCCGAGAGCCGCATCCGGTCGATCTCCTCGTTGATGTCCGTCTCCTTCTCGATGTAGGTGTCGGTGGTGGGCACGTAGGCCTCGGGCTGGTAGTAGTCGTAGTAGGAGACGAAGTACTCCACGGCGTTCTCGGGGAAGAAGGCGGCGAACTCCTGGTAGAGCTGGGCCGCCAGGGTCTTGTTGTGGGAGAGGATCAGGGTCGGCCGACCGGTCTCCTCGATGACCCGGGCCATGGTGTAGGTCTTACCCGAGCCCGTGACGCCGAGAAGGGTCTGCCAGGCGACCCCCGCCTGGACGCCCTCCACCAGGCGGTCGATGGCCGCGGCCTGGTCGCCCGCCGGTTCGAAGGGCGCCACCAGACGGAAACGGCCGCTCACGGGAGGCCGTCCCCGCTCTCCCGTTCTCCGGCACCTTCCTTCCCCGCCAGGAAGGCCTCCAACTCCTCGGCCTCCTCCGGGCTGACCCGCCCGTCCTCCAGGAAGCGGCCCGCTCGCTCGAGGAAGGCGCCATTGCGAGCCGCGGCCCCGCGCTCGCCGCTCCGGGCGATCAAGGCCTCGAGCTCCCCGTGGAGCCGGTCCCGCAGGGCCGGCGGAACCCCGGGGTCGAGGCGCTCCTCGATCCGGTCGCTGGCCCGCCGTACCGCCCAGCGGACGCCGCGATCGAAGAAGAGGAAGCTGCCGAAGACCAGGACCGCCAGAACGATGATGGTCACGGCGCAGCCGAGCCCCGCCCACCGCGAGCAACCGTCGGCCGTGGACGGTGCGGGGTCCCGCCTCGGCAGGATGATGGGCGGCGTCGTGCTCACCCCTCCTCCAGGTAGGTGTAACCGTTGAGGCCCTCCTGGTAAAAGCGCACCAGCTGGCGTCCCTCACTGAGGGCCAGACGGCCCTCCCGCATGGCACGCTCCACGTCGCGCCGGAAATCCGCAAGAAGCGCATCGGGATCGAACTGAACGTAGCGCAACACCTCGCGGACCGTGTCCCCCTCGATCAGCTCCTCGATGGTCCAGCGCCCCTCCTCGTCCGTGTCGATATGGAGGGCGTGGGTATCCCCGAAGAGGTTGTGGAGATCCCCCAGGATCTCCTGGTAGGCCCCGACGAGGAACGCCCCCAGGTAGTAGGGCTCCCCCGGACGCAGGGCGTGGACCGGCAGGGTGGGCTGGAGGCCTTCCCCGGTGACGAAACGGGTGATCTTCCCCTCGGAGTCGCAGGTCATGTCCGCCAGGATCGCCCGGCGATCCGGCCGCTCGTCGAGGCGGTGGATGGGCATGAGGGGGAAGAGCTGGCCGATGGCCCAGCTATCCGGCATGGACTGGAAGATGGATAGGTTGCCGAAATAGATGTCGGAGAGCAGCGCGTCGAGGCCCGCCAGCTCCGCCGGCGGCTCCTCGTCCGGGCCCAGCCGCCGCAGGGCCTCCCGGCCGATTCTCCAGAAGACCCGCTCGGCCAGGCTCCTTTCTTCCAACCCCAGGTAGCCCAGCTTGAAGAGGTTGAGGACCTCCTCGTAGGCCTGCACGGCGTCGTGGAGGGCCTCGTCCACATCGCCCTCGGTGATCAGCCCGTCGGCCTGATAGAGGTCCCACAGGGGCTGGGAAAACTCCTCGGGGTCCCGCCCCGCCGCCGCCTCCTCGATGGTCGCCGGGGCCTCGAAGCCGTTGAATCCCGTGGCGGCCTTGACGTCAAAGATCAGCACCGAGTGATAGGCCACGAGGGCCCTGCCCGACTCGGAGACGATGATCGGGTGGTCGAGCCCGGCCTCGTCGCAGACGGCGCCGACCCGGTAGACGACGTCCCCCGCGTACTCGGACAGGGTGTAGTTGATGGACGACTCGGTCCCCGACTGGCTGCCGTCGTAGTCGACGCCGAGTCCGCCCCCGACGTCGATGTATTTCAGGCCGGCGCCCAGACGGCACAGCTCGGCGTAGACCTGGGCCAGCTCGGCGACGGCGTTCTTGATGCTGCGAATGGACAGCACCTGGCTGCCCACATGGCAATGCAGGAGCTGCAGGCGATCCTTGAACCCGCGTTCCTCCAGAAAATGAACGGCGTCCAACAGCTCGGTGATGTGCAGGCCGAACTTGGAGCGCAACCCGCCGGAGTCCTTCCAGCGGCCTGCCCCCTGGGTCGCCAGCTTGACCCGGACGCCGATGGCAGGGCGCACACCGTAGCGCTCCGCGTGACGGACGATCAGCTCCAGCTCGCTGAACTTCTCGACGACGGGAATGATGTTGCGGCCCAGCTTGGCCGCCAGGACGACCGTCTCGATGAACTCGCTGTCCTTGAAGCCGTTGCAGATGATGGGACCGCTCCCGTCCGTGGCGCTCGTCAGGCCCAGGACGGCCAGGAGCTCCGGCTTGGAGCCCACTTCGAGGCCGAAACCCAGGCTCGATCCGAAACGCCGGATCTCGTCCACCACGTGCCGCTGCTGGTTGACCTTGATCGGGTAGGCGCAGATGTAACCGCCACGGTATTCGTTCTCCTCCATGGCCTGGTGAAAGGCCCGGGCGAGGGAGCGGATCCGGTGGTCCAGGATGCCGCGAAAACGCAGGAGGACCGGCGGATCGATGCCGCGGCCACGCAGGCCCTCGATGATCTCCAGGAGATCGACGGCACACTCCGGCCGCTGGTCCGGAAGCACCCCCAGCGTGCCACCATCGGTGACCCGGAAGTAACCCTTTCCCCACGCGTCGATCCCGTAGAGCTCAGCGGCGTCCCGCGGCGTCCACCGTTCCCCGTGTTCGTCCATTCCCGCGCCTCCCGTCTCCGTCACGGGGCATTGTACGGAATCAGCGTCAAGCGAGTTCCACGGGATGGGCCAGGAGTTGGCCGATTCCCTCGCGGCGCACCAGTTCCGTGAAGCGCGGGACGATTTCCGGATCCCACCAGTGTTTCTCGAAGGTCTCCTCGTGGAGGGTCCTGAGGGCCTCTTCGGGGCTCAGGGCCGCCCGGTAGCACCGGTCACTCGTCAGGGCGTCGAAGACGTCGACCACCTGAAAGACACGAGCCAGGTAGGGGATCGCATCTTCGGCCAGTCCGTCGGGATAGCCCGAGCCATTCCACCGCTCGTGGTGATGGCGGATGATCGGCAGAACGGGCCTCAGGGATCGGAGGGGCGAACAGATCTCGACACCGATGTCCACGTGCCGCCGCATGGTTTCCCACTCCTCGGGCGTCAGGGCCCCCGGCTTGAGGAGGATGGCATCGGGAATGCCCAGCTTGCCGAAATCGTGGAGGTATCCGCCGCGGCGCAGGGTCTTGAGATCTTCTCCGTCCAGGCCCAGCTCCTGGCCCAGGACGACGGCGAGCCGCGCCAGGCGGTCGCAGTGTTCTCCCGTGCCCTCGTCCCGGGCCTCGATCATCCTGGCGATGGAAAAGAGAATCCGCTCGGCCGAGTCCAGATCCTCCGTCAGACGGCGGAAGCCCACCAAATTCCGGACGCGGGCCTCGAGCTCCGTCAAATCGGTTGGTTTCCGGAGGAAGTCGCTGGCGCCCACCTCGAGACCCCTGATCTTGGCCTCACGGCTGGCGTGGCCCGTCAGGAAAATGACGGGAATCAACCGGGTTTCCTCCTGCTGGCGCAACCGGCTACAGACCTCGAATCCATCCATCCCCGGCATCTGGACGTCCAGGAGGATGACGTCCGGCTGTTGCTCGGTAGCCACGATCAGGGCGGACTCGCCGTCCAGTGCCTGCCAAACGTCGTAGCCCAACCGTCCCAGGACATCGGCGAGACTCTCCAGGACGGCGGGGTCGTCATCGACCGCCAGTACCGAACCCAGCCCTTTCACACGAACATGCTCCACGACCAATCATAGCATCACTTCCAGCGGCGGTCTGATCCTGCGGCAGCGTCTCGCCCCGATCCGCGGGCGTCTCGCTGCACTTTCCACCCCCCAGGACGCTTGCGCCCGCTGGCCATCCGGTGTATCAATGGGTTGTCATCCGTTTCCCTGGAGGGGAGCTGGGAAGGTCAACCAATCAATGAACTCCTGGGCCCGCCTCATATCATGGACGGCTACGCTGGTGTTGCTGGCCGGGGCCTTGATCAGCATTCTCCAAATCCGAGTCGCTGGACGCAAGCGTTGGCTCGGGCTGGCAGCCATTCTCGTCCTGGGAGCGGTGGCCGTCGCCGTCACCAACCTGCCCTGGTTCCAAACGGCCACCACCCTCGCATCAGGTGAGCACGGACTGGCCGGCGCCGCCATCCTGCTCCTCGCCGCCGTGCTGGTGCTGGCAGCGCTTCTCTCGGCAGGGACCCTCCTCCGCCAGCTGCAAGAGTCCCTGGCCGAGACGAAAGACCTGAAAGAGAAGAGCGAGCGCACCCTGCGGCGGTACGAGCTCATCGCCGAGACCATTCCCGACGCCTTCGTCATTCTGGAAGACGGCCGTATCCGCTTCGCCAATCGGGCGTTCTCCCAAATCTTCGCGATAGAGGACGAGGCGGCCCTCGGCAAGCCCTTCGAGCAACTGGTCGACCCATCGGGGCGCTTCCCCATGGTCGCCGGGGACCTGGAGACGACGCCCCATCCCGAAGGTGAGGAAACACCGGCGCCGACCAGCGTCCTCTACCGCACCCCGAGTGGTGAGCAGCGGTGGCTCGAGGTGCGCCTCAGCCGGGTGGCGAACCTGGGCAGGGGTGCTCTCGAGGTCGCCCTGATCCGGGACGTCACCGAGCAGCGGCGGGTGTTCAGCCTTCGCCAGGTCCTCTTCGAGATGACCATCGAAGCCCAACGGGCCCGGGAGCCCGGGGAGCTCTTCGCCGCCCTTCAGCAGGTGCTCGGCCGCGTCATGGATGCCCGAAACCTCTTCGTGGCGCTGTACAACCGGGAACGGGACGAGCTGACCTTCCCCTTCTACCGCGACGAGATGGACCCCGAAGCTCCGGCTCCAATGCCCCCTGGCAAGACCCTCACGGGCCATGTCCTGCGAACGGGGAAGCCCCTCTTCCTCGACTCCGAGGCCTCCCGGGACCTCCAAGAGCGGGGCGAGGTCGAGCTGGTCGGACCCGACTCCCAGGACTGGATGGGCGTACCCCTGGTGATCCACGGGGAAACCGCCGGCGTGCTGGCGGTCCAGAGCTACTCCGGGGAGCCCCACTTCGGCGAGTACGAGCAGACGCTCCTGACCGTCGTCGCCGGCCACCTGGCACGCCTCCTGGAGCTCAAGGAGGCCGAACGGGCGGTTGAGGAACGGGAGCGGCACTACCGGGCGATCTTCGATCACTCCCCCGCCGGGATCTTCCACTTCGACAGCCGGCTCCGAGTGACCGACTGCAACGAGCGCATGGCGATCATTCTCGGCTCCACCAAGGAACGCCTGATCGGCCTCGACCTGGGCCGGGTCCGGGATCAGCAGATCGTTCCGGTCCTCGAGAGAACCGTCGCGGGCGAGGAGGGGAGCTACGAAGGTTGGTACGAACCGACGACGGGGACACGGAGGGTCTGGCTTTCGGCCCGCACGGCCCCGGTTTTCGACGAGAGCGGACACTTTTCCGGTGGCGTCGCCATCGTCGAGGACCAGACTTCGGCGCGCCTGGCCGAGGAGGAGCTGCGGCGACGGGACGCCATCATCGAGGCCCTCTCCAGCGTCGGCCAGCGCTTCCTCTCCTGTCAGGACCCCGACGAGGCCATCGATACGGCCCTCGCCAAGCTGGGAACCGCGGCGGAGGTGGATCGTGTCGCCGTCTACCGGATCATCGAGCCGGAAACCGGCCGGCACGAGGTTCTCCAGGTTCACTGCTGGATGGACGATGGGGTCAAACCCCCGAAGCCGGCGAGTCCCGAGCTCGTTGGAGGTAAGACAATCGCCCGATGGGCCGAGAGCCTGCGCCACGGCAGGGCCATCACCGGCCCCATCCGGGACTACCCCTCCGAGGAGAGGATCGCCCTCGCCCGCCAAGGTCTCAAGTCCCTGGCGCTGATTCCGGTTCCCGTGGCCGAACGATGGTGGGGGCTCATGGCCTTCGAGGACCACCGGCACGAACGTTACTGGTTCGATCCGGAGATCGAGGCCCTTCGGCTGGCCGCTGCAACCATGGGAGCCGCCATCCATCACCGGGAGACCGAACAGCGGCTGCGAACGGTTGAGAAGATGGAGGCCATCGGCCAGTTGACCAGCGGCATCGCCCACGACTTCAACAACCTGCTGATGGCCATCCGCGGCGCCGTCGAGCAGCTGAGGCAGGATCCGGCCCTGGACCTCCCATCCGCGTCCGAGAACCTCAGCATCATCGACACGGCCACCGCCAGGGCCGCATCCATGACGCGGCGCCTGCTCGCCTTCTCACGCCGACAGATCATCGAGCCCCAGCCCCTCAACCTCAACGAACTCCTGGAGCGATTCCTGCCAACGGCACGGCGGGTGATGCCGGAGAACATCGACATCGACCTAATCCCCGGCGCCTCCCTGGGCTCGGTTCTTGCCGATGCGGGACAGGTCGAGCAGATCGTGATGAACCTGCTGGTCAACTCCCGCGACGCCATGTCCTCTGGGGGAACGATCACCATCGAGACGGAAAACGTCATCGTCAATGGAGCGTTCATCGCCGACCATCCCTGGGCCGAAGAGGGGCGCTACGTGCTCCTGACCGTCACCGACACCGGTTGCGGCATGGATCCCGAGACCCTTTCCCACGTCTTCGAGCCGTTCTTCACCACCAAGGAAGCCGGCGAGGGCACCGGACTGGGCCTGGCCACGGTCTACGGCATCGTCAAGCAGCACGACGGCATGGTTCACGTCTACAGCGAGCCCGGCCAGGGGACGACCGTCAAGGTCTACCTGCCCATAATCGAGCGCACTGCCACCTCGGTGGGCCCCAAGATCGAGGGGCCCGTGCGGGGCGGCACGGAGACCCTCCTGCTCGTCGAGGACGACCCCGGCGTCCGCCAGGTGGTCCGCGATCTCCTGGCCGGCTTGGGCTACACGGTCTTCGTGGCCGAGGATGGCCGGCATGCCCTTCAGATCCTGGAGGAGCAGGAGGGCCAGGTCGACCTGGTGATCTCCGACGTCATCATGCCCCATATGGGCGGCAAGGAGCTGGCCGACGCGGCCGCCGAACGGTGGCCAGAGCTCCGCTTCCTGTTCATGACGGGCTACAGCGAGAACGCCATCCACAAGGACTTCGTCAAGCAGGAGGGGATCTCATTCCTGACGAAGCCCTTTGGTCGGGACGAGCTGGCCCGCAAGATCCGCACCATTCTGTCGGAGGACTAGCCCGGAAAATTCATGAACTTCTGCCGCAAGGGGCGATACACCGCACCTGGCAGCATTCTCTCGATCCGCTCGCTCGATGTGCCACAAGCACGCCTGCGCTCGCGACCCCTGCGAGAACACTGCCATGCACGGCGCCTCGCCCCTTTCGCGACGAACCCTCGTAAAGAACCCGGGCCAACCCGAATCATCCATCGTCCATCCATTGCAGGGCGGGTGTGCCGCCCTTCGCGACCATGTCCGATGAGGCATGCGGGCCAACGCTCGCGGGGCCCTACTTCTTGCCCTTCGCGAGGATCAGCCCATCGGGGTCGATGGTGATCTCGGCGCCGGGCGGGATGGTCAGGCTGCCCCGCCCGCCCGGCATCTCCACGCGCTGGACGCGATCGCCGATCCCCACAGGGATGGGCAGCTCGAAGGAAGGGTCGTCCCACGAGAGCAGGAGCTTCTCGCCGGCTCCCGACGGATCCCGCTCGAAACTCCAGCGGGGGAGATCCGCCGTGTGGAGGTACCGGTTCCAGAACCAGCCGAGGTCGCGGCCCATCTCCGCGGCGACGAAGTTCGTGAAGTCCTGCGTCGTTACATGCCCGTAGGCGAAGCGCGGATCGTTGGGGAAATCGTGCAGGATCTCGAAGAAGGCCTCGTCCCCGATCAACCAGCGCAAGGTGTGAAGCACCCAGGCCCCCTTGAAATAGATGTCCCCCGTGTAGGCGTGGATCGAGTCCAGATCCTTCCCCTGGACGATGGGTTTACGGTTGCGGATCCGGCGGCGCATCCTGGCCATGTAGTCCAGGTGGCGATCGCGGCCCAGGGTGTCCTCCACGTAGAGGGCCTCGGCGTAGGTGGCGAACGCCTCGTGCAGCCAGAAATCGGCCCAGTCCGAGACGGTCACCTTGTTCCCCCACCACTCGTGGGCCGTCTCGTGGAGAAGGATGGCGTCGAAGCCGAAATCGTTGTCCGTGAAGGTGTCGCCGTAGGCCACCAGGGACTGGTGCTCCATCCCCAGGTAGGGCGCCTCGACGACCCAGTACTTGTCCTCGAGGAACGGGTACTCGCCGAAGTGCCGGCCGAGGACCTCGAGAATATGGGGCGCCTGGCGCCACATGCGCCGCGCCTTCTCCTCGTGCTCGGGAAGGGCCCAGAAGAGGATCGGGACGTCAAGGGTCCCGTCGACCCCCGCATAGCGCTCCTCTATGGAGACGTAGGGACCCACGTTGAGGGTCACGTCGTACTGGTTGATGGGGTAGTGCACCCGCCACCGGCTGGTGACGGTGCCATCACCGTTCTCCACCGATCCCAGGGGAGCCCCGTTGGACAGACCCACCAGTCCATGGGGCACGGTCAGGGAGATTTCCATCCCTTCGTCGGGCTCCTCGGACGGGTGGTCCTTGCTGGGCCACCAGATATCGGAGCCATCCTCCTGACAGGCAACGCCGATCCATGGTTGGCCGCCTTCGGGGGTCTTCTTCCAGACAAAGCCACCGATCCAGGGGGCCTTGAGGGCCACCTTGGGTTTGCCGCCGTAGCGGACGAGGACCCGATGGGTTTCACCCTCGTGCCACGGGGGACTCAGCGTCACACGAAGCCGGTCCTTCCCGTGATCGAAGGAGCGTCTGCGGCCGTCCACCCGGACCTCGTGGACCGTCAACCGGTCGTCCAGATCGCAGAGGAAGACATCCACCGACCGAAGCACCCGCACCCTGGTCTCGGCCGAACCCGAGATGCTCCGGGTTTCCGGCAGCACCCTGACGCGGAGATCCACGTGGCGTACGTCGTAGGCCGCTTCCTCCGGCGGGAGCACACCCCCCGACGGGGACCGCTGCGACTGTACGTAGAGATAGAGCCCGCCGCCCGCCAGGATCAGCAGCAGGACCAGGGCGCCGACACAACCGAGGGAGACCTTCAACCACCGTTTCATGGAGAAAGCATACGCCGGAACGCCCCACGGGTTTCCGGGAGGCCCGCCCCGGTCAGAGGAAAGAATCAACGCAAAGACGCCGGGGTGCACGGACCAAAAGAGAGAGAATGAGGTAATCGAGGCCGGGTGCCGGGGACCATTCACCACGTGGTGCACCCTGTCCTTCACCAGTCGCTTACCAGAATTGGACACCGGCGCCAACTTCAGGTTTATCCATCTGAAGGAGGTCGGAGCCTCAGCTTCGAAGATCTGGTTGCAGTCCCCTTGGGGCGGCCGCGCCCTCCCCAAGGTTCGGTTGACCTCCATCGCTGCAGCCACGATGACACCGGCGAACTCACTCTGGGTCCTGCACTCGCTCTTCGCGTCCTTGCGCCCTCGCGTCTCCGCGTTCTTTCCCCTGTCCTCCTCAATCGCCGAAACTCGTTCCCGCGCCCATACTCCAAGAACTCCCGGTACAATGGACGGTGCAGGTGGAAAGGAGGCCGCCATGCGCCACCATCCGGAGATCCTCGACCCCGGCCAGAGCGTTCTCGTCATCATCGACGTCCAGGAACGGATCAACGCCGTCATGGCCGACCAGGGGCACATCCCGCGGCTGACCGTTCTCCACCGGGCCTTTCGGGCCCTGAACCTTCCGGTCCTGGTCACCGAGCAGTACCCCAAGGGGTTGGGACCGACCGTCCCCGAGCTCGCCGAGCTCCTGGAGAGTCCCCCCCTGGTCAAGGACACGTTCTCCGCCGCCCGGGACGAGGGCTTCATGGAGGCCCTCGAGCCCCTTCGCCCCCACCGCATCGTCGTCACCGGCATCGAGACCCATGTCTGCGTCACGCAGACCACCCTCGATCTGATCCACGCCGGTTTTCAGGTCCACGTCCCCCACGACGCCGTCTGCTCCCGCCGTCCACGGGACAAGGAGTGGGCCCTCCGCCGGCTGGCCACGGCCGGCGCCGTCGTCACGAGCACCGAGTCCGCCCTCTTCGAGTTGCTGGATCACTGCGGCACCGACGAGTTCCGGACGGTTTCCAGACTCGTCAAAGAGCTCCCGGTGGACTGATCCCCCATGTGCGGCCGGCTACGCCGGGGGCTTCGCCCCACAGGCAATGACGGCCGGGCCGCCACC
This sequence comes from uncultured Thermoanaerobaculia bacterium, assembly GCA_964641295.1. GTDB lineage: Bacteria > Acidobacteriota > Thermoanaerobaculia > Thermoanaerobaculales > Sulfomarinibacteraceae > JAADFK01. The sequence continues at coordinate 29,126 of CAZXNA010000027.1, forward strand.
TTTCCGCCGACGCCCGTCTCCGCACCATCGGGGGAAGGACCGGCCCCGCCGCCGGCCCACACAGCTTCACGAACGGAACGCCATTCCCCCAACGTGAATGCCTCGCCTCCCTCTGACCTCTCACCTCCACTCTCGCCCCCTCTCCCCCCACTTCTCACTCCCCTCCCTTCGCGCCTCTCCGGTTGACATCCTCCAGAACTACATCCATAGTATTGATTGAGACAAGGTCCAACTCCTGGGAGGTGCTCATGCGAAAGACCGTCCTCATAGCCGCCACGCTGCTCGTTGGTGGAAGCCTCATCGCCGCGACCGTCCACAAGGTGGGAGACGCGGCCCTGGGGACGATTCCCTACGACCGTTTCGAGAAGAACGAGGTGTGCGCCCAGTGCCACACGGACATCGCCAGGCAGTACGCCCAATCCCTCATGTCCAAATCCTTCACCCACCAGTGGGACGAGGCCGAGTACTTCGACCTGGCCGTGCCCCATGCGGAGAAGCTGGCCAAGGTCGCTGGCGTCAAGGCCGGTTGCAACGGCTGCCACGCCCCTCTGGCCTTCCTGGCGGGCGACATCCCGCCCAAGCGACCGGCGGAGGGGACCCGGGCCAACGAGGGCGTCTCCTGCGACGTCTGCCACAGCATCACGGGCTTCGAGGGCGACACTCCCTTCAACTTCAACTTCATCATCGAGCCCGGTGAGACCAAACAGGGGATTCGCACGGGGACGGAGAGCCCCCACCACAAGATCGCCGCCAACCCCTTCCTGGCCTCCGCCGAGTTCTGCGGGACCTGCCACAACGAGAAGGACCCGTGGGGAATGTGGGTCAAGGCCACCCACCTGGAGTGGAAGGAGAGCCCCCAGGGCACAGCCGGGATCACCTGTCAGCAGTGTCACATGCCCGCAGCTCCGGGCAACAGCGCCCCCGATGCTGGAGGGCAGGATCACCCCGACGTCCGGCAGCACCTTTTCCACGGGGCCCACTGGGCCGACATGCTCAACGGCGCCGTGCAGGTGGGGATCGTGGGCGCCTCGGACACGGTCCGCCCTGGAGACACCGCCCGCTTCATCGCCACCGTCATGAACGTCAAGGCCGGTCACATGATCCCCTCGGGATCGGCCGAGGAACGGGTCGTCTGGCTCGACGTCAACGCCGTGGATTCCACCGGCCATGTCTATCACCTCCAGGTCGATCCCAAGGGTTTCAAGGGGGAAGAGCTGACCATCTCCTCTCCGGGCACCCTGGCCTACCAGGACATCGGGGATATCAAGGGGATCGAGGGCTTCGCCGGGCTGGAGCGTGACGGCAACGTGCCGGCTGGAGACCGGATCTTCCGTCTCCCGTACCTGGACGAACAGGGGCGAATGACCGTCGCCCAGTGGAACACCGCCAGCTTCGGACCCGACTACCGGCTGGCGCCCCTCAAGGCCACCAACGAGACCCTCACCTGGAAGCTCCCCAAGGACATCGCTCCTGGCCCGGTGACTGTGACGGCCACGGTCTGGTACTCGCGGGTCGTTTCCTCGGTCGCCAGGTACATGGGGCTCCCCGAGGAGGAGTATGTCCCGGTCAAGATGGGCGAATCCCAGTTCCGGTTGATGGTCACGGCCGGTTGAGAGCCGAACGGAACGGACCGTTCAATTTTCGACTGAGCAAGAGTAAGATTCGCGTTGTACACCATTTCCGGACGAGGATGTGAAAGGAGACGGATATGGCGGAAGAGAACGTCGGCTGCGCCCGCCCGACGGGCACCGTCGTCGGAGATTCCACGACAGAGACCTTGACCGTCGAGGTCGGAGAACGGGAGGAGACCATGGTTGTCGCCAAGGTTGGGGGCAAAGCCCCCGATTTCGAGGCCCCGGCCTACCACCGGGGGGAATTCACTAACGTCAAGCTTTCGGATTATCTGGGGAAGTGGGTCCTGTTGTGCTTCTACCCCGGTGACTTCACCTTCGTCTGACCAACAGAATTGTCAGCGGTCGCTGACAGGTACGAAGAGTTCGAGAAGCTCGGTGTCCAGGTCATCGCCGTCAGTGTGGACAGCATGTTCGTCCACAAGATCTGGGACGAGGAAGAGCTGGCGAAGATGGTCGACGGGGGCATTCCTTTCCCCATGGTCGCCGACGGCGCCGGCAACCTGGGCAAGGTCTACGGCGTCTACGACGAAACCGGCGGCGTAGACATCCGCGGGCGGTTCATCATCGACCCCGACGGGGTCATCCAGGCAGCCGAGATCCTGACGCCTCCCGTAGGCCGCCGGGTAGAGGAGTCCATCCGCCAGATCCAGGCGTTCCAGCACGTCCGGGCCACGGGCGGCGCCGAGGCATGCCCCTCCGGCTGGTTCCCGGGCGATCCGACCCTCAAGGTCGGCCCGGACCTCGTGGGCAAGGTCTGGAAGGTCTGGAAGCCCTGAGTTCCCAGTCCGGAAACGGTGTTCAATGGGGCGCGGCAACGCGCCTCTTTTTTTGCGCCTGGGGTTGTCCTTCTCCTCGACTCCGGCGTCCGGCTTCCTACGGACCGGAAGAGTCCGCAAGGAATCGACCCCCGAGGCCGAACGCGACCCTCTCCTTGGCGTCCCCGTAGGGTTCTCCCGTGCAATGCTCGCGCTGTGAGCGAGCACCCGCGGCCCTCGCAGCATCAGATCGAACACCATCCATGAGCACCCCCGGCACCCAGCCGACGAGGCCATGACGACCGACGGGGACGACACCGCCCCAACATACGAGCGCGCCACAGCACCCCACAGACCATCGCCGCGCGGAATGAAGCGTTCAACGGGGCGTGCGGTCCATGGAGTTTCG
>CAZXNA010000028.1:0-31050 GCA_964641295.1 uncultured Thermoanaerobaculia bacterium
CCGCGGGTCCGGTGGCGGTGGAGGTGCGGATAGGCCGGCGGGTGGGGGCCGCGGGGGCCATGCTCCGGGGGGCCGGTCCCCTGGTCGTAAGCCCGGTGGGCGGCTGGCTCGGGCTCTCTCGTCAGGGCACGGCGGCAGGCCAGAAGATGGCCCCGGGGTCCGGGGGAAGCCACGAGCACAAGCAGCTCTGGACCTGCGGGATGCACCCCCAGGTGATCGAGGAGGAACCGGGCCAGTGCCCCATCTGCGGCATGGACCTGGTGCCTCTGAGGGACCAGGACGGTACGGGAAGCGGCACGGGAGGGGCGTCCCAGCCCAAGGGTGAACGGACGATCCTCTTCTACCGCAACCCCATGGACCCGACCATCACCTCTCCGGTTCCCCGAAAGGACGACATGGGCATGGACTACGTGCCCGTCTACGCCGACGAGGCGGAGTCCGCAGCCAATCAGGGGGCCGTGGTCACCATCGACCCGGCCGTTCAGCAGAACATGAACGTCACCACCGAAAAGGTGGTCCGGCGGGACATTTCGCGGCAGATCCGGACCGTCGGTTACCTGGACTACGACCAGGAGCGGATGGTTTCGGTCACCACCAAGTACCCCGGGTTCATCGAGAAGACCTACGCCAACTACGTCGGTCAGCCGGTCAAGCGGGGCCAGCCGCTCTTCGAGATCTACGCGCCGGAGCTGGTCCAGACGGAGCAGGAGCTGCTCTCCGCCGCACGGTATGCAACGACGCTGATGGGCGCTCCGCCCGAGGTGCGGAAGCGGGCGCGAAAGCTCCTGGAGGCGGCCCGGGAGCGCCTGCGGTACTGGGACATCACGGAGGACCAGATCCGGCGGCTGGAGGAGAGCGGTGAGGTGTTCCGGACCCTGACCGTGGTGGCGCCCGCCAGCGGCGTCGTCATGAAGCGCATGCCGGGCCTCGAGGGGATGGCCGTCCGGCCCGGGATGGAGCTCCTTCACATCGCCGATATGTCCAGCCTCTGGATGACCGTCGAGGTCTTCGAGGACCAGCTTTCCTGGGTGAACATCGGGAGTCCGGCCACCGTCAGCCTGACCTATTTCCCGGGCGAGAGCTTCCGGGGACGCGTGCGCTACATGGAGCCCGAGGTCTCCGAGAAGACCCGGAGCATCCGGCTGACCCTGGACGTGCCCAACCCGGGCGGACGTCTGCGCGTCGGAATGTACGCCACCGTGAGATTCGAGCCGGTCGCGGCCAGGAACGCCATCACGGTCCCCTCCAACGCCGTCCTGAGAACCGGGCAGCGGAACGTCGTGATCGTGGCTCTGGGCAACGGGCGCTTCGCACCGCGGGAGGTCACGCTCGGCCCCCGGGGTAACGGCTTCGTCCAGGTCCTCAGCGGTCTCAACGACGGCGACGAGGTCGTCACCTCCTCCCAGTTCCTCATCGACTCCGAGTCCAACCTCAGAGAGGCGATCCAGAAGATGATCGCCGCCCGCACAGCGGGCGGCACTCACCCCGAGAAGCCTGGCGACGAGGGGTCTCCCGCCAAGCGTGGGGAAGCGAAGGGATCGGCCGATGCTCAATAAAATCATCGAATGGTCCCTGAAGAACCAGTTCATGGTGGTGATCGGCGTGACCTTCGCCATCCTGGGCGGGGTCTGGGCCATGAAGACCATGCGCCTGGACGCCATTCCCGACCTCTCCGACGTGCAGGTCATCATCTACACCGAGTACCAGGGGCAGGCGCCCCAGGTGGTCGAGGACCAGGTCACCTACCCCATCTCCTCGAAGATGCTCGCAGTTCCCTTCGCCAAGGTGGTCCGTGGCTACTCCTTCTTCGGGTTCTCCTTCGTCTACGTGATCTTCGAGGACGGGACGGACCTCTACTGGGCCCGTTCCCGCGTGCTCGAGTACCTCAACGGCATGGCGGGCCAGCTTCCGGAGGGTGTCGCACCCCAGCTCGGCCCGGACGCCACCGGCGTGGGATGGGCGTTCATGTACACCCTCAACTCCCCCAAGAGATCCCTCGCCGACCTGCGCTCCTACCAGGACTGGTACCTCAAGTACGGTCTCATGTCCGTGGACGGCGTCTCCGAGGTGGCCTCCATCGGCGGCTACGTCCGTCAGTACCAGGTGGAGGTGGACCCGGTCAAGCTCCGTGCCTATGGGATCCCGCTCTCCAAGATCAAGGCGGCCATCAAGCGCTCAAACAACGACGTGGGCGGCCGCCTGATCGAGATGGGCGAGCGCGAGTACATGGTCCGCGGCCTGGGCTATGTCAAGGAGGTCAAGGATCTGGAGGCCGTTCCCCTGGGAGCGGGCCCCGGTGGGACGCCGATCCTGCTCAGGGACGTGGCCAACGTCACCATCGGCCCCGAGATCCGGCGCGGCCTCGCCGACTGGAACGGCGAGGGCGAGACGGTCGGAGGGATCGTGGTCGTCCGCTACGGCGCCGACACCCTCTCCACCATCTCGAAGGTCAAGGAACGGCTGGCCGAGCTCAAGCAGGGGCTTCCCGATGACGTGACGATCTCGGTGGCCTACGACCGCACGGGCCTGATCAAGCACTCGGTGGAGACGCTGACCCACACCTTGATCGAGGAGTCGATCATCGTCGCCCTGGTGTGCATCATCTTCCTGTTCCACTTCCGGTCGGCCTTCGTCGCCATCTTCTCCATCCCCATTTCAATCCTGCTGGCCTTCATCGTCATGAAGCTGCAGGGGCTCGGCGCCAACATCATGTCGTTGGGAGGTATCGCCATCTCCATCGGGGTTTTGGTGGACGCCGCCATCATCATGGTGGAGAACTCCCACAAGCACTACGAGGAGTGGCGCGGCCAGCGCAGCCACTTCGACATCATCCTGCGTTCGGCGCAGGAGGTGGGGCCGACCCTGTTCTTCAGCCTGCTGGTCATCACCGTCTCCTTCATGCCGATCTTCACCCTGCAGGCCCAGGAGGGGCGGCTGTTCCGGCCGCTGGCCTTCACCAAGACCTACTCCATCGCCATGTCCTCCATCGTGGCCATCACGATCATTCCCGTTCTCATGTACTGGTTCGTGCGCGGCAAGATCCACAGCGAGAAGAAACATCCCATCTCACGCGTCCTGCGCTTCCTGTACACGCCGGTGCTCAACGCCGCCCTCAAGTGGCGCTGGCTCGTGGTCGTGCTGGCCATCGTGGCCATCGCCTCCGTCTGGATCCCCATCCAGCACATCGGCGCCGAGTTCATGCCGCCCCTCTGGGAGGGCGACCTGCTCTACATGCCGACCACTTTCCCGGGGATCTCCATCACCAAGGCCCGTGAGCTGCTGCAGCAGACCGACAAGATCATCAAGCAGTTCCCGGAGGTGGAGTCCGTGTTCGGCAAGATCGGCCGGGCGGAAACGGCCACCGATCCTGCGCCGCTGTCCATGATCGAGACCACCATCGTTCTCAAGGATCCCAAGGAGTGGCGTCCCGGGATGACCAAGGACAAACTGATCGAGGAGCTGGACAGGGCCATCCAGTTCCCCGGCGTGACCAACGCCTGGACCATGCCCATCAAGACGCGAATCGACATGCTGTCCACAGGGATCAAGACCCCGGTCGGCATCAAGATCGCGGGGCCCGATCTCAACGAGCTCGAGCGAATCGGTAAGGAGGTCGAGGCAGCGGTCAAGCCCCTGGACGGAACCCTCTCGGCCTACGCCGAACGGGTCATGGGCGGCAACTACCTGGACTTCGACATCGACCGGGAGGCCGCGGCGCGCCACGGGCTGACCGTCGGCGATATCCAGGACGTCATCATGTCCGCCATCGGAGGCATGAACGTCTCCTGGACCGTCGAGGGTCTCGAACGCTACCCCATCAACGTCCGCTACCCCCGGGAGCTCAGGGACAACGTGGAGGCCCTGGCCCAGACCCTGGTGACGACCCCAGGCGGCGCCCAGGTGCCGCTGGCCCAGGTCGCCACCATCCGGATCCACCAGGGCCCGCCGGCCATCAAGTCCGAGAACGCCCGTCCCAACGCGTGGGTCTACGTGGACCTCCGGGGCATCGACGTGGGCACCTGGGTCAAGGAGGCGAAGAAGGCGGTCGCCGAGAACGTCACGATACCCGCGGGCTACACCATCTTCTGGTCGGGCCAGTACGAGTACATGCAGCGGGCCAAGGCGCGCCTCCTGCTGATCGTTCCCATCACCCTCTTCCTGGTCTTCCTGATCCTCTACATCAACACGAAATCGCTGGTCAAGACCGGCATCGTACTGCTGGCCGTTCCGTTCTCCGCCGTCGGCGCCATCTGGTTGCTCTACTTCCTCGGCTACAACTGGTCCATCGCCGTCTGGGTCGGGCTGATCGCCCTGGCGGGCCTCGACGCCGAGACCGGCGTCGTCATGCTCCTCTACCTGGACATTGCCTACGAAACGTGGAAGCGGAAGGGCAAGATGGCCACCTGGCACGACCTGACCGAGGCCGTGGACCACGGCGCCGTCCAGCGCATCCGTCCCAAGATGATGACCGTGGCGGCCATCCTGCTGTCGCTGATCCCCATCCTGTGGGCCACCGGCAGCGGTGCCGACGTCATGCGCCGGATCGCAGCGCCCATGGTGGGGGGCGTCGTCACCTCCTTCTTCGGGGAGCTCATCGTCTACCCGTCCATCTACTTCATCTGGCGCTCGCTGAAGCTCAAGCGCACGCCCCTCTTCCCGGGAGGCGTCGCACTGGCCGAAACTGAAACCAACGAAGCATGAGGGAAAGACCATGAAACTTCTCAAGGCGTTCATCCGAACCACCAAGGTGGACGAGGTGGTCACGGCCCTTCGCGAGGCCGGAGCACCCGGTATCACCATCGCCCGTGTCAACGGGGTCGGCTACGGCTACGAGCCGCTCCTGTTCACCCTCGCCCCGAGCGAGATCAACAAGGCACCGGCCGTCGCCAAGATCGAGGTCGTCTGCGATGACACGTGCGTCGACAGGTTGCTCGGAGAAATCCTGCGGGTCGCCCGCACGGGCTTCTCGGGAGACGGCATCGTCTTCGTCACGCCGGTGGAGCGGGCCATCAAGATCCGGACCGGCACCGAGGCGCCCCAGTCCCTCAGCCCATCAGCCAACGAAAACGGCAGGGAAGCATGATGAAACGAATCATCATCTTGGCACTGACCATGGGGATGCTGGTCTCGGGAACCGCCATGGCCCACTGGCGAAACGCCTTCGACATGGTTCTCAAGGACTACGAGCGCGTTCGCCTGGCCCTGGCAAGGGACAGCCTGGACGGGGTGGAGAAGTACGCGGGCCGCATGGAGGCCGAGCTGATCCATCTCGACCGGAACATCACCGCCCGGCACGCGGGTGTGCCCCGCGGCGCGGCCGTCGATGTTCACAAGGAGCTTCCCGCCATGATCGGGGCCGCCACCCGCCTGCGCAACGCCGAGACCCTCGATCAGGCGCGGAGGGCGTTCCTGGAGCTCAGTCGGGGGATGGCCCGGTGGCATCGCCTGGTCATCAAGAAGCACAGGGCCTTCGTGGTGGCCTGTGCCGACGGCGACGAGATCTGGCTTCAGGCGAAGAAGCATCGGGACCAGATCCTCAACCCCTACGAACCCGGAAAGCAGGCCCGCTGCGAGCGGGTCGTCACCGGCCAATGACCGGGAAACCGGCGAAACGAACCCAAGGGAGGGAATCCATGACTCGACACATCATCGTCCGTACCGTCACCCTGGCCATTGTCATGGCCTCGGCCGCCGGCATCCTGCTGGCGGACTCCTCGACGAACCGGGGGGGCACCGCCTTCGACGCCGTGCTCGCCCCCTACGAAGCGATCCACCGGGCGTTGGCCAGCGATTCGCTGGATGGAGTTGCCGAGAACGCCCGGGCGATCCGCGACACCGTCCGCAAGACGGCCGTTTCGTTCAACGCGACGAACGCCGGCGTGCCGGCGGACAAGGCCTCCCAGTGCCGGGCTCTCCTGCCCAAAGTGGAGACTGCCGCGGGCCGCCTCGCCAGGGCTGCGACCCTCGACGAGGCTCGAGAGGCCTTTGGAGAACTGTCTCGGCCCATGGTCCAGTGGCGCGAGATGACCAACGGGGCCAACAAGCCCAAGGTCGTCTTCTGCCCCATGGCCAAGAAGCCCTGGCTCCAGGAGTCCGACCAGATCGCCAACCCCTACTTCGGTTCGAAGATGCTGAAGTGCGGCAAAATCGTCTCGTAACCCATATCGAAAACAGGCGGAGTCCCGCCACGACACACAAGGAGACTCACCATGAGAATCGCACGTATCGCCCAGTTCGCCACGGTCCCGGTGTTCGCCCTGCTCCTCGGCCTGCCAGCGGCCACGGCCCAGGAGTCCGGTATGGATCACTCGAAGCATGCGCAGATGCAGGCGTCGGAACAGCAGGAGGACATGTCGGCGAAATGCAAGGCCATGATGCAGGAGAAGCAGAAGATGATGCAGAAGTGCCAGATGATGGAGACGAAGCTCGACGAGCTGGTGTCGAGGATGAACGCCGCCACGGGGCCCGAGAAGATCGAGGCCATGCAGGAGCTCCTCGACGAGCTCGTGGCCCAGCGCAAGTCCATGCACGCCATGATGCACAAGATGATGCAGGAGAAGATGGGCATGATGTCCATGGGAGAGGGCATGTCCAAGGGGGACATGTCCAAGTGCAACATGATGAAGAACAAGAAGATGATGCAGATGGAGGGGTCCTCGGGGGACGCCTCCGCCAAGTGACGGATTCCGGAGGAGGGGCCGGCACCCGTGCCGGCTCCTCCACCCGGTGATTCGATTGGAGGAACACCATGCACGGTGGATTCGGACTTGGAATGGGATGGATGTGGATCTGGCCGGTGCTGCTGATCGTGGCGGTGCTGGTGGTGATCCGCGCAGTGTCGGGAGCACCGCGCTCCCGGCCAGCGGACAGGACCCCCGAAGAGATCCTCAGGGACCGCTTCGCCCGGGGCGAGATCGACGAGGAAGAGTACCTGCAGCGGCGCGAGCTGCTCGGGAAGTGACACGGGCCCCGCAGGACCCTGGGAGGCGAGCATGAACGACCACGACCACACACACGGCACAGATCACGGCCACGGTGCCGGCCACGGATCCGCCGGAGACACCGTGACCGATCCCGTCTGCGGCATGAGCATCGATCCGTCCGCGGCCAGGCACACAGTGGAGCACGGGGGCGTGCGCTACTTCTTCTGCTCGGACTCCTGCCATGACCGGTTCGTGGAGGACCCGGCCTCGTGGGTGAGACCCCCGAGGGTGAGCGTCTCCTTCGGCGGGGTGCACGTGGAGGGCGAGCCTGCGGACACGGGAGGGACGTGCTGCCACTCCCCGGGCACGGCGTCCGGGACCCCTGCCGCAACGGCCACCCTCTACACCTGCCCCATGCACCCTGAGATCCGGCTCGACGCCCCGGGAAGCTGCCCCAAGTGCGGCATGGGACTCGAACCCGTCACCCCCGTGGCTACGGCCGGGAAGACCGAGTACACGTGCCCCATGCACCCTGAGATCGGCCGGGACGAGCCCGGGAGCTGCCCCATCTGCGGCATGGCCCTCGAGCCCCGGACGGTCACGGCGGACGAGGAGGAGAACGCCGAGCTCAAGGACATGACCCGGAGGTTCTGGGTCAGCCTGGCCCTGTCCGTTCCCGTTTTCCTGATCGCCATGGCGGACCTGGTGCCCGGCCTGGTGGGCGCCGGAGGGGTGTCCAAACGCACCCTCGTCTTTCTCGAGCTCATCCTGGCGACGCCGGTCGTGCTCTGGGGCGGCTGGCCCTTCTTCGTCCGGGGCTGGCAGTCCATCGTCAACCGCTCGCTCAACATGTTCACGCTGATCGGGCTGGGAACGGGCGTGGCCTACGCCTACAGCGTCGTGGCCACGATCCTTCCCTCGATCTTCCCGCCGTCTTTCCGTGACGCCGGGGGCAACGTGGCCGTCTACTTCGAGGCGGCGGCGGTCATCGTGACGCTGGTTCTCCTGGGTCAGGTGCTCGAGCTCAAGGCCCGCAGCCAGACCGGAGCCGCCATCAAGGCGCTCCTTGGGCTGGCGCCCAAGACCGCCCGCCGGATCAACGAGGACGGCACCGAGGAGGACGTCCCCCTGGACACCGTTCGGGTGGGGGACCGGCTCCGGGTGCGGCCCGGCGAGAAAGTCCCGGTGGACGGCGTGGTGATCGAGGGGGCGAGCTCCGTGGACGAGGCCATGATCACCGGAGAGCCGATCCCCGTGTCCAAGGGGCCCGGCGATCCCGTCATCGGCGCCACCATCAACCGGACGGGCGCCCTGGTCATCCGAGCCGAGAAGGTGGGCGCCGACACGCTGCTTTCCCGCATCGTCCAGATGGTCGCCGAGGCCCAGCGCAGCCGGGCGCCGATCCAGAAACTGGCCGACCTGGTGGCCGGGTACTTCGTCCCGGCCGTCGTCGGCGTGGCCGTGATCACCTTCATCGTCTGGGGGTTGTGGGGCCCCGATCCCAGGATGGCCCACGCCCTGATCAACGCTGTGGCCGTGCTGATCATCGCCTGCCCCTGCGCCCTGGGTCTGGCGACCCCCATGTCCATCATGGTCGCCATGGGGAAGGGGGCCACGGCGGGGGTCCTGTTCAAGAACGCCGAGGCCATCGAGGTCATGCGGAAGGTGGACACCCTCGTGGTGGACAAGACTGGCACGTTGACCGAGGGCAGCCCGAAGCTCCAGGCGGTCGTCGTGGAGGGCTCCATGGGCGAGGATGAGCTGCTGGGTCTGGTGGCCGCGCTGGAACGGAGCAGCGAGCACCCCCTGGCCGAGGCCATCGTGGACGGCGCCAGGGAGCGGGGGCTCGAGCTCCCCAAGGCCCTGGAGTTCGACTCCGTCACCGGCAAGGGCGTGGTGGGGAAGGTGGCCGGACGGAGCGTGGCCGTCGGCAACCGTGCCCTCATGGAGCAGATCGGCGCGGCGTCGGACGCCCTGGCCCAGCGGGCGGAGAGTCTGCGGGCCGAGGGTCAGACGGTCATGTTCGTCGCCATCGACGGCCGGGCGGCCGGTCTCGTCGGTGTGGCCGATCCGGTCAAGGAGACGACGCCCCAGGCCATTGAGGAGCTCCACGGCGAGGGGTTGAGGGTCGTCATGCTGACGGGCGACAGCCGCACCACCGCCGAGGCGGTGGGGCAGCGTCTGGGTATCGACGAGGTCATCGCCGAGGTCCTGCCCGACCAGAAGGCCGAAGTCATCAAGCGTCTGCAGGGCGAGGGGAGGATCGTCGCCATGGCCGGCGACGGCATCAACGACGCCCCCGCCCTGGCCCAGGCCCACGTGGGCATCGCCATGGGTACGGGCACCGACGTCGCCATGGAGTCGGCCGGCGTCACCCTGGTCAAGGGCGACCTCCGCGGCATCGTCCGCGCCCGGCGGCTCTCCCGAGCCACCATGCGCAACATCAAGCAGAACCTGTTCTGGGCCTTCGCCTACAACGCCGTGGGCGTGCCCATCGCGGCGGGAGTCCTGTACCCCTTCTTCGGGTTGCTGCTCTCGCCCATCATCGCCGCCGCCGCCATGAGCTTCAGCTCGGTCTCGGTGGTGGGTAACGCCCTGCGCCTGCGGCGGGTTGAGATCTAGGGATAGCGCGTTCTCCACGCAGCATGTGGGGAGACCGCGGCAGGTGCCCGCCCGGCGGGAACGACAACAGACCGGGGACCGAGTGAGGCCGTGTGTCACGGATCCTCGATCCGATTCGTCCAGGGGAACACAAATCAACATTGGAGGTTCGAAATGAAGAAAAGAATGACCTTTTTTGCGCTCGTCGCGGTAATGACGCTGGCTGTTTCCGGCCTGGTCTTCGCCCACGGCGGCGGCATGGGCCCGGGAGGCGCCATGATGGGCGGCTCGGGCATGATGGTCGTCGCCGGTGACGGCAGCCTGCTGGTGACGAACATGGACATGTCCGGGACGATGGGCGGGGGTGGTTCCTCCAGCCAGGTGAGCCGCGAGCTGGTCAACATCTCGGCCGGCGGCACCGAGCGCTGGCGTGTCAGCTTCGCCGAGGGCTGGCCCATGATGCCGACCACCGACGGCGACCTGGTCGTCGTGGTGCTCCTGGACGACTGGTTCATGGGTGACGGCGGCATGGGTGACGGTGGCTTCGGCGGCGGCGGCATGATGGGCGCCACGGTCAAGGATATCGCCCACGGTGGTGACGGTTCCGACGAGATCACCATCGTCGGCCTCGACCTGGCCACCGGGCAGGAGCGCTGGCGGGCGACGTTGGAGGGCGACATGGCCTCCGGTGTTCAGTTCTCGCCCGATGGCTCGCAGCTCTACATCTCGCTGATGGAGATGGGCACCGGCGGCGGTCCGGGCATGGGGTCCATGAACCAGGGCGACGCCGCCGGCTCCGGCGTGCTGACCACCAACATCATTGTCGCCCTCGACCGCAACGGCAACCTGCTCTGGACCCACGAAACCGCCCCAGGAGGCGGCATGGGTGGCATGAATGCGGGGAGGCGGTGACCATGAGGAGGCTCATCACCGCCGTCGTCCTTGCGGCGGCCGTGGCGGGGGTGTCCCCTGCCGGGGCGACGCCGGGCCACCTGGAGGGTTACATTCCCGTGGCGGCCCACAACCAGGGCAAGCTGGGCTCCTTCTGGACGACCGATGTCTGGATCTACAGGCAGGGCGCCAGCGTCATCCACCTGTGGTTCAACCCGTCCGGCCAGGACAACACCAACGTCCAGAGTGTCGTCCTCCAGCTCGATGATCCCGTGATCACCATCAGGGATATCGTGGACACGGTGTTCCACGCCGAGGGTGTGGGCAGCATTCACTACCTGGCCGACGGACCGGTGGCGGTCCTCAGCCGGACCTGGACGCCGGGCACGGACGGCACCGGGGAGTACGGCCAGACGGTTCCAGGGGTTCCCATCGGCCTGGCTTCCGTGGCGGGGACCGGGCAGGCGGGGACCCTCCGCATGCTGATCGACCAGAACGGCACGACCCGCGTCAACGCCGGTTTCGTCAACGTGTCCACCCAGCCGGTAACGGTTCGCATCGAGATCTTCACGGCGGACGGCAACCCGGCGCCGGGAGACTCGTCGTTCACCATCGATCTCAACCCCTTCGACATGAAGCAGGTCAACGACATCCTCTCCCGGCTCGACGCCGGAACCCGCGAGGGCCTGATCCTCCGCGCGGGGGTCGAATCGAGCACAGGGGCCATCATGGCCTACGCCACGGTGGTCAACAACACGACCAACGATTCGTCCTATCAGGAGGCCTTCCGTTTCGGCTACTAGGTCAACCAAGCCAGGTATCGGGGATGCGGAGGCGGCGGACGGTCCGATCCGGTCCGCTGCGCTCCGCCCCCTCCCCGGTCCCCGACGGCAGAACAGGAGATCGATCATGGACAGCCCCTACGCCATCGTCCGGGAGCTCCCCGGGCTCGACTACGACCGGGCCGTCGAGACCATCGTCCCCCTTCTCAAGGACGAAGGCTTCGGCGTGCTGACCGAGATCGACGTCAGGTCCACTCTGAAGACGAAACTCGACGTGGACTTCAGGCGCTACGTGATCCTCGGCGCCTGCAACCCCAGCCTGGCCCACCAGGCGCTCTCGGAAGAGCCGCTCCTGGGCGTTCTCCTGCCCTGCAACGTCACGGTCATGGAACGTGACGGCGGCGGAAGCACCGTGGCCGCCTTCAAGGCGACGGCCGGCTTCTCCCTGGTGGACAACCCCGAGGTCGTCCCCATCTCCGAAGAGGTGGAGAGGCGTCTCCGGAGGGTTCTCGACCGGTTGCCGACATCCTGACCGAGACGCGTCGGGTTCCGGAGGCGCTTCGCCGGGGGACCCGCGACTCCGGTATCCCGTGCAGGTACGTTGGAGACGGATGCATCGCCATTCTGCGCCCGGTTGATGTCAACGAACCGATCCTTCTCCCTGCCGACAGGGGGTGCAACTCGACGGAATCATTCGGCGCGATGACCGGCCGGTTGACCAAACGTAGCTGACGGACCATATTATGGGTGACCGGTCACCCATAATATGTGAGTCGATCCTCGGGAGGATTGGAATGGCACGTCTCACGGTCGAGGCTCGGGCCAGGGTTCGTGAACGCCTGCTCAGGGCCGCCGCCACGCGTTTCGCCGCCGACGGGTTCGACGCCGCCAACATCAACACCATCTCGCTGGAGGCGAGACTCGCCAAGGGTACCGTTTACAACTACTTCTCGAGCAAGGAGGAGCTGTTCGGGGAGGTCATCCGCACCGCGTGCGAGCGTGCGGTGGAGCTCTGGTCTCGAGCACCGTCGGCAGGGTCTCTCGAAGAGCGCCTCCGCGCTCTGGCGGCCGCCGACGTCCAGGTACTCCGTGAGCAGGAACCGTTCATGAAGGTCCTGGTGCGGGAGGCCATGAGCTTCCGCCCCGGGACCTACTCCCTGATTCTCACCCACCTGGCGCCCTTCCTGGAGGCGGTCACCGAGTGTCTCCGGGAAGGGGCGTCCGCGGGGCGCGTCCGTGACGACCTGGCCCCGGAGCAGCTGGCGCTGATCTTCGTCGGCATGCTCTCGCTCTTCTACGTCCAGCACTGGGGCAGCGAAGGCACGTGGCCACCGCTGGAGAACGTTCCGGAGCTGGTGGTGACGCTCTTCCTCCAAGGTGCGGGCCGGTCCGGACAACGATCTCCGGAGAGCAACCCGTGAGCAGTTTCGTCTTCATGAAGGTGCTGGAGTCCGCACCCCGAAGGTACGATCGCGGTATGGAGCTCCTCTCCCTCGGTAGGATGGAGCGGATCTACCGGGCCATCGCCGAGGCGGTCGCGGCACCCGGCCGGAGGATCCTGGACATGGGCTGCGGAACCGGAGGGGTCGCCCTGGCCTGCGCCGGCCGCGGCGCCATGGTCGTGGGCATCGACAGCAATCCCGAAATGCTCGAACTGGCCCGCTCGAAACCCGTCCCGGCGGGCGCTCCCCCCCTGGAATGGCTCGAGCTGGGTGTCGCCGAGATCGAGGACGCCTTCCCCCCGTCCAGCTTCGACGCCGTGACGGCCAGCCTGGTGCTGAGCGAGCTCGGCCCCCTGGAGCGGGACTATGCCCTCCGGACGGCGTGGTCGCGCCTTAAACCGGACGGACAGATCGCGGTGGCGGACGAGACCGTGCCAGTGGGCCGCCTCCCCCGCCTGGCGTGGCGGACGGCCCGCCTTCCGCTCGTCTGCCTCACCTACCTGCTGACCCAGACAACGACCCGGGCCCTGGCGGATCCGGCGGCCCTCGTCCGGGCCGCCGGTTTCACGGCAGTTGAGGAGCGCCGCCTCGGCTGGGGAGCGATGGTCCTGGTGACGGCCCGCCGGGGAAGCTGAGCCATGAAGCTCCTCGATGCCTTCGCCTGGGCCCGTGACACCGTTTTCCGGATGTTCCCGCATGCGGCCCGGCCGGGATTGATCCGCATCGGCAACCCGGGCACCGGCTCACCCGTCCTCCTGACCTGCAACTTCACCCTGACGGTCCGCCGCCTGAAGCGGGTGCTGGCCGGCAGGGACCTCTGGCTGCTCGTTGCCGACACGCGTGGGATCAACGTGTGGTGTGCGGCCGGCGGCGGTTACCTGACACACCACCAGGTGATCGCGGCCATCCGGACCACCGGCATCGGGGATCTGGTGGACCACCGGCGCCTCGTTCTGCCGCAACTCGCCGCCACCGGTGTCGAGCCGGGCCGGGTCCGGGCGGCAACGGGATGGGAGTCACGCTGGGGGCCGGCCCGTCTCGAGGACCTTCCGGCCTGCCTGGACCGTGGCGGCCGCGTGACGCGGCGGGAGCGCCGCATGCGCTTCCCCCTGTGGGAGCGGCTGGAGATGGCCAGCATGTGGGCCGTGCCGACGGCCCTGATAGGGGGCCTCCTCTTTGCGGCAGCCGGCGGCTGGCGGACCGGTCTCGCCGCTGGTGTGTCGGTCATGCTCACCGTCGGGGCCGTGTTCGCAGCGCTGCCCCGCCTCGTCGTCACGGGGCACCGCCGGTGGCTGACCTACGCCGGTTTCGCCGTCCTCGGCGCCGGCATCGGCTCCGGCTTGGCCCTCGTCCTGGGCGCGGCCACGCCGCGCACCGTCCTCCTCGAGGCCCTCGCCGCCGCCATTGCCATGGGAGTCCTCTCCGTCGATCTGACCGGCACCACGCCCTGGTACCCGAGCACCATCAACACATTCCGGAACTTCGCCGGGATCGATCTCGAGACGGCGCGCTGCACCTTTGCGGGGGACTGCGTCCAGGTCTGTCCGGCAGAGGTGCTCCGGCTGGACGGTTCCCTGCGGAAGGCCGTCATCGCCAGGCCCGAGGCCTGCCTCCAGTGCGGCGCCTGCATCGTCCAGTGCCCCGCCGACGCCCTCCGGTTCCGTTACCCCGACGGCAGGATCATCCCCCCCGCCGTCATCCGCTCCACACGGATGAACATGCTGGGGCGGCGAACCATCACGGTGAGAGATCAGGCCGTGGCCGTCACGTCAGGGTCTTCAGACACTCCGGCGTGAAGGGGACGATCTCGTCCAGGCGGCCCTCGCGGATCTTGGCCGGCCAGTTGGGATCGGCCAGCAGGGCGCGGCCCACGGCCCGCAGCACCGCCCGCACTATCTCCAGGTCGAAGCGGTTCTGGCCGGCCAGATCGCCGCGCCAGCCCCCGGTCTCCGGAAGGTGAACACGGCCCGCCTTGTACCGGGCGAGCCATCGGGCTAGCATGTCATTGAATGAACCATGACCTTCGGCCATCCTGTGCACGCTGGGGCGACATCGTTCTCCTCTCGTTGACGGCAGCGGCCGTCACGGCGGTCCTGGCAGCATTCTTCCTCCGGACGGGTCGTGCGGTGGCCCTGGCGAGGGGGCTGGTGATTCCTGGGGGTGTGCTCCTCGCGCTGATGGCCCTGCCATGGGCCTGGCGGCACCGGCGGGCCTGCTTCGGCGTGAGGAACCTCCTCCGGTACCCTCCCGCGTGGGTGGCGGCACTGCCCGGATTTGGCTTCCTGGTGCTTCTCTGGTCCCTTGATCCCGCGTCCTTTGCCGCCAGCGGAGGCATTCAGGCGGGGTGGCGAGAGATCCTGGCCGCCAGTCGCCCCTGGCTCGTCGGGGTCGTGGGCGGAATCCTGCTCCTCGTGGCCGTGCGACTGCTGTGGTCGGAGACGGCTCGCTCTCGGAAGGCGCCGAGGCAAGGTTCCGGAAAGGACCGCTCCCCATCCGGGCCGAAGACCGGGGACAGGCCTGCCGAGCTCACATTCGAGGAGCTCATCGGATGGATCCGCATCGATGACGAGATTCGGGAGCCCTCGCAAGACAGGTTCGGCCATGACACCATCGCCCGCCGGATCGTCCGCCGGATCCTACCGGAAGAGAATGAGGGAACGTCTGCCTCCGAACCATCCATCGCCGTCGTAGGCCCCCGCGGTTCGGGGAAGACCTCTATCGGAAACTTCGTCCGCTGGCATCTCGAGCAGCAAGGACTCCTGGGAAGCTCCATCCTGTTCGTGCCCGTTAGCCTGTGGCCGTTCGAGACCTCCCGCGCCGCGGTCCGCGGAATCCTGCGGGCGCTGGTCGACGCCCTCGCCGGTCACGTGGACACCACCGGCCTTGCCACCCTGCCGGCCCACTACGCGGAGGCCATCACCCGGTCCGGGGGGTGGCTCTCGGCCCTGGGGAGCTTGCTCCACCGCGAGTGCTCGCCCGACGAGGTTCTTGGCCGCGTGGAGACCATCGCCCGGGCCCTGGACCTGCGGATCGTCCTGTGGGTCGAGGACCTCGAGCGGTTCACGGCCGCGCCGACCGCCGGTTCGGCCGGAGAGACCGGCCACGGCGAGGAGCGGCTGGGGCCGATCCGCTCCTTGCTCCACCTGCTGGACCGCAAGGACCGGATCACTGTGATCCTGGTCGCCGAGACCCTCGATGACCGGTTCGACATGAACAAGCTCGCCCGCTTCATCGAGAGGGTGCCGCGCCTCGATCGCACGGGTGGCGCCGAGGTTATCGAGCGATTCCGGCGTGGGTGCCTGGACGGGTTCGACGACTGGATCGACCCCGCCCTCACAAGGCGAGAAAAGCTTTCCGGGAGGTCGCCAGACGAAGAGGGGCCTTTCGATGTTCTCGGAGCCAAACAACCCACCCTCACGGACCACGTCGTAACCCTCTGCGCCACGCCGCGGCGGCTCAAGTCGGCGCTCCGGGCCGCCCTCGATGTCTGGGAGCCGCTGGTGGGCGAGATTGACTTCGACGACGTCCTGCTGATGAGCGTGCTCAGAGTGACCGAGCCAGACGTCTTCGCCCTGGTGGACCGGCACATTGACATTCTTCGCGATGGGTGGGAAACCCATCGTGTAGTAGAAGACCAGAAATGTCCCTTCGACCAAGCACTCAGTCGCCTGCTCTCGGAGGAGCCAGAGGCGACTAGGGCGGCAGCCAAGGAGCTGCTCAGATACATCTTTGACGATTGGCACATAGAGAAGAATCCAGCGTCCATTCTTCGGCCCCAAGGCCTCGCCGTGGCGGGCCACGCGGACTACTGGCGACGATTCCTTGCCGTGCCCGACCTCGCCAACGACGAGCGCGACCAGCTCGTCCTAGAGGAGATGGCCCGCTGGGAGCGGGATCTTACCGGCCAGCTTCCCGACCTTGTGGCACAACCGGACCGCGCCCGGTTTGTCGAGGACCTTTCCCAATACCTGTCGCACGAGGCGGTGATGGCTCTCTTTGAGAAAGTCATCGAGGATCGCGCGCAGGAATCTTCCCACGAGTGGCCCCTGGCAGATTCGATCCATCATCGCCCACCAGGGATCGTGACGATGAGGGGGATCTTTGACCGCGTTACACCAAGTCCAGCAATCTTGGAGGAGAGACTGAGAGCGGTAATCCAAAGGCTTACACCCGTCAACCTTGGTCTGATTCGGGAGTTGATGGACTTGTTCTTCAGCGACCTATTGAACAGTTCCACACCCCGTCTTCAGGACGAACTTGCCGAAGCCCTCCTCAACCTCTCCACTGAGGAACTCATCAACACTCTCAAGGAAGCCGACCCAGATGTCCTTTTCCATTGCGTCTTCTCAATTCAAGAATCTCAAACGCGTCCTTATCCTTTCAAGAATTGGGAAACCTTTGCCAGCCGTCTTCTCGACACACTGGAGCAGAGTCCCTCCGTGATTGTTCCCCAGCTTGTTCCCTTCCTCGTGAAGGAAAAAGGCGGCAACCCCATCTTCGATGAGGATGCTGCCACGAAGCTCTTCGACAGAAACCGCCTTCGAGAACTGCTGCTGCGCCACCCCATTCCGAAGGAAGAAGTTCCCGAAGCAATCCGTGAACGCTACCGCACGCTGATGGCAGCACTCAGTTGATCGCGATCACGGCCGGGACGCCACCCCCCTCCTAGAGGCCGTGGACGTTCCCCTGCTCAAGGCCAGGCGCTCCGGCAAGGACCGCGTCGTCTCCCGGTAGGGCTGAGACGGTCCGGGCGGCAGAGGTACCATTGACGGATGGGACAACAGTTTTCGGCAGATGAGGTCCGTCAGAGGTACATCGACCGGATGGGGGAAGACCTCGGGAGCGTCTTCCACGCACTCTGGCAGGAGGTGGCGCTGCTCCATCTCAGGTGGAAGGAGTTCATCGAGCTCTACGGTACGAAACCCTCCCGCATCGAGCTGCTCAACCGTGCCGCACCGTACTTCTTCGGCATGGTGCAGGACCTGCTCTGGGAGGCGACACTGCTCCACATCGCCCGGCTGACGGATCCTCCGAAGACTGTCGGTAAAGAGAACCTCTCGATTCGGGTCCTGCCGGATCTCATCGAGGATCCGGTCCTCCGCGCCGAGGTCGGGCTGCGGATCGAGGAGGCTCGGAGCGCCTCGGCCTTCTGCCGCGACTGGCGCAACCGCCGCCTCGCCCACCGGGATCGGGGCCTCGCCCTCGAAGAGGGCCGCAACCAACTGGAGCCAGCCACTCGACGGGAGATCAGCGCTGCTATTGCGGCGCTCGGGGCTGTTCTCGATGCAATCTCACGTCGTTTTCTGGGTTCTCCAAACAACTTCGAGCGGGTGATACCTCCTTTGGGTAATGCCGAATACCTTCTCCAAGTTCTTGATAGGGGTGTTCGCGCCAAAGATCATCGTCTCGAGCGGATCCGCTCCGGCGAGTATCGGGACGAGGACGAACCGCCCCACGACCTGTAGACGGATACCGGGCACCCGATCCTGATCCCGATCTCGCTCCTGCCCCTATCCCTGTCCCTGAACCCGGCCCTGCCCCTGATTCCGATAAGCCCCCGGACGCCGATCATTCCAAGTTGAGGGCCAGGAGGCGCTCCAGGATCTCCCCGTCGGTGATCCCGGCGGACCCGGCATCCCGGAGCCGGACCAGCTCGCGGGCGGCCTCCGCCACGGCCTCCCGCTTCTCCGCCGAGGGCCCCGGGTAGTGGTCACTTCCCGCGGGGGTGCAACAGCCTCCACGTCATGGCGCGGACCTGGTCGAGGAGATCCAGCGCCCGTCCCACCCGGCGCGCGTCCAACGGCGCCGCCCCGGCCAGCAGGCGGAGGTGGACCTCGGCCTCCCGGGCCGATCCGTAGGCGATCCTGAAGAGATGGTCGCGATCCCGGCCGGCCCGCCCGAAGCCTTCCGCGAGGTTCGCCGGCACCGACGCCGCCGACCGGATGAGCTGGTCCGCCACCGGGCGGAAGGGCGTTCGGACGGTCCGGGCGAGCTCGAGACAGAGAGCGGCCGCCTCGATGGCCGTCTCGAGGACGATGGGGGAGCCGGGCGTTGGGAGCGCGTGGGGCATGGTCACCTCCGGGTCGTTCATGCCTCCCCACCAGCCTCCGGGGCTGCCGGTGTCAGGGGTCGCGCAGCGACCGGAGGCATGCCCTTGACACCGGCGGCCCAGGAGGCCACTCCACTGGATGGACGGCCCGGAGGTGACCCGCGCGCGCCTCGCCGGAGGACGGCCCCTGCCCGGCCCGCTGCCGCCCGGCCCGCTGCCGCCCAGGCCCCTGTTCTTGTCCCTGGTCCTGATCCTGTCCCTGCCCCTGTTCCCGTTCCTGACTCTGTCCCCGTCCCCGACCCCGACCCTGCCCCCGATCCCGACCGCGCTGTTCCCGCTACCTCAACTCCCCCAGACATTCTGGCGTGAAAGGCTCGATCTCCGAAAGGCGCCCCTCCCGGACCTTCAGGGCCCACTCCGGGTCCGCCAGCAGGGCGCGCCCAACGGCCACCAGGTCGAACTCGTCGTTCTCCAGCCGGCGCAGGAGCTCCTCGATGCCGGTGGGCCTTGCGGACCCGCCGCTGAAGGCGCTCAGGAAGTCCGTGTCGAGGCCCACGGAGCCCACGGTGATGGTGGGTTTTCCCGTCAGCTTCTTCGTCCAGCCGGCCAGGTTGAGCTCCGAGCCCTCGAACTCCGGCTCCCAGTAGCGGCGGGTGGAGGCGTGGAAGACGTCCACCCCGGCCTCGACGAAGGGGGCCAGAAAGCGCTCGAGCTCGTCCGGCGTCTCCACGAGGCGGCCGCGGTAGTCGCCCATCTTCCACTGGGAGAAGCGGAGGACGATGGGGAAGTCCGGGCCCACGGCCCGCCGCACGGACCGCACGATCTCCAGGCCGAAGCGGCTCCGGCCCGCCAGGTCGCCGCCCCACCGGTCGGTGCGCCGGTTGGTGCGCTCCCAGAAGAACTGGTCGATCAGGTAACCGTGGGCGCCGTGGATTTCCACGCCGTCGAAGCCGATGCGGCGGGCGTCAGCGGCGGCCCTGCCGTAGGCGTCGATGACCTCGGCGATGTCCGACTCGCTCATCTCAATGGGCGGCTCGGCGTTCTCCACGCCCGGGTGGGGCACGGCCGAGGGGCCGTAGCCGGGAACCTCGGGGTCGGGCTCCATGCCGCGCTGGCGGACGCTGCCCACGTGCCAGAGCTGGGGAACGATGACACCGCCGGCCCCGTGGACTTCGTCGACGACCCGTTTCCAGCCGGCCAAAGCGTCCTCGCCGTGGATCCTGGGAACGGCGGGGTAACCGTTGGAGGCCGGGTGATCGACCACCGTACCCTCGGTGACCATGAGGCCGACGCCCCCCTCGGCGCGGCGGCGGTAGTAGGCCGCCACCTCGGGGGTCGGGACGCCGCCGGGCGACATGGACCGCGTCATGGGCGCCATGACAATCCGGTTGGTCAGGGTTCTGGCTCCGAAGGGGAAGGGACGGAAGAGGGCGTCGGTCGATGCGGGCATGGTCTTCCTCCTGGGTGGGTACCCGGGTATGGGCTGCCCCCTACCTTTGCTCCACGGGCTCGATGGTTACCGGGATCCCGTTGAGCACGGCCGTGCCGCAGAGGGGATCGACGGCGTTGGCGTCGGTCAGGTCGTTGAAGCTGGCGCCGGGGTGCCGTTGCGCGGTGGCGAGGCGGATGCCGGGCCGGTCGTGGCCCCATCCGTGGGGCAGGCTGACGACGCCGGGCAGGATCTCGTCGCTGAGCTTTACGGGCACGACGATGTTGCCGGCGGGTCCGGAGAGGGTCACGCGCTGGCCGTCGTCGATCCCCAGGCGGGCGGCGTCCTCCGGGTGGACCAGGAGGGTGCAGCGGTCCTTGCCGCGCATGAGCCGCGGGGCGTTGTGCATCCACGAGTTGTTGCTGCGCTGGTTCCGTCGGCCGATCAGGAGGAGTGTGTCGTCGGAACGGACAGAGCCCTTCGCGACGAGCAGGTCTTCCAGCCGTCCCAGGTCCTCCAGGAAGGGCCCGGGGGCCAGCTCGATGCGGCGGTCCGGTGTTCGCAGGCGATCCGGGAGGCAGGGCTCGAGGGGACCCAGGTCCACGCCGTGGGGGCTCCCCTCGAGCCGCCGCAGGCTGAGGCCCCTCCCGCCGGGACGGAGCCCGGCACCGTGAGGTCCCAGGCGGAGGGCCAGGTCCAGCAGGCGGCGGGGCCCCAGGGCGGCGGTCAGCCGCCGTTTGAGCCGGGCGCGGAGCCGTCCGCGGTCCAGCCGGCGCAGGAGGGTGGCGAGGATCTGCCAGTCGTGGAGGGCACCCCGTTCCGGTTCCAGGATCGCCGGCGAGTAGCGGGCGACGTTCCGCACGGCCAGCAGGTTGAACGCCAGGTCGTAATGGTCCCGCTCCAGGGGTGCGGTCGGCGGCAGGATCAGGTGGGCGTGGCGGCTCGTTTCGTTGAGGTAGAAGTCGACGGCGACCATGAACTGCAGGGATTCCAGGGCCTCGTCCAGCCGCCGGCCGTCGGGCGTCGAAAGAACGGGGTTGCCGGCCACGGTCAGCAGAGCGCGGATCTGCCCCGCCCCGTCCGTGAGGATCTCCTCGGCCAGGGCCGCCACGGGAAGCTCGCGCCCGAACCCCGGGAGGCCGCGCACCCGGGTGTGGCGCCGGCCCAGGCCGCCCCCGCCGCCGCCGCGGAGGGGGTCCACAGCCGGGCGCGTGAACATGGCGCCGCCGGGCCGGTCCAGGTTCCCGGTGGCGATGTTGAGCAGGTTGATCAGCCAGTGGCAGAGGCCTCCGAAGGCCTGGGTGGAAACGCCGAAGCGGCCATAGACGACGGCGGCCGGGGCGGCGGCCAGTTCCTGGGCCAGATCCCGGATCTCCCCGGCTGCAATGCCGGTGGCGGGGGCCACCCGTTCCGGAGTGAAGGGAGCCATGGCCGTGCGGAGGGGCTCCCAGGAACTGGTGAAGGCCTCCAGGCGCCCGGGCCTGGCCATCCCCCCTTCGAGGATCGTATGGAGCATGGCGGCCAGCAGAAGGGCGTCCGTGCCTGGCCGGATGAAAAGGTGGCGGTCGGCCAGGCGGGCGGTCTCCGTGCGGCGCGGGTCGACGACCACCAGGCGGCCCCCGCGCCCCTTGAGCGCCTCGATCCTCCGGGCCATGCCGGGCGCCGTCATCAGGCTGCCGTTGGAGACGGCCGGGTTGGCGCCGAGGATCAGCAGGTATTCCGTCCGGTCCACGTCCGGGACGGGAAGCAGGAGTTGGTGGCCGAACATCAGGTGGGCGGCCACGTGATGGGGCAGCTGATCGACGGAGGTGGCGGAATAGCGGTTCCGGGTACCCAGGGCTCGGAGCAGCAACGGTGCGTAGAGCATGGAGCCGTAGTTGTGGGCGTTGGGGTTGCCCAGGTAGACGGCGAGAGCGTCGGCCCCGTGCGCCCGGCGAACGGTGTCCAATCCCCGGGCGGCCGCGTCCAGGGCCTCCTTCCAGGAGATCTCCTCCCAGCCGCCGCCGGGGGTTCGGCGGAGGGGCTTTCGAAGGCGGTCCGGGTCGGATTGGATGTCCTGGAGGGCCACGGCCTTGGGACAGATGTGCCCTCGGCTGAAGGGGTCCTTCCGGTCGCCGCGGATGGAGACGATGGCCCCGTCGTCGACCCGGATCTCGAGCCCGCAGGTCGCCTCGCAGAGGGGACAGACCCGGTAGTGGACGGAGGTTCCGCCCGGGCTCACGGGCGCTCCGCCATGGCGCAGGGACTCTGCCGGTGCTCGTGTTCCATATCCATCCTTTGCCAGTTTAGCCGGAACACTCCGGACCTCAACAACGGCCGTTCCTCCAATGCGCCGGTTGGGGACGATCTTCCGATGGCGGTGGCGCCGTTTCAGGGTTCCACGTCGAGGGCGTAGCCCACGCCGTGGACCGTACGGATGAATGGCCGGCCGCTGGCAGAGTTCCCCAGCTTGCGGCGAAGCCGGCTGATCACCGAGTCCACCACCCGATCCTGGATGAAGGCGCCGTCCCACACCATGTCGATCAGCTGCTGCCGGCTGTACACCCGCCCCGGCCATCGCGCAAGGGTTTCCAGCAGCTTGAGCTCGGTCCGGGTGAGGTGTGCCGGCTTGCCATGCACCGTCACTTCGCACCGGTCCTGATCGAGCATCAGTCCGCCCCGGTCGAGGACTCGACCCGCCTGGGGGCGCGAGCTCTCCCACCCGAGGCGGCGAAGGATCGCCCCGATCCTCGCAAGGACCTCCCGGGGACTGAACGGCTTGACCACGTAGTCGTCGGCCCCCAACTCCAGCCCCACCACCCGATCCACCTCGCTGCGCCGGGCGGTCAGAATGAGAATGGGGACCGTGCTCTGGGCACGGATCTCACGGCAGAGGTCAAGCCCATTCCCGTCGGGAAGATTGAGGTCGAGCAAGACGATGTCGGGCTCCTCCCGGGCCAGGGCGACCCGTGCCGCTGCGAGGGTCGCTGCGACGGCTACCTCGTGGCCGGCCTCTTTCAGCTCCAGCTGGAGCATGCCGGTGATCCCCTCGTCGTCCTCAACCAGCAGCACCTTCGCCATGGTGCACCTCCCCCGGTTTATCGTCCCCCCGGCCCGGAAGCCAGATCTCGAAACGGGAACCCGGATCGCGGTGGACGTACCGGACCCAGCCACCGTGGAGCTCCGCCAGCGTGCGCACGATATAGAGCCCAAGCCCCCATCCCGGCGCGGAGGAATCTTTCCCCCGGCAGTACCGTTCGAACAACCCGCTGGCCAGCTCCTCCGGGATCCCACACCCGTCGTCTTCCACCCACACGAGCGTTCCGCCGTTGAGTTGGCGGGCCCCCAGCTCCACCGTGCTGGCGCCTCGGGCGTGGAGCAGAGCGTTTCGCACGAGGTTGGTCAGGATCTGACGCAGGCGAACCGGATCGGCGTGGGACCGGAGTCCCTCGGCGTCGCCGAACACGCTGATCTCCCGTTGGAGCGCCAGGGGCTGGAAGGTGTCGACAACGTTGTCGAACAGCTCGTCCAGATCGACATCCACAGGGTCGATCCGGAGCTGGGCGGAGCGCTCCCTTGCCAGGGTCAGGAGATCCTCCACGATTGCCTGCACGTAGAGAGCCTGCCCGAGGAGCTCGGTGTGGATGCTGGCAAGGGTCTGGGTCGGCAGATCCGGGCCGCGTTCCACGAGCGTCTCGGCATAACCGCGGAGTACCGTGATGGGAGTATTGATGTCGTGGGCGAGGTTGGCGAGCAAGGTGCGTTCCTCGTCCATGCGGCGGGTGCGCTCGTCCTCCAGCTCGTTGATACGTCCCGCCATCCGGTTGAATGCCTCGAAGACTTCGTCGAACTCGTCCCGAATGCCGACACACGGTTCCAGCCGCACGGACGACTCGCCGCCTCCGTACCGGACCAGGCCATCTTCCAGAGTCCTGAGGCGATCCACCACGGGCCGATAGATCCGGTTCGACAGGTAGGTCACGGTGCCGGCGGTTCCCAAGATAACGAGGAAAACGAAAGCGACGACCCCCGTTGTGAACGGCGTCCAGAGTCCGTTGAGCCGTCTCTCCATGATGAGGACCCGGCTGCCCCCAAAGGGAATGACCCCCACGAGACGGACGTCGAACGGACCGATTCCAAAGATCCTCGCTTCCGGTCCGTCTCGGCCACGGAGAACCCTGTTCCCATCCTGAATCAGCCGTGCGGTGTCGTCGGTGTGCCCCACAAGAAGCAACGGATTGCCGTCCTCCGTGACGAGGAAGACCTCCCGCTCGGGATGACGGATCAGGCATCGAAGGAAGGATCGTACGGCATCGGGCTCCGGGCCGAGCCGCTCGATGGTGGTCACCGTGGAGAGGAGGTACGAACAGGTCTCCTCTCCCAATACCTTGCCGGCGATGATCCGCGATCCTCTCCCAACGATCACGGCGATTCCACCGATCGCCACAATGAGGATCGGCGTCAGCCGGCGCCGCAGCCGGGTTCGGTAGCTTCGGAAACCGTGCCCACGGACATCTCGTGACACCTCGAGACGCTGGTCGTCACATTTCTGCAACGTTTCGTGATCGGCCTGCAACATTTCGCCCATCCAACTGCAAAGCTGTCAACCGATCCTAGCAGATGATGAAGAACGAAACCTCACGCCCCGACCTCATGGCCCGGTCCCTCACGGCGCTCCTGATTTGGCATGCGGGTTTGGCCGCGGATCCCGGGAGCCAGAGGGGCGAGCTTGCCGCGTCCCGGAAAGCTCTGATCGACAGGGTCAAGAATGGGCTGGGTCTGACTGCCCAACAGCGGATCCTCGGGGTTGTCCCGGCGCAACGGGGGCGCGAGGTTTTCGGAGATCTCGCGCGACGGCATTTTTATCAGCACGTTGCGAGGGGCGGCACGGGGTTCCAGAAGGAGCACGAAGACCGGTGGCAGGACCTCAACATGATCCGATCTCTCGATCGCATCCTTGCCGCCAGCTCTTCCGTGGCCACCGAGCTTGGCGCCGTGCTGACGTCCTCCCAGACACGAACCCTCGACACGATAGCTGCCCAAGCATCGGAAACTCGATGGGTCTCCGAGTTGGCCGCCATGACCAGGGGAGATCACCGGTGGTCCTCCTCGAAAGAGAAAACTCGTGCGGCCCTGATCGACCTTGCGGTGCCCTTGCCAGTGGTGGAGGTGACGATCCGTCACATGGCCTCCCTGGAACCGGGAGACTTCGAGCCGTTCTGCGACCTCCGTGGAGTTCTCCTGTGGCTCACATCAAACGTGCTGGCGGCTTCACACCGGACGGACCGGTGTCTCGGAATCAACTTCCTGACATTGTTCATGCTGATCCCGGGCTTTCTGGCGGAGTCCCCCGATCAGCCTGAGCGTGGCTGGATGTCAACGCCAACCGAAAAAACACAAGAAAAGGAGACCGTATCATGAGCAAAACCTTCCGTACCCTTGTCACCCTGAGCTTCGCGTTCTCGATGCTGGCAGCGCCGCTGTTCGCCGGCCAGTGGTGGATTCCTGCGGCGGCCCACGCCAACGGCGCCCAGGGAAGTGTCTGGCGGACCGACGTCGTGCTGCACAACTTCGGTGACACGACCGAGACAGTCACCGTGACGCTGCTGCCGCAGGGAGCCGACAACACCGACCTTTCGCGGAGCACCACCGTCCCGGTGGGGCCGGGTGCGACCGTGGAAATCCACGACGCCCTCCAGCAGCTCTTCGGGTTCTCGGGCGTGGCGGCCCTGAAGATCGATGCCGCCTCCGACAACATGAGCATCCGTTCCAGGACTTTCAGCCAGTCCTCCCACGGCACCTTCGGCCAGCTCGTTCCGGCGACGGTGAGCGGAGCCCTTGTGCAAGGCACACCAGCCTACCTGCTGGGTCTGTCCGGTACCGATGGACGGCGTACCAACGTCGGATGGGTGAACGCCAGCGGCCAGGAGCTCACCGTCACGGTGAAACTGTACGACGCTTGGGGCAACGAGCTCGCCGAGTCCCGGTTCAAGGAGCTCCCCTACGGCCAGACCCAGCTCAACGACGTTTTCTCCAAACTCGGTATCCCCGCCCAGGAGAGCGCCTATGCCGTCCTGACTGCGGACGGACCGTTTGCCCCGTATGCGTCGGTGGTGGCCGCCGGGACCAACGACCCGATCTTCGTCGGCGCCATGACCCCTTTCGAGAGGGCCGCCGACTCCCTGATTCCCGCGGTGGTCCATGCCCACGGGGCCAACGACACCAACTGGCGGACCGACCTGTGGTTGCTCAATACGTCCCTCGATCCCGTGACGGCAACCCTGATGCTCCACCTTCAAAACCGTGAGAACCCCTCGCCCACTTCCATCCAGATCTCCCTCGATCCGGGCCAGCAGGTTGAGTTGGCCGACGTGGTCCAGTCCTACTTCGGTCTCGACAGCGCCCAGGGAGCCCTGCGGATCATGACGGATGGGGGCGCGATCCTGGCCACCTCCCGCTCGTACACCGCCGGCTCCACCGGTACCTCCGGACAGTTCATACCGGCGCGCGGGCTCAACTCCCTCTGTGCTTCCGATGAGCCGTTCGTCCTGACCGGTACCGTGCAGGATGAGAGCTTCCGAACCAACATTGGCCTCGCCCTTGTGGGTCAGGGAGGAACGGTGGCGCTGACGCTCCGGGGGCCGGACGGATCGCCCATCGCCACGAAGAGTGTCTCGCTGGGGGAGAACGAGCAGAAGCAGATTTCCCTCAAGAGCCTCTTTGGGATCTCCACTGTCAACGGCGGCGTCGTTGAGCTGGTGCTGGACTCCGAGAACGACGGAACCCTCCTCGGCGCCTACGCTTCCATCATCGACAACCTCTCCGGTGATCCCATCTACACCGAGGCGGCGCCTTCCTTTGCCGCGGAACCCGACAACGAGCAGATTGCCCAAGCCATCGTGATGACCACCTACGGTCTCTCCGAGTCCGTCGACAACTCGGGACCCCGGATGCTGGGATCCGCCGCGAGCTCAGTGGAATCCGCCGCAAGCTCAACGGAGACGGGCTGCATCAGTACGGACCATTACGGCGACAGCCTCCGTCCCGGTGAAGACGCCGACGGGAAATGCTGGCAGACCGAGGTGACCATGAACCAGTGTGGCTACCTCTTCGAGAATGCCGGCTGGGGGTTTGAGCTCGATGGACGATCTCGCTCCGACGTCTGCATCGGGGTGGACGGTTACCCCTCCACCATGACCTCGGATCTGGAGCTGACCCTTCTGGACCTTGAGACCTCCGAGCAGTGGAACTACCGGTACGGTGGCGAGCACACCCTGGTGATGTATTACGTTGGTGGGCTTCCCGACCACGCCTCTCTCAAGGGTTCCTCCCGTCTCGAGCTGCCGGCCATGGACGGCGAAGGCACCGACGTGTTCACGCTGGTCTCGGACCTCACGTGGGAGGGCCAACTCTCTTCCTACGTCTTCATTCCCGAGGGCGTCACGACCTTCACCTTCCCCTATGAGACCGTCGTTTCCGACTTCGGGACTGCGGAGGCGTTCTTCGACGGGACCCCTTGGGTCCTCGTCCGGGTGACCCTCGGCTACTACCAGGTCACTTTCAAGGTCAACATCTTCACAGGGGAGGTGGTTCCGGCCTACTGATCGTATGGAAGCGAAATGCGAGCCGGTCCACGGCTCTCTCTCGGCGGTTCCTCCGGGACCGCCGAGCTCTTTTTCTCCCGTCTTTGCACGCCCCTCACCCATGGCGCCGCCATGACCCGGCCCGCAGCTCTCAATGACCCGCACCATTCGTCAGACATCGTTGCGAAGGGGGGGTCCAATTTCGCAGGTGCGGAGCTCACCACTTGGAGGCGGAGCCGCTGTCGGTGGCGCGGAGATCCTCGAAATAGCCGTCGGTACCGTCGTAGTCCTCGATCATCAGGTTCCCGTCGGCGTCCATGTGGAGGGCGGCGGCCACGTGGAGCTCGCCCTCGCCCCGGCCGAAGCCGTCCACTTCGATCTTGGCGATCCCGAATGGGAAGTCCAGGGACTCCGAACCGAAGGTGGATTCGTCTATCTGGATGGTGCGGGGCGTCAGGAAGATGTAGCGGTAGCCGTCATCCGTGGCCTCCACCACCACCAAGGCCACCGGCAGCACCAGCCCGCCCAGCCGGATCTGTCCGTCGGAACGGCCCCGGAGTGTGGCGAGCAGGGCTCCCTGGCCGCCCCTTGCCAGAACCTCGCCAAGATGCTGCGCCTCTTCAACGGTGGTGAAGCGGTTGGCGACGAGGGTCAGCGGCAGCCGTCGTGTTCCATGGGCTGCGTTGACCACGGCGGTACCGGAGAAGACACGGGGCGGCTTCCCGGCGAAGGCGCTGGAAGCGGCAAGAAGAATGGCCGTCGCCGTCAGGGCGGTGGGCCAGCGGGAAACTCTCATGGTCGAAACCTCCAGGTGGTGGCGAGGCTGCCGGTCGGACGCCATGGTACACCATGGCTTCCGGCGGCGAGCTCACACGGTGCCCAGAAGGTGGAGCCAGGCAAGGGCCAGGGCGCAGAGGGCGAGGGTCAGTGGTACGCCCACGCGAGCGTGGTCCCGCCACCCGATGGAGATACCGGATCCCGAGGCGACGGAGGCCACGATCATGTTGGCGATGCTCCCGATCAGGAGGAGGTTCCCGGCGAAGGTGCTGACCAGGGCCAGAATGACGGCGCTCTCGGGTCCGCGGAGAGCCGGGAGAAGCAGCATCACCGCGGGGACGTTGGAGAAGAGGTTCGAGCCCACCAGGGTGACCGCGGTCAATCCCACGGCGGACGACAGGGGCACACCCCACGACTCGACCATGGTCAGCCCCCGGACCGCGAGCCCGGTCTGCGTCAGGGTTTCCGTCACGACGAAAAGACCGAAGAACAGCAGGAGCAGGTTCCAGTCCACCAGCTGGAGCAGGCGGCGGGAGGTGATCTCCCGGTTGGCCAGCAGGACGGCCCCCGCCCCCAGCGCCACCACGGAGCGGTCCGGTCCGCCCGCCAGGAACAGCAGGACCACCACCGCCAGGACCA
Source organism: uncultured Thermoanaerobaculia bacterium (assembly GCA_964641295.1). GTDB lineage: Bacteria > Acidobacteriota > Thermoanaerobaculia > Thermoanaerobaculales > Sulfomarinibacteraceae > JAADFK01. The sequence goes on from CAZXNA010000028.1 coordinate 29,096, forward strand.
GGAGACCCTTGGACGTGTGCCAGACGGAGAGCCCGGGGAGGGGCCCCGTCACCGGTTTCCACGTGGATGGATTTCGGAGGAGACGTCCCCTCCACGCCACCGCCACCGCCGCCCACACGAGGATCAGTCCCAGCAGGGCGGGGACGCCGCCGTCCACCAGGTAGCGGGCGAACCCCAGCCCCATGCGCTCGCCGATCAGGATGTTCTGGGGGTTGCCGATCAGGGTGGCCGCAGATCCCGTGTTGGCGGCGAAGGCCAGGGCGAGCAGGAAAGGCACCGGGTTGAGCCGGCGGCGGTGGGCGACCTCCAGGACCACGGGGGCCATGGCCAGGCAGACGATGTCGTTGGAGAGCAGCGCCGAGAGCAGCCCCGCCACCGCCACGAGCAGCGCTAGGAGTCCCAGGGGCCCAAGCCCCTCCCCGCCCAGCTTCCGGGTCACGGCCGTATAGAACCCGCCCAGGCGGAGCTGGGCCGAGACCAGCATCAGCCCGAAGAGCAGCGCCACGGTGCCGACATCCACCGTCGCCCACGCCTGGCGGGGCGTCAACACCCCGCCCACCACCAGCACGATGGCCCCCACCACGGCGACGCCGGTGCGGTCCAGGGCCAGTCCCGGGATGTTGCCCAGGAGCATCCCCAGGTAGACCACAATGAAGACCGCCACCACCAGCGCCGTCACAATCCGACCCCCAGTCGTCCCATTCCCGCGCCCCTTCGTGCCGCCCACGTCCGGGGAGCGACGCAAGCACGGGCGGAAGTGAACGCCCGCCCCAGGATAGCGCGCCTCCGGGGTTGTCTTTTCCAGGTGGTGTCCGCCGGGGCCCCGGGCGGCAGCGGGGGCCGACTGACGGCCGTCAGCCTTTTCCCCATGTCATTCTGCTCTGCCGCAGATGGATGGTGAATGATCTGGGATAACCCACGATCGCACCGTGCCACGGAGCACCGAACGTCCCCCCATGCCGGGGGAGGCCCCTCCACTCGCCCACTCCGCTCGCTCGGCCGGGATGACCATGGATGGGATTGCCGGTTCCGCTCGTTCGCCGTGCTCGCTCGGTCAAGATGACGGCGGGGGTGTGGCCCCGACGACGACCCGGCCGCGATCCATGACGACGGTTCGCGTGGCCATCTGTTCGGCCTCCTCGTGGTCGTGGGTAACGTAGACCAGCGTGAAGCCCAGCCTGGCCTGGAGCCGGAGGATCTCCTCGCGCAGACGGCGGTTGAGCTCCAGGTCGAGGCTGGAGAGGGGCTCGTCCATCAGCAGGGCCCGCGGCTCGAGCACCAGGGCGCGGGCCAGGGCCACCCGCTGTTGCTGCCCGCCGGAGAGCTCGCCCGGGCGCGCCCCGGCCAGCCCCTCGAGCTCGACGAGCTCCAGCATGGCCCGCACACGGCGCCTGCGCTCGGACCGCGGCACACCCCGGGCCCTGAGGCCCAGCTCCAGGTTGCCGGCCACGCTCAGGTGGGGCCAGAGCGCCAGGTCCTGGAACACCATCCCCAGCCCCCGCCGTTCCGGCTCCACCAGCAGGCGGCCGTCCGCGGCGGCCAGCCGCCCGTCCACCAGCACCCGGCCCTGGTCCGGTACGGCGAGGCCCGCCAGGAGCCGCAACACGGTGGTCTTGCCGCAGCCCGAGGGCCCCAGGACGACCACCCGCTCCCCCTCCTCCACGGCCAGGCTGACCCGGTCCAGGGCAACCCGGCGACCGTAGGCCACGCACGCGGCGTCGAGTTCGAGCAGGCTCACCGGAGGACCTCCCTTCTCCCCAGCAGCGTCGCCAGCAGTCCCACCGGGATGACGGTGGCGGCCACGAGAATCACGCACAGGGCGGCGATGAGCTCCGGTGCCCCGTTGGCCGCCAGGGTCATGATTCGCACGGGCAGGGTATCCCAGCCCGGCGGATGGACCAGCAGCGTCATGCCCACGTCCCGCAGGCAGAACACCGCGCCGGCCAGCCACGCCG
>CAZXNA010000029.1:0-30489 GCA_964641295.1 uncultured Thermoanaerobaculia bacterium
GTGTGAAGATGTGGAGATGATAGGAGCGCTGAGAGACGGAGACGTCTTTGACCGTCAGAAGTTCATCTTGGTTCTTCGGAAAGAAGGACGCCTACCGCTTCGCGAGGCCGCTCTCCTGTGTACTATCTCCCGTTCAACAGGGCCGAGCTCGGTGGGCGGGGGTGGGTTCGTGGCGAACGGGGAGAGGTGGTGCGAGATCTGGTGTTCCTCGTCGTTCACCTTAGGGCCGTACCTGGTGGGCGGAGGTTGGGTTCTTTATCCCTTGCCTCCGGGCGCGCAGGACCCGGGAGGCCGGGGAAGGTCGTCGCGAGGCGGGCTGGCGGGGTCCAGATGTGGTGATGAGGGGGCGGCGTCCACCGGAGGCGTAGCAGCGCTACGTCGAGGATGGACGCCGTGCCTGAAGCGCCGCAGATGGGGCTCGCCGGGGCGCCGCAGCAGAGCTTTCCCGGGCTCCCGGGTCCCCTAGCTACGCCGCAGTCAGCGGGGTCAAGAAAGTGGCGAAGATCGTGCCGTATCGCGGCGCGCAGCAGAAGCCATCCCCGCCCGCCGGGCGATCTTCAGTTCCCCTCGAGTATGACGTCGTCGTACTCGGTCTCGAAGAAGAGCTTGTGCCTGAGCTCCTCGTTGGCCAGGTCGGTGAACACCTGGTAGAGGCCCGCGTCGGAGACCACCTCAGCGAGGGCCACGTAGAGGTCATGGGCCCGCTGCTCGGCCTTCATGGCGAAGAGGAGGACCTCCTGGTAGTCCATGTTCGCATGGGGTTTGACGTCCACGAGGTTGTCCGAGATCTTGAAGTTCTCGACGGCTCCCGGGTGGAAGCCGGCGAGATTGCCCGCCTTGATCTCTTCGAGCCTCCGGCGGTGACCCATCTCCATCTCGGCCAGCCCGAGGAATGTCTCCTGTAGACCGGGGCGCGTGACCATCTTGGCCACGTCCATGTACAGGTCGTGGGCCTCCTGCTCCTTGCCGATGGCGAAATCCAGGACGTCCTCGATCGACGAAAAATCCATGCTGCCTCCTTGGCCCGAATCATACACGAGAAGCCGCCAGGGCTAACGTCGTGTCTCGACCAGGTCCTCGACCCCCTTCGAGGGCTTCTCCTCAAGGAGCCCCAGCCACCGCTGGATCCCATCCACCGCCCGGAGTCCGTCGGCGATGGCCGAGATGGCGTCGGCCGTATCGTTGACCAGGTCGCCGCCGGCAAAGATGCCGGGGACGGCGGTCATGCCGTTCTCGTCGACCGTGATCCACCCCTTCTTGTCGGCGATCTGCTCCGCCAGGTCGGCCGGCATCCAGCTGTGATCGCCGGACTGGCCGATGGCCACGATGACGCGATCGACGATCAGGTGGTTCTCGACGCCCTCGATCAGCTTGGGCCGCGGGCGCCCGCCACGGTCGGAGGGCACCATTTCGGCCGGACCCCAGACGAAATCCAGCCGGCCGTCGTCGGTCTGCTCCACACGCAGAGGGATGGCCTGCGGGATGATCTCGACATTCTCGGCCTCGGCGTCCTCGATCTCCTCCTCGTCGGCCGGCATGTCGACGATACGACGCCGGTAGGCGATGGTCACCTCGGCGCCCAGGCGACGCGAGACACGGGCGCCGTCGATGGCCACGTTGCCGCCGCCGACGACGACGACCCGCTCGCCCACCTCGATCTTCTTGCCGATGTGGTGATCGCGCAGCAGGTAAAGAGCGTAGATCACGCCGGGCAGGTCCTCCCCCTCCGCGCCCAGGCGGTAGGGTTTCATCAGCCCGGTCCCGATGAAGACGGCGTCGTTGGCCTCCATCAGCTGGCGAAGCTCCTCGCCCTCGACCGTGTGGTTGGTGACGATGTTCACACCGGCGTCCCGGAGCAGCTTGACCTGCTTCTCCAAGGAAGGCATGGGGAAGCGGTACTTGGGGATGCCGAAGAAGGTGGCACCGCCCAGCTCGGGCAACGCCTCGTAGATGGTGACGTCGAAGCCCCGGATGGCCAGGTAGTAGGCCACCGTGACACCCGATGGCCCGCCACCGACGATGGCGATCTTCCGGCCCTCGCCGACCCTGTCGGCCTCGGCGTGGACCACGTCCTTGAGGTCGTCGAAACGCTCGGTGACGTAACGCTTGAGCCAGCGGATGGCCAGCGGGTCGCCCTGGACGCCGATGGAGCAGACGGTCTCGCAGCGGCGCGTGCAGACCTTGCCGCACATCTCCGGCATGGGGTTGTTGTCGTAGATGATGTTGAGGGCGGCCAGGTCGTCGCCGTCACGGATGGCGGCGATGTAGTCGGGGATGTGCATGTGGGCCGGGCAGGCGGCGACGCAGAGACCGCACTCGACGCAGCGGGAGGCCTCCTGACGGGCCTGCTCCTCGGTGTAGCCCAGGACGACCTCGGCCCAGGTGTGGATCCGCTCCCCGGGGTCCAGCATGGGCATGGGCACGCGTTCGTGGTCCACCAGGTCGAAGCCCTCTTCCTGGCGCCAGCCCAGCTCGGCCCCGTCCCACGGCTTCTCCTCGACACCCGGGATGTAGCGGAAGACCTCGGGGTCCGAGTCCACCCAGATGTACTCGTTGGACATGCCCAGGGAGCCCGTGGGGCAGACGTCGACGCACAGGGCGCACCAGCAACACCGGCCGTAGTCCACCTTGGGACGCAGACCCGAATCGCCCTTGGTGGGCTCGTCCACGGGCACCATGTCGATGGCCTCGTTCTGGCAGATCTCGGCGCAGCTGCCGCAGCCGATGCACTTCTCCCGGTCGTTGATGTGCCAGCCGCGGTAGCGGGGCGCGCCGGGCCGGTGGCCCGTCTTGCGGTCGTCCAGGGTGAAGGGCTTGGAGAAGGCCTGCAGCCAGGCGGAGAAGGGGGCAAGGGTGTGCTTGAGGCTCATGGTGCTACCTCTCGATCTCGGGTGGGCAGACCTGGAGCGAGACCATCAGCGGGGAGAGATCCGCGATGTTGGTCCCGGGGATCATCCGCTCGAGCAGGGCGACGCCGTGGACGTAGGACGGCCCCCGGACGTGGACCCGGCGCACCTTGTCCGAACCGTCCGTCACCGTGTAGTAGCCCATCTCGCCGCGGGTGGCCTCGGCCCGCACGTAGGTCTGTCCGGCCGGGATGGTCCAGGTCAGCATGTTGGGCAGCTTGGCGCAGTAGGGGCCCTCGGGCATCTTCTCGAGGATCTGCCGGATCAGGTCGATGGACTGCTGGATCTCCTGCCGCCGCACCCACGCCCGGGCGTAGATGTCGGAGCCCGTCGTCGTCACCACCTCGAAGTCCAGCTCGGGGTACTTGGCGTAGGGGAAGTCCTTGCGGACGTCACGGGGGATACCCATGGCCCGCACGATGGGGCCGCTGAGACCCATCTCGTCGACCCACTCCTCGGGAACCACGCCGACGCCCATGCCACGCTTCCGGAAGACTGACGAGTCGAAAATGATGTTGTCGACCAGTGGAAGCATCTCCTCGATCCTGGCCAGGTTCTCCTCCATGCGCTCCTCGAAACCCTCGGGGAGGTCCCGGCGGACGCCGCCGTAGACGATGTACATGTGGTAGACGCGGCCGCCCGTCAGCTCCTCGAACCGGTCGAGGATGTAGTCACGGAGGGCGATCAACCAGTTGGGCGCCGCGCCGAGCCCCATGCTGCCGATGTGGCCGCCCAGGGTCATCAGGTTCATCTGGAGGCGGGACATCTCCAGCACGAGGGTCCGGATCCACTGGCCGCGCTCCGGGATCTCCGTGTCCATGCCGGCCAGCTCCTCGAGGCCCGCCGCCAGCAGGTACTCGTTTGTGTCGGGCTCGGGGACGCAGATCCGGCAGACGATGGGGAAGGACTGGATGTACTTCCGCCGCTCCATCAGCTTTTCGAAGCCCCGGTGGAGGTAGCCCACGTGGGTGATCCCCTGGGTCAGGGTGTCACCCTCCAGCCACGCCTGGACCGACATGTTGCCCGTGATCCCCGGGTGCTGGGGACCGAACCACAGCTGGACGCGGCGCCGGATCGTGTCAGTCGTCGTCATGGAGGAACCCCCTCTCACCGAAAACCCGGCCGATGTAGGCCCGCGGGTCCGTGTGCTCCCGCCCGGGCCGCGAGGGATGGTGGGCGTGCATGTACTCCAGTGTGTCGAAATCCCGGCGCATGGGCGGGATGTCGTCCCAGCCCTCCAGAATGAAGGGCACCCCCTGCCTCGGGCTCCCGGGGAAGTGGATGCCGAACATCTCGTTGATCTCCTGCTCGTAGGTCACCGCCTGCGGCCAAAGGGTGTGGATCGACTCCATGGTGGCCTCCTCGCGGCTGATGCGAGTGCAAACCATCAATGAACGCAGGTCCACGGGGTCCGTCAGCAGGTAGGTCAGCTGGAACTCCCCCTCCTCGAGCCAGTCCACGGCGGACATGTGGGTCAGCTGCACGTAGGGAGAGTGGAGCTTGAGCCAGCTCAGGAGGGGCACGACCGTGCCGGGCTTGACGCCGATCTGGTCCAGGTCCTCCCGTTGGCGGTGTTCCCAATCCACGGTGAAACGCGTCCGAATGTCATCGACGATGGTGCTCATGTTTCCTACCAGTTGTAGTCCGGGAGATCCCAGTCGGTGATGACCTTCTTCTGGTTCTCCTTGTACCAATCGAGGTTCTCCAGATAGTGGTGCCAACCGTTGGCCTCACCCTTCTTGATCTTCTTCATCAGGTAATCGAAGCCCGCCAGGAGCGCCTCGGGCCGTGGCATGCAACCGGAGATGTAGACATCCACGGGCACGTAGAGGTCCAGCTGGTTGATGGTGTTGTAGGAGTCCCAGTACATGCCACCGTTGATGGTGCAGGACCCAAGCCCGACGACCCACTTGGGCGACGGCATCTGCTCGTAGGCCCGGATGACCCGCTTGAGGGACTTGGTGGCCAGGTAGCCGGAGATGATCAGGACGTTGGACTGCCGCGGTGTCGGTCGCATGGCGATGCCGAACCGCTCCATGTCGAAACGCGCCGTCGTCAGGGGGCGCAATTCGATGGAGCCGCAACCCGTACCGTACGCCATGACCCACAGGGAGTTGGCCCGGCACCAGTTCTTGATGGTGGCCAGGGCCTCCTTGAGCTTGGGTGCCTTGGGCATCTCCTTCTCGCCGAGGAAGCACCCCTCTCCCAGCGGAGCGTGGGGTATCGATCCCTCGGGGGGCGCCGACACCGGCAGAACCGGAAGTTTCTTGGTCTCCATGTGGCCTCCTAGTGCGAGAAGATCACGAGCAGGACGCCGGCGATGCCGGCGATGGTCGGCCAGCCGAGGAAGAAGCGGATGGACTGTTCCGTCCGGAAGCGCGGGAAGACCGCCCCGACGAACACCGACCAGAAGTAGATCAAAAAGGTCTTGACCAGGGCCTCGGGGATGCTGCGCGCTCCCCCGAGGAAGAGGTCCATGTACAGGACCATCTTGGCCACGGCGAAGGTGGCGCGGCCCACCATCAGCAGGGAGAGGAACTGGGAGTTGAACTCGGTGGGCGGGCCGACCGGGATCTCCTGGGGCGCTCCGACGATGTTGAAGGGCGCGTACATGTTCATGCCGAGGAAGGCCAGAAAGGCCGCCACCGCCGCCAGGGGGTTGGCGAAGAGGTTCCAGTGGAGCCACCCGCCCTGCTGGGCCAGGACGATCTCACGGATGGAGAACGAGCCCGTCTGCGCCACCAGGGCAACGACGGCCAGGGCGAAGGGCAGCTCGTAGCTGGTCATCTGGGCCAGACCACGGGAGATGCCGATGGGAGAGTGGGGATGGCCGGCCTCGGCGGCGCCCAGGGCCATGCCCAGGGAACCGAAGAATATAAAGTACATGGCCATGAGCAGGTCGCCGGAGAAGGAGAAGTTCTCCAGGGCTGGCACGCCGACGACCACGGGGATCAGCAGGTAGAGGCCGATACCCCCGCCGGCGCGGAAGATCGGGGCAATGTACGACATGACGCCGTGGTGGGTCGCGGTGCGCAGCGAAAGGTTCTTGCCCAGGTCGATGTAGGGCTGCCAGACGGGCGGCCCGATGCGGCCCTGGATGCGGGCCATGACCTTGCGGATGATGCCGCCGATGACCAGCCCGTAGGCCAGGGCGCCGAACACACCCACGAGAGACCAGAGGATCTTTGACGCCAATGGCATGCTGCCTCCCTAACCGGCCAGGCCGAGCCCGGCGAGAACAAGGATGAAGAGCAGGGTGTAGAGAACGTAGGTCTGGGCGTCGCCCGTGTAGAAGCGGCGGCCAGCGTCGGCCACGGCCTCGGTGACGTCCCTGACACCGTCCCAGAACGCCGTGACGGCGCTCCTGAGAATCGGCTTGAAGGCACGCTCGTAGGGCATGAAGAACGCCCAGGCAAAGTGGATCTCCTCGGGCGGCGGGGGAACCTCGGCGGCGTAGACGATGTCCAGCTGGCCGATCTTCTTGGATCTGGGACCGGTGAACAGCAGGAAGGCCAGGAGGATGACGAAGATCCCCGCCACCAGGGCCATGATGGCCGCCGCGTTGAAGTAGCCGAAGCTCGACGTGATCCGGGTGGCGCTGGCAAAGCGGAGGCCCGGCTCGCCGAAAACGCCTGTCACCAGCCGTTGGAGGGGCTCGAGCAGGAGGCGTGGCCGCACGGAGAGCGCCAGGATCGCCACCATCAGGATACCCTCGGAGACCAGCAGGGGCCAGGGCGCCTCGCGGACCTCGCGGTGCTCACGCTTGAGCTGCCCGAGGAAGATCGAGTGGATCAGCCGGAAGCAGTAAAGGAAGGCGATGACCGAGGCGAACATCATGAAAGCCGTCAGCAACAGCCAGCCCCTGTCCACCAGGGCCTCGTAGAGCAGCCACTTGCCGGCGAAGCCCGACAGCGGCGGCACGCCCGCCAGGGCGATGATGCCGATGAGCACCGAGACGAAGGAAACGGGCATCCGCGTGATCAACCCGCCCATATCGGCGAAGCGACGGGTGCCCGTCCGGTAGACGACGCCGGCCACCGCCAGGAAGAGCAGCCCCTTGAACAGCAGGTGGTTGACCACGTGCCACAGGCCGGCGGTCCACCCGAGGGGCGTCATGGCCGCCAGGGCCAGGACGATGTAGCCCACCTGCCCCACCGAGGAGTAGGCCAGCAGCCGCTTGGCGTCCTCCTGGAAGACCGCCAGCAGCGTCATGCCGAAGGCCGTCACGCCGCCGATCCAGGCCAGCACGTGAGCGGGGTGGATGTTCCCCGCGAAGGTCGTCACCGCGGGGGCCGTAATCCGGGCGGCCACGGCGGCCAGACCGAAGATGGGCACCTTGGAAATCACGCCGGAGAGGAAGGGGGTGAACAGGTCCGGGGACTCCGAGTAGGCGCCCGGCGCCCAGATGTGAACGCCCCAGGAGGCCACCTTGACGGCGAAGCCGGCGGCCAGCAGGGACCACGCCGCCATGGCCGTCGCGCCGGAGAGCTGGCCAAGCTGGGCCATGGAATCGATACCGGCGCCCTCGGCCACCATCAGGCCGCCGAGGATCAAGAAGCCGGCGGCGCCGGAGAACAGCATGTACAGCAGCCCCGGCTTGGCCCCCTCACGTCCCTGGCTGACCAGGAGGTAGCTGGACCAGGTCATCAGCTCCCAGCCGGTGAAGAAGCCCAGGAGCGAGTCCGAGGTCAGCAGGCCGATGATGGAGCCCACCAGGATCAGGAAGAGCCCCCAGAAGCTGCCGCGGCCGGCCGGCATCCCGATTCCGGCGATGGAGACGATCAGCGCGCCGAACAGGGTCACCACCAGGAAGAACCCCCGGACATCCCACAGGGGACAGCCGTGCGCCACCTGGACCACCTGGAACACCACCCAGCCGACGGCCAGCACGGAGAGCGCCGCCTGGATCTTCTGGGGGATGGCCTGAACCAGGACCAGAATCAGCCCGATCAGGCCCAGCAGGATCGCCGGGTTGCCCACGCCACCCCAGACGCCGGCGGTCAGCCGCACGCCGAAGGCGATGGCCAGGCCGGCGAAGAGCAGCACCCCGAGCACCTCGGAGAAAGCCGTGCGAACCGCGCCCCGGCTGGTGGCGTCTGAAGGCTCTGCGATGCGGCGGAACCACCCGAAGTAGTAGACGAACTCCAGCAGCGAGCCCACCAGCAGCGGGACGATCCACGGCCAGGCGGTGCTTCGGGCCAGACCCACCAGCGCCTGCCACTTGCCCCAGAAACCGGGGAAGGGCGGCAGGCCGGCGATGGCCAGGACGAGCACCGCCAGAGAGACCCGCATGGCGATGGAATCCGGGAAGGCGCCACGCCAGTCGTCCAGCTCCCGACCGCCGTGGATCCCCGTCAGCCAGAGGAGACCGGCCTTGGCCAGGGTGTGGTTGAGCAGCAGCAGGGCCACGGCCGACATCAGCACCACGTCGGTCCGCACGAAGGGCAGCAGGAAGACCAGGAGACCGATCTGGGCCGACGAGGAGTACCCCAACATCCGCCGCACCTTCGTCTGGCGGATGGCCAGAAGGTTGCAGACGACGAAGGTTGTCATGCCCACGGTGGAGATGGCCAGCAGCCAGCTGTTGCCCCTGTAGAGGGCCATGATCTTGAAGAAGGTGAAGAGGAGGGCGTTGACGGTCGTCCCCACCAGGAGGCCCATGACGCCGGGCTCCGCCGCGTCGTAGATGTCGATGGCCGGCCCGTTCAGGGGAAAGAGCTTGAGCTCCGCCATCAGGCCCACCATGACCAGCAGCAGGACCGTGCCCACGCCGGCCACGGTGACGCCGGAGAGCCTGCCCACCATGTCGTCCAGGTTCAGGGTGCCCGTCAGCTTGTAGAGGAAGGCCACGCCCAGCAGGAAGAAAGTGGAGGCCGCCGAGCCCAGGGCCATGTACTTGAAGCCGGCCTCCAGCCCGTCCCGCTCCCGGCCGAAGGCCAGGATGGCGTAGCTGCCGATCCCGCTGATCTCCAGGAAGACGAAGGTGTTGAAGAGGTCTCGGGTCATGATCAGGCCGGTGGCGCCGATGACCAGCAACAACTGGATGACCAGGGACTTGACCGTGCTCTGCTCCTCGTGGTTGGCCAGGTAGAGGGCCGCGCCGATGGCCGTCAGGTTGGCCAGCGCCACCAGGGCCGCTTCAAGGGGGCCGAAGCGAAGGTTGATGCCGATGGGCGGGAGCCAGCCGCCGGTGATGATCTGGGCCGCCTGGGCACCGCTGGCCAGGGCGGCCAGCCATTTGAGGGAGACCACGAGGCCGAAGAGCAGGGTCAGCAGGTGGACGGCCCGCGAGACCACCCGGCCCGCCCGGTCGATGACCGGGAGGAGGAAGGCGACACCGAGGCCGACCGCGATGAGCAGGATGGGGTTTACCACTTGAGCCTCCCGAACTGCCGCACGTCAAGTGTTTTCTCGGTCGCGTAGAGCCGGATGACGTAGGAGAGCATCAGGGCTGTCACACCGACGCCGATGACGATGGCGGTCAGCACCAGGGCCTGGGGGACCGGGTCGACCACCTTGGAGGCGTTGACCGTCAGATTCGAGGCATCGGCCAGGTACTTGGGGCTGTCGATGATGGGCGCCGTCCGGCCCGGCAGGTAGCCCAGCGCCACGATCAGCAGGTTGACGCCCGTGTCGATGATGGAGAATCCGATGACCATCTTCATCAGGTTCCGCCGGGTCAGCACGCCGACGAAGCCGATGAAGATCAGCACGATCCCGGTGGCCACGTAGAGCTCGTTGCCGGCCATCATCAGTGCACCTCCTCTTCCTGGGCCGCGTGGATCAGCACGTCCAGCAGGGTCGCCAGCTCCGAGCCCACCTTGAGGCCGATGAGGATGTAGATGACGGGGATCACCCCGGCCGAGAAGAGGCGGTTCCACTCACCCATGGGCAGCACCCCCCGGTTGGAGAGGAAGGATCCCGCCACGAAGAGGCCCGCCAGCCCCGCCACCACGAAGCCCACGCCCGAGAGCGACTCCATCCAGGACAAGAAGCCGTGGGGCAGCGCCCGGTCACGGTCCGCCAGCAGCAGGAGCAGGACCCCCGAGGCGATGACGGCCCCGCCCTGGAAGCCTCCGCCGGGCGTCAGGTGCCCGTGGACGAAGATGTAGGCGCCGAAGAGGACGATGGGAGCGAACATCAGGCGGGCTCCGGTGGTCACGATCTCGCTGGCGGGCAGCGGCTCGTGGACCTCAAGACCGGTACGGCGGCGGAGCACGAAGGCCGCACCGGAGACCGACAGGAAGAGGACGGTCACCTCGCCCAGGGTGTCGAATCCACGGTAATTGACGACAATGGAGGTCACCAGGTTGGAACCGCCGTTGTCCTTGAGCCCGTCCTGCGTGTAGTGGCGGGCGACCCCGTGGAGGCCGGACGGCGCGGCGATGGGGATCAGGTGCCAGAGGAGGACGGCCAGCGTCGCCAGGGCGATGATGGAAACGATCTGTTTCATTGGTCCTCCCCCTCCCGCTCCTCGGTCCTCCGGACGGCGATCAGGAAGATGACCGTCGAGAGGCCCGCTCCGATGGCCGCCTCCGTCATGGCCACGTCGGGTGCCGACAGGCGAAGGAAAAGGTAGGAAACTCCCAGGCTGACCACGCCGGCGAAGACGACGGCGGCCAGGAGGTTGCGATGGACGATCGCCCCGATCCCGGCGATGAGGATCACCGCGCAGATGAGGAGATCTTCCAGGTTGAAGAGGGTCACGATGTCCATCTCAGGCCTCCCCGTGCTCTTCCAGGGCATCCTTGTACTCGTCACGGACCGAGATCTCCGCCAGCGGCACGCCGGCGCGGTACGAGGAACGCGCCAGGGCGTGGGAGGAGATCGGGTTGGTGACGAGAACGAAGAGGGCGATCAGGGCCAGCTTGATCAGCCAGGCGGGGTGCAGGATCCCGAGGCCCAGCAGGGTCAGCATGTTGCCCAGGGTCGTCGCCTTAGTGCCGGCCTGCATCCGGTTGTAGAGGTCGGGCATCCGGACGATGCCGAGGGCTCCGAGGAAGAGGAATGCCGTTCCCAGAACGGTGACGGCCGCACCGATGATCTGTTGCGCGCCCATCTCAGAGCCCCCGGTCCGCGTACCGCGCCAGCGAGGTGACACCCAGGAAGGAGAGGATGCCGTAGACCAGCGCCACGTCCAGGTAAATGACCCGTCCGGAGTAGAGGGCGTATCCGGCCATCATCGGCATGATGATCAGGCTGAAGACGTCCATGGCCACGGCCCGGTTGGCCGCACCCGGCCCGCGGATCAGCCGGTACACCGACAGGAGGGCCGCGGCGGCAGCCAGGGTCAGCGCCACGTCGAGGAGCAGCTTAACCAAAGATCACCTCCAAGTACTTCTCGAAGCCGGTCACGATGGCCTTCGTGGCCTCTTCGATGTTCTCGCTCTGGACGTCCACCCAGTGGATACACAGCTCGTCGTCGCAGAGGTCCACCGTCAGGGTTCCGGGCGTCAGGGTGATGGAGTTCGCCAGGGCCGTGCGCCCCACGGCCGTCTTCAGCTTCGTCTTCACGCGGACGATGCCGGGCCGGATGGGCAGGCTGGGGCTGATGACCCTCCGCGCCACGTCCAGGTTGGCCACGATGATCGCCCAGATCATGTAAGGGATGTAGGCGAAGGCGTAGGCCAGCCGCTTGGGGTTGAAGATCCCCAGGGTCGCCGGCGAGAACGGCTCCCCGCCGGCGATGACGGCCACCAGGACCGCGACGACGGCTCCGGCGAAGAGCTCCTGGGGATCTTTGCTGCCCGTCAACGCCAACCAGAGCAGCCAGAGCGGGCCGATGGCTATGAGAATGGAAGCTACACGCCGCATGGGAAGCTCTCCTCTAGTGGTGGGCCTCTCGCCACCTGCGGTGACGGAGGGCGACCGTGAACAGGAATTCCATGACCTCCAGGGCCACGGGATCCGCGATCTCGTAGTAGACGCGCGCTCCCGCGCGCTGCCGGCTAACAAGGTCGGCGTCCAGAAGATGTTTGAGCTGTTGGGAGACGTTGGACTGCTTTTCGCCGGTGGCCTCCACCAGCTCCCGGACGCAGGCGCGCCCCGCAGCGAGACGGCAGAGGATCTTCAGGCGGAGATGATTGGAGAAGTGGGCGACGAAGTCCCGCAGATTGGCACATTCCTCGGGAGTCGATGCAACGCGGGAGAGGGGTCCCTCATTCATCACCAATTGATAATATACTTGTGAAGCGATTCACGCAACCCCCGTCTCGAAATCTTTCCGATGTCCATCCCCGGCCGAATGCCTCAACTGCTTGTTACCAAAATGACTTCCATTGAAGATATCAATTTTTTCTGAAGATTCAATCTCATGATTGCTCGCTCATGATATTGCGCGATCGTTCAATATTGATACACCCCGCCACCTGCGATAGCTGCCCATTTCAAGGCTCCGTTCTGAAACACCCCCGGACCGTTCACTCGATCACCTCGCCGTTGAGCTCCACACGGAGGTTGATCTTCGCAGTGGGCCGGAGCATCTCCGTCACCGAGCAGTACTTCCCCTCGGAGAGCTCGACGGCCTTGAGGAGCTTCTTCGGGGCCACCTCCCCCCAGGCCCGGTAGACCACGTCCAGCTCGGTGTAGACCCGAGGGTGCTCCTCGGCCCTCCACCCCTCCACCTCGACCTCGAAGCGCTCCAGAGGCTGGCGCATCTTCTCCAGGATGGCCACAACGTCGACGCCCGTGCATCCCGCCAGGGAGACCAGCAACAGCTCCATCGGCGAGGCGGCGGCGCCACCCTGGCGATGGGGGTTGTCCAGCACCAGGGAGAAGCCGCTCCCCGTCGTCGCCACGAAGCGGTGACCTTCCACCCAGCGGACCCGCGTCTTCAGACTGTCGGCCATCAGTACCTCCACGCCCCGGCCGGGGCAGGGGCATGGTAGCAGCGATCCTCCCATGGCGAGCACGTGCCGCGGGCAGCGTTCCTCCCCCTGCCCAACCATCAGGTTCCACTCGATCCGTCTTCGAAACCGGAGTGAGCTTCGGCGAGACTCGATGGTTGGCAGGTGCGCCCGGCGCGAGCTTCTCCGAGAGTCGTGGCGGCCAGACACACCGGCCAGCGTGCTCGGGCACAGGTACCGGTACCATGGGCCGTATGGGTGAGGACCACCACGTGTCGGGGAAGAAGGGGGCGGCGATCGGATCCGTTCGGGTCGAGCCACCGCTGGTGCTGGCGCCCATGGCCGGAATCACGGACTCCCCCTTCCGGAGGATCATTCGCTCCCTGGGCGGGTGCGGGCTTGTCAGCATGGAGTTCATCTCCTCGGAGGCCATCACCCGGGGCGTCGAGGCCGAGCGCGCCAAGCTCCCCTTCCACGAGGAGGAGCGCCCCATCTCCATCCAGGTGTACGGTTCCGACGCGAAGCGCATGGCCGAGGCGGCCCGGGTCGCCCAGGACATGGGCGCCGAGGTGGTGGACGTCAACATGGGCTGCCCGGCCAACAAGATCCTCAAGGGCTGTGCCGGCGCCGCCCTGATGGGTGACCTCGGCCGGGCCCGGGAGATCGTCGCCGCCATCCGCGCCCCCGTCACGGTTCCCCTGACCGTCAAGTTCCGCTCGGGTCTCCGGGCCGGTGAGCTCAACTACCTGGAGCTGGGCCGGATCTGCCAGGAGGAGGGCGCCGACGCCGTCACCCTCCACCCCAGAACGGCCCGCCAGCAGTACTCCGGCCGGGCGGACTGGAGCCACATCGGCCGGCTCGTGGAAGCCCTTTCCATCCCGGTTATCGGCAACGGCGACGTGGAGGTCCCGGAGGACGCCCTCCGCATGTTCGCCGAGACCGGCTGCGCCATGGTCATGATCGGCCGCGCCGTCCTCAAGAACCCGTGGATCTTCCGTCAGACCGCCGACCTCCTGGAGACCGGCAGTTACGACGAACCTCCCCTCAAGGAGCGCTTCCGCGTCATCCGCCGCCACTTCGAGATCCTCGCCCGGGAGCTCGAGGGCAAGGAGCTCCTCCACAAGCTCAAGGTTTTCACGGGCAAGTACACCCACGGCCTCCCCGGCGGCCGAAAGCTCCGCGGCAAACTGACCGAGATCGACGATCCCCATGAGCTCCTGCGAACCGTCGAGGAGTTCCTGCACGAACGCCTGGGCCGGGCGGACGCGGACGAACGAGCTACGTGAAATCCTCCCGGACCGGATGGAAGACGTCGATCACCCGGCACCGGGTGACGGAGCGCCCGGAGTGTACGGCCCCGCTCTCGATGACGGCGACGTCGCCCGGGAGCATTCTCCGGGTCAGCCCGTCGACGGTCAGTTCGAATTCCCCCTCGACCATGGTCGTGATCTGCTCGTGGGGATGAGCGTGTTCGGGAAGGTCGACCCCCGGTTCAAACGACCAGAACGCCACCGTCATCGAGGGCGAGTGGACGAAGCGCGCCTCGGCGCCGGGAAGGAGCTCCCTGGGCTTGAGTTCGTCATGTGGGATGAATGTTCCTGCCATGTCCGTCCCCTCCACGACCATCCATGGTACGTCACCGGCTCGCCGCACCGTCGGCGCACGTCGATCGGTCCCGCCGCCAGCCCACGAGGTCACGGCCGTCGACAGGGACGACATCCTCGGCCATCCGAGCGCGGCTAACCCACCGGGCCCTGCGGCGGGGCGGGAGACGGACCGGCCCGAGGCGAGGGGCCATCCCGACGAAGTGGACGCAGCACCGGCCCGCGAGAGGGCGGCCCTGCGCGATCCCCTCCCATACAAGGGGGGGGGTTGGTGCACCAACATCGTTCAAGAGCCTTCGATGCCGAACAGCATGCGGGCATGGGCGGGCGAAGCCCGCAGGGACGCGAGGGAAGGGGCGTCGGGAGCCGAAGGCTCACGGACGGACCGCACCGAGCGGCCCGTGGCCGACGGCGCAGCCGGCGAACCATGCCCACGCGCGCCACGGAACTGGTCGCGACACGAGTCCAGTGAGAACGCCGGTTACCGGAGCCAGTGCGCCACGGCGACGCCGATGAAGGTGGCGGTGGCGTAGCCCAGGGTCCCGCAGAGGATGGCCGGGATGACCAGGGTCTCCCAGCGGCGGGCCACGGCCATGGCGGCGGCCGTCGTCGGACCGCCCATGTTGGCGTTGGAGGCGATGACCACCTCGATCAGGTCAAGGCCCATCAGGCGTCCCGCCACGAGGATGATCGCCAGGTGGACCAGCAGGATCGTGGCGGCGAAGAGGACGAGCATGGGGCCCACCCGCAGTACGACGCCGATGTTTGCGCTGGCGCCGATGGCTGCGAAGAACACCTGCATCAGCAGGGTCCCCATCTCCTCGGCCCCTCCAAGGGCCCCCAGTCGCCCCGGCAGGAGCGTGGCCGCCACGACGACCAGGGCCGTCAACACCAGGATGCCGCCGCCCTTCCACCCCATCCACGAGGCCAGCCCGAAGCCCACTGCGCAGGAAACCGCCGCCACGGCCACGGAGACGGCCAGGTCCACGAGGGAGATGGAACGGTTGTCCCAGTAGCCCCCGGCCTCTCCCTCCACCTCCTCGACCCGGTTCCTGTAGCGCCGCCGCAACCACCCGATCCCGGGCAGTGCGAAGAGCAGGAGGAAGTAGAGGGTCATGACCAGGTTGTCGGCCGCCATCCCGGCGGCCACCAGGTCGGCGGACCGCAGGCCCAGCGCCTCGGCCACGGCCACGTAGTTCATGGAGCCGCCGACGTAGGTGGCGCAGAAAATGCCGGCCACCTTCCACCCCTCCTCACCCAGCGGAATCAGATGGTATGCGACCACCGTACCCACCACGGTGCCCACGGCGCCCGCCAGGAATGCCAGTAGGGTCGGCCCCGCCTCCCGGAGGATCCGCCTGAGATCGGCCTTGAACAGGAGCAGCGGAATGGCCAGCGGCACGAGGTAGGACCAGACCATGTCGTAGACGGGCGCCGACGCCGGAATGACCCCAAGGTTGGACAGGATGAAGGTGGTCCCGATGGCGACGACGGCTCCGGAAAGACGGGCTCCCCAGGGCGTCTTCTCCGCCCAGAGTCCAAAGGCTCCCGCGGCCAGCAGTACGGCCAGCAGGCCCCAGGTATTGGTGGCAGCAATCAACGGCCCCATCGCCCGCGAGGGTAGCAGAGATCCCCATCACCCCGCCTTGCTCCTCGAACGACGGGGTCCGGCGGTACAGGCCCACGGGCCAAAAAAAAAGCGCCCGGGACGAATCCCGGGCGCCTCGATTGTGTTTCGTGAGAAGAGGGTTACTCCATCACCACCAGGGTCACGCGGCGGTTCTGCGAACGGCCATCCTTGGTGGAGTTGTCCGCGATGGGCTTGTACTCACCATAAGAGATGACGTTCATGCGGTGCAGGGGGAAACCGTGCTGCATGTTGAGGTAACGCATCACCTGCTCGGCACGCTTGTAACCAAGCTTGAGGTTGTACTGCTCGGAGCCGATGTTGTCCGTGTGGCCCTGGATCTCGATGTAGACGCTCTTGTTCTCCGCCTTGATCTTGCTGGCGAACTGATCGAGGGCGGCCTTGGCCTCGTCGGAGAGATCGTACTTGTTGAAGCCGAAGTGGACATCGTTGTCGGTCAGGGTCACTTCATAGAGGAACTTGCCCTTGGCCAGCTTCCCGGCCTCCTCGGCGCGGTTGAGGGCTTCTTGGGCCTCGGACGAGAGCTTTTCGACCTTGGTCTCGAGGGTCGCGGTCCGCTGATCAAGCTTGCTGATCTCGGCCTGATTCTTCTCCACCGACGTCTCGACCTCGGCGAGCTTCGCATTGGTGTTCTGCAGACTGCTGTTGATGGTCTCCTGCACGTACTCCTTGGTCGCGCAGCCGGTCAGACCCATACCCACGAGGGCCAGGATCGCTACCGAAACTCCCAGACTCTTTCTCATGCTCCTACCTCCTTGACGTTACCTTTCGTTTCCCATCGAACGGGCGCCAGCCGCCCCACGGCAACCGGGAACCGATCATACCACAGGCGCCCATGGCTTCTGCCACTACCAGTCAACACATTTCGGACTTGTCGGGCCGACCTCCGCCACACAGGTGACGATTCCGTCCTCGAGCCGGACCACCACCGGAGTCTGGAGAAACCAGTCGCAACCGGCCGGGAGCTCGGCCTGGGAGCACTGGGTACACGGCATGGGCAGCACACCGCTCGTGGGAAAGCCATCCTTTTCCGGCACGGCAATGACCGTGGTGGGGTACGGAAGCTCTCCGGTGAACCTCGTGGAAAGGAGCTCATGACAGTGCTCGCAGTCCTTCCGGTAGAAGATCACGTACCGGGTCCCGGGACCGTCGGGGGAAGGGCCCTTCACCCATTGGGCGACATCGAGATCTTTCCACGCCGTGCCAACCCAGGTGCTGTAATCCGGAAGGTAGTAGGAGGGCAGCGCCGGACCCCGGTCCGGAGTCGGCGTGGCCATGGGAGCCCCGGCCAGGGGCGCCGGAGCCTGGGCGCTCCCCATGGGGTAACCAAAGGCCACGGCGAAGGCCGCGAGCGTCCACCCCAGCGCCACCACGACCCGCCACCCGTCGATCCGCCCGGGCAGCCAGCGCCACCGCACGGAATGGGCCGCCACGAAGACGGCCACCAGCAGGGCCGCCTCCACGGCCAGGGTGACGGCAGGGTTGACCTGGACCGAGCCGAAACACCCGCAGCTGGACGCTCCCAGGAAGAGGTCCCCCACGAGGATGGGGAAGAAGAACAGCAGGAGGCCGGCGGCGATGAGCGGAGACATGCTGGGCATCACGACCATGGCGCCGGCAGCGGCCAGCTCCACGCCCACGCCCATGTGGAGGAGGTATTCCAGATTGATCCCCAAGCCCCCCGCCACCTTGATCAGGGCGACGGGAAGCTGGGCGGGGCTGTTCTCCACGAGCTTGGAGACGGCGCCCGCCAGGATCCAGATGGGTACGATGAAGCGCGTCAGCAACATCAGACGCTGCAGTGCGCGTTCCTGTCGGATGATCTTCACGTAACCCCCCGAATCGGCCAGGCCGCCGCCCGACGGGCGCGGCCCGGATTTACTCCTTCGTCACAACAGGACGGCCCGGCCGTCCATTCTCCATCCCGCCCCGTTCACGCCCCCCCGAGACGAGTCCAGATCTCCGAGACCACCCGATCGGCCACCTCCTGGGTCTTCCGGACCGCCTGATCCGCCCTCGCCAGCAGCTCTCCGGCCTCCTCGTCCTCACCCATGCCCTGGAGGTTGATCCGCACGTTCATGGCGGCTCCCAGAGCCGAAGCCCGCGCCATGGCCGCGCCGACGGCGGCATCCGAGAGGGAGGCCGGCATGCCGATCTCCCCCACGCGGCCGCAGAGCTCCGCGATGCGTGGGCAGGCCTCGGCCACCGAAAGGGGTACCCTTGCGGCGCCCATGGTCGCCTCCCGGACCGCCTCTTCCTTGCCGGGTCCGCTGAGCTTGTTGGCCGCCATCAACCGCTGGAACGACCAGGTGTCCTCGTCGATGGCATCGAGAAGTTGCTGCTTGAGCCGCTGCCCCTCGACGGCGATCTCCTCCAACTGGTCCCGCACCTTGGCGTAGGCGCCCTTGGGGTGAGCCAGGTTGGCGACCATGGCCGCCAGGGCCGCTCCCAGCGCCCCGGCCAGTGCGGCCACCGAGCCGCCGCCGGGCGCCGCCGAGTCCCGTGAGGTCTCGTCGGCGAACTCCTGGAGCGACATGGAGGCCAGGGGCCGCTCGGGCGCCAGGATGTACTCGATGACCCGTTCCCCGGGGTCGAACTCGCTGACCTCCTCGAGCCCCAGGGTCTTGACCGCCGTGTGGACGATATCCTTCTCGGGAACGCCGGGCGAACGGCCCATACGCCTGAGGTAGTGGGTCCCGGCGTCGAGAATCGCCTGCCGCGGCACGAGCCCCACGAGCTCCGAGCCCGTCACCCGCATCCCCCGCGCCCGGGCCCGCTCGTCGCAGGCGTCGAAGGCCACGTGGACCGGCGTCACGTCCAGGTCGATCAGGTTCATGGAGACCTGGGCGCAACCGTACTCCGGGATGTACCAGCCGACGCCGCGCACCGCCTTGAGCAGGCCCGGCTTCTGGACCTTTTTGCCGTCCGGGCCGGGGACCATGCGCCCCTTCTCCCGCACGTCGAAGGCCACCCGGTTGGCCCAGCGCTTGTCCGTCACGTTGAGGTTGACGTTGTAGGCCACGAGGAACTTGCGGGCCCCGATGGTCACGGCGCCGAAGCTGGGCACGAACTCCGCCGGCCCGTAGTCCGGCGCCCATTCGGGCTTGCCCAGCTTCTCCGGCAACGCCTCGTACTCCCCCACCCGGATGTCTGCCAGGGAACGCCGCTCGGGTCGTGTGGCGGCGAACTCATAGAGGTAGACGGGCACCCCGAGCTCCTCCCCCACCCGCTTGCCCAGCAGATGGGCCAACTGGACACAATCGTCCATGGTGACGCCCGAAACCGGCACGAAGGGAACGACGTCCACCGCCCCTTGCCGGGAATGGGCCCCCGTGTGCTCCCGCATGTCGATCAGCTCGTGGGCCTTTGCGATGAGCTGAAAGGCCCCCTCGACGACGGCCTCGGGCTCGCCGACGAAGGTGATCACCGTCCGGTTGGTCTCCTTCCCGGGGTCCACGTTGAGCAGACGCACGCCGGGAACCGAGGCCGCGGCCTGGGCCACCGCCTCGTAGATCTCGGGCCGCTGGCCCTCGGAGATGTTGGGGACACATTCGACGACGCGCATGGTCACCTCCTTGCGAGCGGGGATCTTATCGTGCACCACGGCACCTGTCCACGACGGCGGACGCTGACGATCAGGCGGAATCGACGCGGACGGCCCGGAGGTCGGCCTGGACCATCATGCGGACCAGCTCCTCGAAGCTCACCTTCGGCTGCCAGCCGAGCTCCTCGCGGGCGCGCCCCGGATCGGCCAGGAGGTGGTCCACCTCGGCCGGGCGGAAGTAGGCCGGGTCCACCGTCACGCGGATCGCGCCGCTGCGCGCATCACGCCCGACCTCGTCCTTCCCCTCCCCCTCCCAGGCCAGCTCGACGCCGATCTCGGCGAAGGCGCGCTCGGCGAACTCCCGCACCGAGTGGGCCTTTCCCGTACCGACGACGTAGTCGCGGGGTATCTCCGCCTGGAGCATGCGCCACATGGCGTCCACGTAGTCACCGGCGAACCCCCAGTCGCGCCGCGCTTCCAGGTTCCCCAGGGCGACGGACTCCCGCCGGCCGACGGCGATCTCCGCGACGGCCCGGGTGATCTTCCGGGTGACGAAATTCTCCCCCCGGCGTGGCGACTCGTGGTTGAAGAGGATACCGTTGGCCGCGAACAGGCCGTAGGCCTCCCGGTAGTTGACCGTCGCCCAGAAGGCGTACATCTTCGCCACGGCGTAGGGGGAGCGGGGGTGGAAGGGCGTCCCCTCCGACTGGGGGACCTCCTCGGCCTTGCCGAAGAGCTCCGACGACGAGGCCTGGTAGAAACGCGCCTCCGGACTGACGGCCCGGACGGCCTCCAGCAGGCGCACCACGCCGAGCCCCGTCACGTCACCCGTGTAGGTGGGCATGCGGAAGGAGATGCCCACGTGGGACTGGGCCGCCAGGTTGTAGACCTCTTCGGGTTGCACATGCCGCAGCACGCCCGCCAGCGACTCCGTGTCGCCCAGGTCGCCGTAATGGAGGTGGAAGCGGGTCCGCAGCTCCGGATCCGCCCGAAGGTGGTCGATGCGGCTCCGGTTGAAGGTCGACGCCCGCCGGACCAGCCCGTGGACCTCGTAACCCTTGGCGAGCAGCAGCTCGGCCAGATAGGACCCGTCCTGCCCCGTGACGCCCGTGATCAGTGCCCGCTTCATGCCGTCATTGTAGCCCGGAACACCGCGCGATCATGACAACAGGAGGGCAGGACCCTGAACGGACAGGACACCCATCCCTCGTCATCGACCGGGCGGAACATACCCCCCACCCCACCACGCCGGGCCCGCAAGGCAACGTGCCGAGCTTGCTCCCCTACCGCTCGGTCCGGTAGTTGGGGGCCTCCTTGGTGATGACCACGTCGTGGGCGTGGCTCTCGCGGAGCCCGGCGCCGGTGACCTTGATGAAGCGGGCCTTCGTGTGGAGTTCCTCCAGGGAGGCACAACCGGCCAGACCCATGCCGGCCCGCAGGCCGCCCACGAGCTGAACCAGCTGGTTGGAGAGGGGGCCCTTGAAGGGGACCATGCCCTCGATCCCTTCCGGCACCAGCTTCTCCAGGGTGGCGTCCTCCTGGAAGTAGCGGTCGCGGCTGCCGTAGGAATCCTTCATGGCGCCGATGGAGCCCATTCCACGATACGACTTGAAGGTGCGGCCCTGGTAAAGGATCTGCTCGCCCGGCGACTCCTCGACGCCGGCGAAGAGGGAGCCGATCATGACCACGTCGGCCCCGGCGGCCAGGGCCTTGGTGATATCGCCGGAAAAGCGGATCCCGCCGTCGGCGATGATGGGAACACCGGCCTCGTGGGCCGCCCGGGCGCAGGCCTGGATGGCGGTCACCTGGGGCATCCCCGCACCGGTCACCACCCGGGTGGTGCAGATGGAGCCCGGGCCGATGCCAACCTTGACCGTGTCCGCGCCCGCAGCGATCAGATCGCGGGTCCCCTCGGCCGTGGCCACGTTGCCGACGATCAGGGGCACGTCCGGGAAGCGTTCCTTGATCCTCTCCGCGGCGTCGAGGACGCCGCGGGAGTGGGCGTGGGAGCTGTCCAGGCAGAGGACGTCCACGTGCCGTTCGACCAGGGCGCTGCAACGCTCCTCCACGTCCCCGCTGACCCCGATGGCGGCGGCCACCCGCAGCCGTCCCAGCTCGTCCTTGCAGGCCAGGGGGTATTCCTGGGCCTTCTTGATGTCCTTGACGGTGATCAGGCCCTTGAGGTTGCCCTCGTCGTCCACCACCAGGAGCTTTTCGATCCGGTGCCGGTGCAGCAGGGCCTTGGCCTCCTCGAGGGTCGTCCCCACGGGCGCCGTCACCAGCTCGTCCTGTGTCATGAAGTCCGTGATGGGCTTCTCGAACTCCGTGCAGAAGCGGAGGTCCCGGTTGGTCAGGATCCCCTTGAGCTGGCCGTGCTCGTCCACGACGGGAAGGCCCGAGATCCGGTAGCGTGCCATGACCTCGAGGGCCTCTCGGACCAGCTGGTCGGGGTGGATGGTCACGGGATCGACGATCATGCCGGACTCGGAGCGCTTGACCTTGTCCACCTCCTCGGCCTGCCGCTCGATGGTCATGCTCTTGTGGATGATCCCGATTCCCCCGTGCTGCGCCATGGCGATGGCCATGTTGGCCTCGGTCACCGTGTCCATGGCCGCCGAGACGATGGGGATGTTGAGGGAGACACCGGTCCGTGTCAGACGGCTCCGGACATCGACGTGGTTGGGGTGGACCTCCGAGCGGGACGGCACGAGCAGCACGTCGTCGAAGGTCAGACCGGTTGGCATTTCGTTTTCCATCTTCAACTCCCTGTCCGTGCGGCCCTGCCGCAGCAGTTCTTGTATTTCTTACCCGAGCCGCACGGACAGGGATCGTTCCGGCCGACCTTGGGCTGGGTGCGGCGGACCGTCGTCGGCTTGACGGGGCCGACGGGGCTGTTCGCCACCTGCTCCTGCCGGGCGCGGGCCTTCTCCATGGCGGCTGCCTTGGGATGCGAGAGCGTCGTTTGGCGTTGCCGACGTTTGACCGGCATCTCCTCCACCGGCTCGGCGTGGAAGAGGAAGGCGATGACGTGGTCCTCGATGCGCTCCCACATGTCCTCGAAGAGGGCGTACGACTCCCGCTTGTACTCGACCAGTGGGTCCCGCTGGCCGTAGGCGCGCAGTCCAATCCCCTCGCGCAGATGATCCAGGGCCAGCAGGTGGTCCTTCCACAGGCGGTCCAGGGTGTCGAGAAGGATGAACTTCTCCAGCTTGGCGAACTCCTCGTCGCCAAAGCGCTCCACACGGCGCTTGTAATGGTCCTGGGCGGCTTGGAGCAGGGTCTCCTGGAGGTCGATCCTGTTGATGGTGCCCCAGTCGATGCCGAGATCCTTGACGGAGATCCCGAAGTAACGGACAAAGTCCTTCTCGACGCCCTCGCTGTCCCAGTCCGCCGGATCGGCATCCTCGGGACAGCGAGCCTCGACGATCTGCTCGACGATCTCCCTGACCACCCGCAGGATGTAGTCGCG
Organism: uncultured Thermoanaerobaculia bacterium; assembly: GCA_964641295.1. Taxonomy (GTDB): domain Bacteria; phylum Acidobacteriota; class Thermoanaerobaculia; order Thermoanaerobaculales; family Sulfomarinibacteraceae; genus JAADFK01. The sequence continues at coordinate 23,017 of CAZXNA010000029.1, forward strand.
CCCCTCCTCACCCTCGAGGATCTGACGACGCAGGCTGTAGACGGCCTCGCGCTGACGGTTCATGACGTCGTCGTACTCGAGGAGGTGCTTCCGCATCTCGAAGTTGCGCCCTTCCACCTGCTTCTGGGCCCGGGCGATGGACTTGCTGACCATCTTGGATTCGATGGGCTCCCCCTCCTCCATGCCCAGCTTGTCCATCATCTTGCGCACCCAGTCGGAGGCGAAAATGCGCATCAGATCGTCTTCGAGAGAGAGGAAGAAACGGGTGGCGCCCGGATCTCCCTGGCGGCCCGAGCGGCCCCGCAACTGGTTGTCGATCCGGCGCGATTCGTGGCGTTCGGTACCGATGATGTAGAGGCCGCCGGCCTCGAGCACCTTTTCCCGCTCCTCGGCGCACAGCTTCCGGTACTTTTCCAGGGCCTTCTCGTAGGCCTCCGGGTCCTCGGCCGGGTTGGCCTCGGCCAGGGCCAGTCCCTCCGGGTTGCCGCCGAGGACGATGTCCGTGCCGCGGCCGGCCATGTTCGTTGCGATGGTGACGGCGCCGAGCCGGCCCGCCTGGGCGACGATCTCGGCCTCACGCTCGTGGAACTTGGCGTTGAGAACCACGTGGGGAATCTTCCGCCGCTTGAGGAGCTTGTCCAGCTTCTCGGACTTCTCGATGGAGACCGTGCCGACCAGCATCGGCTGCCCGATCTTGTGGGCGCGCTCGATTTCGTCCACCACCGCCTGGAACTTCTCCCGTTCGGTCTTGTAGACGACGTCTGGGTGGTCCAGGCGGATCATGGGCTTGTTGGTCGGAACGACCACCACGTCCAGGTTGTAGATCTTGGAGAACTCCTCCGCCTCCGTCTCGGCCGTACCGGTCATGCCGGCCAGCTTGTCGTACATGCGGAAGTAGTTCTGCAGGGTGATGGTGGCCAGGGTCTGGTTCTCCGACTGGATCTTGACCCGTTCCTTGGCCTCGACGGCCTGGTGGAGGCCGTCGGACCAGCGCCGGCCCGGCATCAGGCGCCCCGTGAACTCGTCGACGATCAGGATTTCGCCGTCCTTGACGATGTAGTGGTGGTCTCGCTGGAAGAGGGTGTGGGCCTTCAAGGCCTGGTTGACGGCATGAAGGATGTCGATGTGGTTCGGATCGAAAAGGTTGTCGACGTTGAGGAGCTTCTCAACCTTGGCAACGCCCTGCTCGGTCAGGGAGGCCGACTGGGCCTTCTCGTCGACGATGTAGTCGCCCGTCGTCGTCTTGTTGCCGTGCTTGTCCTCGATCTCCTCGCCCTTTTCCAGCTTGGGGATGATGGCGTCGACCTTGTAGTAGAGGTCGACGGACAACTCGGAGGGACCGGAGATGATCAGCGGCGTTCTCGCCTCGTCGATCAGGATCGAGTCCACCTCGTCGACGATGGCGTAGAAGTGGCCCCGCTGCACCATCCGGCTGACGTCGAACTTCATGTTGTCCCGGAGATAGTCGAAGCCGAACTCGTTGTTGGTGCCGTACGTGATGTCCGCACCGTAGGCTTCCTTGCGCTCGAGATCGTCCATGGTGTTCTGGATGCAGCCGACGGACAGCCCCAGGAAACGGTAGATCTTGCCCATCCACTCGGCGTCGCGGCGGGCCAGGTAGTCGTTGACCGTCACCACGTGGACTCCGCGTCCCGTCATGGCGTTGAGGACCACCGGGAGGGTCGCGACGAGGGTCTTGCCCTCACCGGTCTTCATCTCGGCGATCTTGGCCTCGTGCAGGACGATGCCACCGACCAGCTGGACATCGAAGTGGCGCATGCCCAGGGTCCGCTTGGAGGCCTCCCGGACCATGGCGAAGACCTCGACGAGTTCCCGGTCCAGTACCTCCTGGACGTAGTTCCAACGACGCCGGCCGTCCTCGGGAAGGTCCCCCATCGCCTCCATGACGCGCTCGCGGATCCGGGCGAAGCGCTCCCGGATCTCCTCGTCGGAGAGGGCGCTCATCTCGGGCTCGAGATCGTTGATGGCCGCGACCAGGGGTCGCAGCTTCTTGATGTCCCGCTCGTGCTTGGTCCCGAAGACCTTGTCAAATGCTTTTTCGATGACGTTCATTTTGACCTCGATGGTCCTATGGCGAAAGGCCGGGGCAGGCCCCGGCTCCCATCTTCACGCCATTTCGATCTGCCCTCAGTAGGCGTTGAGTATGTAGTACAGGGGGTTGACCGCCGCTCCGTCCACGTGAACCTCGTAGTGCAGGTGGGGCCCCGTGGAGCGACCCGTGCTGCCGACCCTCCCGATGACGTCCCCCCGGTGAACCCGCTCGCCCGGTTTCACGCCGATGGAGCTGAGGTGGCCGTACACCGTTACGATACCAAATCCATGGGAGATCCGGATCTCCCGGCCGAAGCCCCGCTGCCGCCCCGTGAAGGTCACGACGCCGTCCGCCGGAGAGACGACGGGCGTCCCGCGACGCGCCGAGATATCGATGCCCCGGTGGTAGGCCGGCCTCCCCGTGAAGGGATCCCGGCGGCGGCCGAAACCATCCGTCAGCACACCGATGACCGGCGCGATGGTCGGCGTCGCCGCAAGCCGGTTCCCCCGTGCATCGAGCTGCTTTTCCACGGCATCCAGGTTGCTGGCAATCCACTGTTCCTGGAACCTCAACTCCTCCGGTTTCTCGGGGACCCGCTTGTAGGGGCCACCGCGGCCAGCGTGTTCTTCCGAGCCGACGTCAGAGGGCAACGCCTCTCCATCGCCGTTCATTCCAGCGGCCAGGGCGAGCCGGGAGGTTCGCCGCTCGAACTCCTCGAGCCGTGCCTGGATGCTGGTCACCGTCTTCTTGAGCTCTTCGTTGACCTTCTGGAGCTCGCGGTTCTCGGCGCGGAGACGCTTCGCCTCGGCCTTGCGGTTGACGGCGCTTCCCGTGTAGACCATGGCGACAACGGAGAGGATGAGGCCCAGCACCAAAGCAATGCCCGTGGCGACGGCCGCCCTGGTGGAGAAGGAAAACTTGATGAACTTGGCCTTGCTATGGGGCACGATGATGATCGTGTTGAGCCTGCGCGCCATGATCCTCGAACCCTCCTCCAGAGACGAAACAACATCCCTCTCGCCCGGCTGCGAGCGGTGGAATTGTGTCATCCCCACCGGTCCCATGTCAAATCACCCGGCCACCCGGCCATCCGTCAACCCGCTGACACTGCATCATTTCAAGAACCAGTCGCATGAAGCCGGTTGACGAACGGCTCATAGGTCATGAAGTCGGCGTGGTGGACGATCCACGCCTCCGTGCTGCGGGCCACCAGGTTCCCCTCGGCGGCGTGGGTGGCAACGATGTGACAGACCGCGTCGGGCAGGTCACACTCCATTGCCAGCGCGACACCCGTGAAGGGATGACGCAGGTACTTTCCCCGAACGCTCTGGCGGGTGCCGCCTTCTCCATCTCCCTCGTATTCCAGCAGCTTGCCCACGTCGGCCAGGATCGCCCCGGCGATCAGAGTATCCATGTCGACGGGAAGCGCCTCGCCGAAGAACTCCCGGATGGAGAGCCCCGATTGACGGGCCACGTGGACCACGAGGCGCTTGTGGGCCAGGAAGCTGACAGGACAATCCGGCACCTTGAGCGTGAACGGGATCCGCGAGAGGTCCTCGGGCTCCAGGGGCGAGCGTTCGAAGGCCAGCACCCAGCAATCGGTCACCTTCCCACGAAGAGCTCCATCCTCGATCCATCGAAGCTCCGGCCAGATCCTCTCCACCTCTTCACGCAGAGCCATCAGTTCCTCCCTTCGAGTGCCAACTCGGTCTTCACGGCGGCCTCGGCATCGGAAAACAGGAGCGGTGCGCCGCAATCCGGCGCCCGAGCCCCGCCCCGCTTCCGGATCAGGTCGACGAGCCAGGATTCCTCCCGGCCCCTGAGCCGGTGGAGCTCCCCGCCGGCCTCCGGCGCCACCACACAGAAAACGACCTCCCGGCCCTCCGGCGGCTGGAAGCTGCCTGCCAGGACCGCCACGCCACCGTCCGTGTCCGAGAGCGTCCCCGACTTACAGGTGATCGCCCGTGCCAGATTCCCGCTCGCCAGGGCGGGGAACATCCGCGGGATCGGCCCCGGATCGCAGCCCGGTACCGGCAGAATGTCGCGGAGCCGCAGGTCGTGGGCGGCAAGCCATGTCTGAAAGCCCCGGATCATGCGGACGACCTCCACGGCCGTCATCCGGTTCCTGCCGAGCCCGCAGGCGGTCTCCAGATGAACGCCGGCGCCCAGCGTGCTCCGGAGGAAGGCCTCCAGGGCCGGCACGCCGCCTAGGCCATCGGCGATCCGTTCGATGTCGTTGTTGGAGTAAACGTTGAAGCGCTTGAGGATCACCGCAAGCGGGTTGGACCGGTGCACCACCAGGGGATGGATACCGGCGGCGGTTCCCGTCCGGACCTCGCCGCTCACCTCGATGGACGGCGCCTCCGTGGCCTGCCAGCCGAGGCGGGCGCAGAGTTTCTCCCACGCCTCCCGGTGGGCGACGCCCCAACGGCGCGTGTCGAGCGCCCGGACCAGGCGCCTGCCGGCCCTGCGGGCCCGGACGGCCGGATCTGGCGCGCGCCGGAACGGCCCGCCCTCCCAGCCCATCCAGAACGGCCCGTCGATGACGACGTTTCCCGTCACCCGCCGGACGCCCAGCCTCCCAAGCGCCCGCGCCACGAGGAAAGCGTTCTCAGGCTGAAAGTCCGGATCACCGCCGCCGCTGACCACCAGATCCCCCGTGATCGTCCCCGTCGCCCGGTCCAACGAGCCCGTGTAGCCGAATCGGGTCAGGTACCGATACTCGGGGCCCAGCCGCTCCAGGGCCCACCAACTGGTACCCACCTTGACCACCGAGGCGGGGTTGAAGGGCGTGCCGGCACCGTGCGAGGCCACGGGATCACCACTCCCATCCTCGGCATACCAGAGCAGCTCGCTCGCACGGCAGGAGAGCGCCCCTGTGGCAAGAATCAGGAGAAAGATGGTGAGCGCACGCCTCATGACCGGACGATGATAGCGGAGCAGATCAACACCGTGGGGAGCTCCTCCCGAAACGCCAGGACGGCCTTCTCCCAACTCCGCCTCCCCCACATGGCGGGCCAGGCAGCCCGCGACGAAGAGGCCTGGCTGGCACCATACCGAGCGTTGTTGGTTCAGCGTCCGAAGCCACCGCCGAGGGTGCCACCTCCACTGGAGAGACGGATGGCGCCTGGACGGACCAGGGAGGAGACGCCGCCGTTGGTGATGACCACCGAGCCCGTTCGCGGATCCCGGACCAGCTTGACCGGCTGCCGGTACGGACGCCCATCAAGGTGGTACGGACGGCCGAAGTAGAGGCTGAGAATCCGCTGGACGTACCTTCGCGTCTCCCGGTAGGGCGGAACGCCCCGGTAGCGGTCGACGGCTCCTTCGCCGGCGTTGTAGGCCGCCAGGGCCCGAGGCAGGTCGCCGGCATAGCGGTCGATCAGGCGGGAGAGCTCGCGGACCCCGGCCCGAACGTTCTGCTCGGGATCGAAGGGGTTCTTGACGTGCAGCCGCTGGGCCGTTGCCGGCATCAGCTGTGTCAGACCCAGGGCGCCCTTGGGGCTGACCGCCCGCGGCTGGTACCCGGACTCCACCACGACCAGGGCGTGAACCAGGCGGGGATCGACCCCCTGCTCCGTACTGATCCGGTGGACCAGATCCCTGAGATCCGAGCGCTGGACCGGTGCAGTGGCGGCCGGGCCCTCCGAGGGCGAGACCGCACCGGCAGCCACCGGCGCCAGAAGGGTCAGCGCGATGGCAAGACACACCAACAACTGGTCACGACGCACCATGACTCCTCTATTATGACACAGGGGCGACACAGTCCGGAAAAGGAGCGCATCCATGGGATCGATTCCCGATAACACGACGGGCTCCGTGAGGGCCGTTCTCGAGCGTGCCGGAATGCCGGCACCGGCCGTCCGCTGCTTCCTTCACCACTACCGGCGACTGCTTCGCGGTGAGCGGGGCCTCCTGGAACGGGACGAGATCCTGCCCGTCGAGGATCTCCCGGACGCCGAATCCCTCGGCGCCCACGAGGCCGCCGGCCGTGAGAGCATCGGACGCACCGTCGTCATCAAGCTCAACGGTGGCCTGGGGACCAGCATGGGCCTCGTGGGCCCCAAGTCGCTGCTGCCCGTCCGGGACGGGTTGAGTTTCCTGGATCTCATCGCCCGCCAGATCCTCGCCCTCCGCAAGCGTCTGGGTGTCGACGTCCCCCTGCTGCTGATGAACTCCTTCCGCACCGAGGCAACGTCCCTCGAGGCCCTGAAGGCCTATCCGGAGCTCGCTGTCCGGGGCCTGCCCCTGAGCTTCCTGCAACACCGCGTCCCCAAGATCCTCGAGGAGAACGGCCGGGCCGCGCCGGAGCTCCACCCCGGCGACGGGGCGTGGTGCCCCCCCGGCCACGGGGACCTCTACACGGCCCTGGAGACCTCGGGTCTCCTGGATCGGCTCCTCGACTCGGGCTACCGCTACGCCTTCGTCTCCAACGCCGACAACCTCGGAGCGATCCTCGATCCCGCACTGCTGGGTTACATGGTCAGCAGCGGTGCCAGCTTCATGATGGAGGTGGCCGACCGCACGGAGGCAGACCGGAAGGGCGGACACCTCTGCCGTCTCCGCGGGGACGGACTGGCGCTCCGGGAGGCCGCCCAGGTGCCACCGGACGAGCTTGCGGAGTTCCAGGATATCGAGCGGTACCGCTACTTCAACACCAACAACCTGTGGCTTGACCTGGAGGTTCTCCGCGACCTCCTGAGCCGTCACGACGGCTACCTCCCCCTGGCCACCATCGTCAACCACAAGACCCTGGACCCCCGGGACCCGTCCTCCCCGCCCGTCATCCAGCTGGAAACCGCCATGGGCGCCGCCATCTCACTGTTCCCCGGGGCCGCCGCCGTCCGGGTTCCACGCCGGCGTTTCTCGCCGGTCAAGACCACCAACGACCTCCTGGCCGTCCGATCCGACGCCTACGAGCTGACTCCTGATGCCCGGATCGTCCTGCACCGTGAGCGGGAGCGGCCTCCGGCCGTCCGGCTCGACCCCCGTTTCTACAGGCTGATCGACGACTTCGAGAAGCGATTCCCCGAGGGTCCCCCGTCCCTGCTCCACTGCCAGGAACTGAAGGTCGAGGGCAACGTCTTCTTCGGGACCGGGGTGACGGCCCGCGGAAGCGTCCACATCGTAGCGCCCGACGACCCCGTTCACCTCTCCGCCGGAGTTCTCCTCGAAGGTCACGTCACACTCGCCACCTGAGCACCTACTCTGCACCTCCGGCGTCCGCTCCCTCGCGGGAGGCATCCGGAGCGGTTGGCTCGGGGGGATCCCGATGATCGTCGCAGCGGCAGCGGCAGGGGGCAGTGGCAGCCGCAGCCGCAGCGTCAGGGGGCAGCGTCAGCGCTCGGGAGTGTGGCCAGCGAGAAGCAGGCGTGAGCGCGGCATGCATGATCACCTCAGGGCCGTTCATGGCTCGGCGG